>JBBRCI010000044.1:0-23576 GCA_038204935.1 Sphingobacteriales bacterium | reverse complement strand
AAGCTTTTTGGCAATTAATTCTTTCGCTTTCTCGTCTGTAAGATTCCCGTTTTCGTCAAATTTTTTATTCGCCTGCGCCAATAAAATCTCCGGTTTTTGTACAGATTTCATTCCCATAGTTTGGATAATGGGCAAAAAAGCATTTTGCATTCTCACCGTTCCCCACATTCCGGGTGTAGCTCCCATTAATGCTAAAGGTTTATTTCTGATAGGTGAATCTTCTCCGCGTGAAGCCCAGTCAATTGCATTTTTTAATCCTCCCGGGATAGAATAATTGTATTCCGGAGAGACAATCACCAGGCCATCTGCTTTTGCTAATGAATCTCTGAAAATATGTACCGCTGCCGGTCGCTCCGGTTTTTCGGGAATGTCAAAATCACCATTATAAACTGGCAAATCTTCAAAAGAAATAATTTCTAAATTAACTCCCTTAGGAACCAGTTTTGCTGCCTCTTTCAAAAGCATAGTATTTAAAGAGCCTTTTCTTAAGCTTCCGCTGATACCTATTAAATGAATTTCCTTTTCCATATTTTTTATCTTCAGTTTTTCACTAAAAGTGGTTTTAAAACCATCCACACATTTTCTGCTAAAATTTCATGACCTTTTTCTGTCGGGTGAATTCCATCTCCCTGATTTAATTCGGGATTTCCGGCAACTCCCTCCAGTAAAAAAGGAACAAACGCCATATTGTTTTTTTTCGCCAGACCGGGAAAAATGGAATGAAAATCTGCCGAATAGCTTCGTCCCATATTAGGTGGAACTTCCATTCCTGTTAAAACCAGTTTTACATCCGGATTTCTGGCTTTTACCAAATCTATAATTGATTGTAAATTTTGTGATGTTTCTTTAACCTCGATTCCTCGTAAACCATCATTGGCACCTAATTCCAACACAAAAATATCGCAAGGCGATTTCAAAACCCACTGAATTCTGTTTTTTCCACCTGCAGTAGTTTCGCCGCTAAGGCCAGCATTTACAACTTTATATGGGAGATTTAATGAATCTATTTTATCGCCAATTAAGGCTGGAAAAGCATTCTCAGGTTCTACACCATAACCGGCAGTTAAACTGTTTCCAAAAAACAATATGGTTTTAACATGTGTTTCCTGCGTTGTATCAGTCTTGTTTGTGGCCGAATCTTTTGAAGAACTTTCATTTTGAGGGTTATTAGCGCATGCCGAAAAAAGCAAAACTGTAAGGGATAAAATGTAATACGGAAGTTTGATCATGATTAAATTTTGTGCGCTTTAAAGATGTTTAAACATATTAATGACACTTAAGTTTAGTTATTCCGTTAATTTCGAAAATCGGGCGTTATTATTAGGCCGAAACAATTGTACCTAAGCTACATCTAATCATAAATTAATTGTGGAAAATATTTTAAGCATCAGCAATCTTACAAAAACTTATCAAAGTGCGGGGCATACGTTAACCGTTTTAGATAAAGTAAGTTTTAACGTTCTGGAGGGTTCAACTATTTCTATTGTTGGTCCATCGGGAAGCGGAAAGACAACGCTTTTAGGGTTATGTGCCGGATTGGATCGTTCCAGTTCCGGAATTGTGGAGCTTAACGGAATCCGTTTGGATGATTTAACCGAAGACCAGAGAGCGCAGGTGCGAAATCAATATGTAGGATTTATTTTTCAAAATTTCCAGTTGTTACCCACCTTAACGGCTTTAGAAAATGTAATGGTTCCGCTTGAATTACGGGGCGAAAAAAATATCCGGAAAAACGCAATTGAATTACTTGATAAAGTAGGTTTGGCAGATCGGATTAACCATTATCCCACGCAGTTATCCGGTGGAGAGCAACAACGGGTCTCGCTTGCCAGAGCATTTTCCAATAAACCCAAAATTTTATTTGCTGATGAGCCAACAGGTAATCTGGATGCAGAAACAAGTGATAAGGTTGAAAAATTAATTTTCGATTTGAATACGGAAGCTGGAACTACGCTGGTCATGGTAACGCATAACCTTGATATAGCTGCTAAAACGCAACGAATTATCAAATTAAAGGGCGGAGTTTTAGTTTCTGATGAATTGAATAACATAGAGATGGTTGACGAGCTGAAATATGGAAAAGAATAATCAGTTCTCATCACCCGGTTCTTTAAATTTTCGCTGGCTTTTATTAATGGCCTGGCGTGATAGCAGACGCAATCGCTCCCGCTTATTTCTGTTTATTTCTTCAATTATTTTAGGAATTGCGGCTCTTGTGGCAATTTATTCCTTCGGCGATAATCTGAACCGTGATATTGATGATCAGGCGAAAACTTTGCTTGGCGCTGATTTGGTTATAGAAACAAATAAAGCGCTGATGCCCGGGGTTGAAAGCTGGATGGATTCCATTGGCGATGATCGTTCTCAGGAACGAAGCTTTGCTTCGATGGTGTATTTTACAAAATCTCAGGGAACACGGCTGGTACAGGTGAGAGCATTGAAAGGAAATTTTCCTTATTACGGCGATATAGAAACCCAGCCCGTTTCGGCAAGCAAAACTTTCAGGGAAAATAAAGATGCTTTGGTAGATAAAACCTTGATGATTCAATTTGATGCTTCGGTTGGTGATTCTATTAAACTTGGAAACCTAAGTTTTAAAATAGCAGGTGTTTTAAATAAAGCGCCCGGACAAACCGGATTTTCTGCAGCCGTAGCACCTATTATTTATATCCCGTTAAATTATCTGGAGCAAACAGGTTTATCGCAAAAAGGCAGCAGAATTAGCTATAATTTCTATTTCAAATTTAAAGATCCAAAAAAAGTAAAGAGTTTTGCAAAAGAAATTGAGCCCCGGCTTGATAAGTCAGAATTGAATTTTGAAACGGTAGAATCCCGTAAGGAAAATACCGGCAGATCTTTTAAAGATCTCACCCAATTTTTATCGCTTGTAGGCTTTATTGCATTGCTGCTTGGCTGCATTGGTGTTGCCAGTGCCATTCATATTTACATTCGTGAAAAGATTGGCACCATTGCTATACTTCGCTGTTTGGGCGCAAGTTCTAAGCAAGCATTTATAATTTACCTGATCCAGATTGTTGGAATAGGTTTTATTGGTTCGGTGGTTGGCGCAATTGCCGGAACATTAATTCAGCAGGTTTTGCCGGCCGTTTTAAAAGATTTCCTTCCAATAGAAATATCTGCTGTAATTTCCTGGACGGCTATTTTGCAGGGAATTGGTTTAGGAATTATTATTTCGGTTTTATTTGCGCTTTTACCGTTGGTTTCTGTTCGCAATATTTCGCCATTAAATACCTTACGGATCTCACTAGAAGAAACTCATTTGTTTAAAGATCCGGTAAAATGGCTGGTGTATTTCTTAATTGTATTATTCATATTCTGTTTTAGTTTTATGCAGCTTGGTGAATGGAAACAGACGATATTTTTTACGCTTAGTGTTGTTTTTTCGTTTTTGATTCTGGCAGGAATGGCTGCCTTGCTGATGTTTCTGGCTCGAAAATTTTTCCCATCGTCATGGAATTATTTATGGCGACAAGGTTTTGCAAATCTTTTCCGCCCCAATAATCAAACGTTAATTCTGATCACGTCCATCGGATTAGGAACTGCATTTATCTGTACACTATTCTTTGTACAGGATATTTTAATTGGCCGTGTAAATTTATCAGCAAGCGGAAATCAGCCTAATATGGTTTTGTTTGATATACAGACGAATCAGCAAAAGCAAGTTGCCGATCTGACCAAAAAAATGGGCTTCCCAATTATGCAGGAGGTTCCGGTGGTGACGATGCGCTTAGAAGAAATTAACGGCAAAACCGCCATTCAGGCAAAAAAAGACAGCAGTTCTGAGATTTCCTCACGTATTTACGATAGAGAATTTAGAATTACCTATCGGGATAGTTTAACATCAACCGAAAAAATTACGGAAGGCAAATGGATCGGGCATGCTACAGAAAATAAACTTGTTCCAATTTCTATGGATGAAGGTTATGCAACAAGAAATCATTTAAAAATTGGCGATAAAATGCTTTTCAATGTTCAGGGTGTACCAGTTGAAACAGAAATTGGCAGCTTTAGAAAAGTGGACTGGAACCGGATCCAAACAAACTTTCTGGTTATTTTTCCGGAAGGAATTTTAGAAGATGCTCCGCAGTTTCATGTGTTAATTACCAAGGTAGGTTCTGCGGCACAATCTGCCAGTTATCAAAAAGCTATTGTTAAAACTTTCCCCAATATTTCTATGATAGATCTGGGTTTGGTACTTAGCGTACTGGACGAAATTCTGGATAAAATTGGTTTCGTTATTCGTTTTATGGCTGGCTTCAGCATCATAACCGGCATTATTGTTCTGATAGCTTCGGTGTTGATCAGTAAGTATCAGCGGATACAAGAAAGTGTTTTGCTTCGTACTTTAGGTGCGAGCCGTAAACAAATCTTAATAATTACTGCAATGGAATATTTTTTCCTGGGAGCTTTAGCATCTTTTAGCGGAATATTACTTGCCTTAGCTTCCAGCTGGGCCTTGGCTCATTTCAGTTTCGAAACTACATTTAGTCCCAAGCCATTACCGGTGCTGGCTTTGTTCTTTATTATCTCAACTTTAACAGTTCTAATCGGAATGTTTAACAGCAGAAGCATTCTGGCAAAACCACCACTGGAAATTCTACGGAACGACGCCTGATAGAAACATTGATAACGAAAATAGCCCTGAAATTTAAACCTGATTGAAGCGGCAGCCCGAATTTGCTTTTTGCAAATGAGGCTACAGCGTAAAGCAGGACTACCATTAAAAGCAATTCAAATTTGATTTTCCATAAGAAAGCCTTCCTCAATTTGAAGAAGGCTTTCTGTTTTGAATAAATTTCTTTCTATAAACTTGTTGCGTTAAAGGTATCTCCTTGACTAATATCACCGGTTTCGTATCCTTTTTTAAACCAGCGCATGCGTTGAGCGGAAGTTCCGTGTGTAAAGGAATCTGGTACAATTTCTCCCTGAGATTGCTTTTGCAGCCGATCATCGCCAATGGCATTTGCTGCAGTTAATGCTTCTTCAATATCTCCATCTTCAATGCTGTTGAACATTTTCTGAGCATGTTTTGCCCAAACGCCTGCATAAAAATCAGCCTGCAATTCTAGTTTGACAGACATCCGGTTGTATTCTGCTTCGCTTACGCGACCACGCATTTCCTGCATTTTATCTGAAGTTCCCATTAAATTCTGAACGTGATGGCCCACCTCGTGAGCAATTACGTAAGCCATGGGAAAATCTCCAGCGGCCCCAAAACGTTGAGAAAGTTCATCTTTAAATGAAAGATCTATATAAACTTTTTGATCGGATGGGCAATAAAATGGTCCGGTTGCGGCACTGGCAGAACCACATGCCGAAGCAACTCGTCCGCTGAATAAAACAAGGTGAGGTTCCTGGTAAGTTGAGCCGTTTTCTTTAAATATTTCGGCCCAAACCTCATCTGTATCACCTAAAACAACATCTACAAACTTACCAGCTTCGTCTGTTGGGGATGTTGTAGCAGTGGTTTGTTCCTGTGGTGCTCCGCCGGATTGGACCATATCCAGCATTTCTAATGGATTTTTACCGGTAATTAATCCTAAAATAATTGCTACCACAATGGCGCCGCCACCAAGGGCAAGTCCGCCACCACCGCCACTGCGGCGATCTTCAATATTTCCGCTTCCGCGTCTTCCTAGCCAGCGCATAGTTCTATAATTTATATGTTGATGGATTTAACAGGTTTATATGTTCTTTGTTTCATGATAAATTTGGGTGGGAATTTAATTTAAAACCAATAATTCTGTGGAATGATGTTTCTGTCCGTAACGGCTGATTTTTAGGTCGGCAATTCCATTTTTATCAATAGTAATTTTTATTAACAGATCGTAATCATCGTCCTGTAATTTCTCTATTTCAGGATCTGTACCAAAAGCTTTTGCTATTTCTAAAATGGTATTGGAATGGCCCACAATTAGTATTTTTTTGTTGAGATAATCAGATCTGACTAATTCTGCCAAACCTTTAAAATCATTTGCTTTATAAGTTAAAACCGGGACTCCGGATCTTTGTGCAACCGGGGCAGCCGTTTGCATGGTTCTTTTATAATCTGTACTGAACACGGCAGAAAACTTTCCTTTCTTTAATTCACTAACCAGATCTTTGGCTCTTGTTTTGCCAGCTTCATTTAAATCTGGATTGTTATTTGCCGGATCAGAGGTTTCTTTTTCGGCATGTCTGACGATATATATGACAGTCTCTTTGGAAATAATGGTCTTATTTGTTAAACCAAAAGCAGAAAAAAGCAGAAATATGCTTACAAATTTGAGACTCATAATTATTGATATAAAAACGGTAATTTAAAATTATCAAAACACTTGCTGTTCAATATCATTATAAATTTAAAGAATTGAGATGGATGCAAAGAAAATAAAGAAAACCAGCAACAAAGTCTGGGGAATATTTAAAGGTTCTTTTAGTGCTTTTATTGATGATAAAGCCCTTCAAAAGAGTGCTTCTTTGGCTTATTATACTGTTTTTGCTATGGCGCCACTGTTAATTATGCTAATTTTTCTGGCTAGTTTTTTTTATGGTGAAGATGCTATTAACCGCAAGCTTTTTTATGAGATTAACGGTATGGTAGGTAACCAGGCGGCTTTGCAAATACAGACAATAATTAAGCAAGTATCATTACAAAAAGATTCAACTTTTGCTCTCATCGTTGGTATTGGAACTTTATTTATTGGTGCAACAGGAGTTTTTATAGAGATGCAGGATTCGATAAATCAAATCTGGCGGGTAAAAGCAAAGCCCAAAAAGGGCTGGAAAAAGATGCTCATAAACAGAGTTCTTTCTTTTTCAATGATTATAAGCCTTGGATTTTTACTTGTTGTTTCATTAATTATTAATGGTGTTATACTCGCTTTAAGTGATCAGCTGACACAGTACTTTCCGGATGTGACTTTAGTTTTTGTTAATATTTTTAACTTTGCACTTACGTTCACAATAATTTCAGCCCTATTCGGAATCATTTTTAAATTTTTGCCTGATGTTGAAATTAGCTGGAAAGACGTTCGTGTGGGTGCTTTTTTTACAGCTGCTTTGTTTATTATCGGCAAATTTTTAATTGGTTTGTATATTGAAAAGGTTGGTCCCGGCTCTGCGTACGGAGCTGCTGGTTCTATAATTGTAATTTTGGTCTGGGTTTATTATACCTCGGCAATTCTATATTTCGGTGCCGAATTTACCCAGGTTTATTCTGAATGTTACGGAGGGAAAATTAAACCGGCATCCTACGCAGTTCATATCATTCAAACCGAGAAAGAGAAAACGGTGAAAGTTTTACCTTCGCAAGAACATGAAGAAGTAGAAAACTCTAAAGGTGAGGTGGAAACCAAAAATACTTAATCAGAAACCAGCAATTTAAAAAAGTCTAATTGCCTGATAATTGATTTTGACCAGTATTCGCGATTATGCTTGCCGGGTTGTGAAATGAATGTTGCATTCAATTTTAATTCATTGCATTTTTCCATGAGCTTTAAATTACTTTCATAAAATGGATCCTGATTTCCGCAATCAAAAATTATAGCTTTTTCTGAGCCTGATATTTTTTTTATTTGATTGATGATAGAGTATTTTGTCCAGGTTATGCTGTCGGATGCGGAACCAATTAGTGCAGTTAAACCATATTTGTCACTTGATTTATATAAATCCATAACACCACTTGTACTTCCGGCACTTAAGAACATCTCAGGTTTATTTATAAATAGATTTAGCGCTCCCTGACCACCCATACTTAACCCGCTAATAAAAACCTCACTTAACTTTACCTTATATTTCCTGGAAATGTCGGGGAATAAATCTTCGTAAAAAAAGCTCTGAAACTGACTGTCTTTTTTTAATGGAGAGTTAATGTACCAGCTATTTAAATTAGCATCCGGACAAACAATTACAAATCCGTATTTATCTGCTTTAGACTGTGCATCAATAATAGAATTCCATTGATTATAGTTTCCCCCATAACCATGCAATAAATACAATAATGGCCAGCTTTTTTGAGGAGAATATTGCTTTGGTTTAAATATCAATACGGTATCCGGTTTTGATAAATATTTTGTATTATAAATCAACGTATCCTGAGCAAAAGAATCGTTAAAAATTAAGCAAAACAGAGTTAGTATAAATAAATAATTACACTTAATATTTATCATGTACCATAGTTAAAATGCGGTCCATTTCTTTGCGGATATCTGAAGTTGGTCGAACATAATTGTTATTCATAAAAGAGAATATCAGCGTTTTCCCTTTACGTGTTTTAATAAATCCCGTAAGGTTGTGATTGTTAGAAAGAGAACCGGTTTTAGCAAATACAAAAGGTTCCTTTTCTGATTTGAAATAATTTTTCAGTGTTCCGGTTTTTCCGCCTTTCGGTAATAAATCAAATAGTCTTTCTTCAGATCCGGCAGCTTCGTAAATTTTTTCACAAAGAGCAACCATATCCCGCGGAGAAAACAGATTTTGCCGGGATAATCCGGATCCATCAACCCATTGAATTTCATCAGGCAAATCGGAAAGATATTTCATTTTCATATAACTGATTACTGAATCAGTATTCATTTCCAAATTATTTTGGACAGAGCAATTCAAAAGTAAATGTTCGGCAATAAAATTATCGCTTGGCAAAAGCATATGTTTATAAACAGTATCTGCCGGCGTATTAAACATGATTTTAGTCTGAACAGGTTTCAGGTAATTAACCATTCCTTCATAATTTGGAAGACTTTGTTTCAACAGTTTACTGATAAGTTCATTGCTTATTTTAAATGGAGTTTCCTGCTTGTAATTTGTTGCAATTGTAATAAGTGGTTGTATAAAAATATTGCTCAAAATATTTCGCTTTAAGCGGAAATTTCCTTTGTTAACCGAGCTGTCAGTTAGCAAAGTAAATGTGCTGTCGGTAAATATTGGACTGTTGATTAATCTTCCATTAATCACGCTGCTGCGGATAACATTTCCATACAAAGGCAATTCAGATATTTCTGGTTGGTAATATTCGTTGAAATCATCATACGACCAGCCCGTTCCATAAAAGCTACCCTTGTAAACTCCCGGCGACCAATATATTTTTTTACCTGAATTTTGAAGTTTAGTTATTACATTTTGTTGGAAATCCGGATGAAGAAATGTAGGATCGGCCGCAGCCCAAAATATTAACGAATCGCCTTTTACAATATATTGCAGAGTTGGAACTGAATCTTTTAAAAGTTTTAATGCGGTGTAAAAAGTATAGAGCTTCGTGTTAGATGCAGGCGTAAAATATTTATCGCTAAACTGCTGTGCCAGCATTTTTTTCTTTACAGGATCATAAAGTGCAAAGCCAGTAAAATGATCATTCAAAATCGCTGAATTTTTGATCATCCTTTTAATCTTCCCGGGAGGTTTAGTGTACGAACTAAAAACTTGCGAAATAAATACTGCTGCCAGGAAAAGGAAATAAACTCTAAATTTCATAAATTAAAAGTAGCAAACTATTTTATCATATGTATTTTAGGAAAACCTGCTTTTAACAAAATTTTATTCCTAAACTAGAATAATATTCCAATTGATTTAAAGGAACTCCTTAATGCCGAATTTATACAGGAAGCATTTTTTCAAAACATTTCTGGTATTCTTTACCGGTTTTTGCCTGTTATGCAGTTCTGTAAATGCACAGTTTTTTGAATTTGCCGGAAAACGAAACCGCGAATCCATTCCTTTTAAACTGGTAAAAAACCTGATGATCATTCCATTAAAAATTAATGGAAAAGGTCCGTATAATTTTGTGCTCGATACGGGTGTAGGTCTTTTTCTGATAACAGATCCGGCATTGGTTGATACCATCAATATGCTTAATCTGCGTAGCATTAAAGTAACAGGCTTTGGCGAAGGCAGTGATCTGACGGCTTTTGTTGCCCCATCATTAGAAGTTGAAATTGGCACAACAAAAGCAAAATCAATTTCTGCAGCAATACTTAAAAAAGATGTTTTTGAACTTTCCAGTTTTGCAGGAATGCCGGTTCACGGGCTTATTGGCTATGAATTCTTCGCCAGCTTTACTGTCCGCATCAGTTATCCTTTAAGTTCTATTATAATTTACCGGCCGGATAGACTTTATATTCCGCGAAAAGGTTCTAAAATTCCGCTCACAATTGAAGAGAGAAAACCTTACATGGTAAGTGATATTACATTAAGTAACGGTGAGAAAATACCAGCCAAACTAATTATTGATACAGGTGCCGGTCACCCGATATCTTTAGAAACCTATAAAGGTGAGCCTTTTGATTTGCCGGAAGTTAATATTGCTGCAAATTTGGGTATAGGTTTAACAGGAGCAATTAATGGCTATATAGGCCGGATTCCTTCTGTAAAAATTGGTAAGTATAAACTGGAAAACGTAATTTCCGCGTTTCCCAGATTTTCTGATGTTGGCGATAAGGTTCGTTCAGTAAGTCGCAACGGAAGTATTGGAAACAGTATTTTACGCCGTTTTGATGTTGTTTTTGATTACTCGCGTGAAGCGATGTATATAAAGCCATCTTCCTATTTAAAAGAACCTTTTGAACATGATATGAGCGGTATGGAACTCGCTTCGGGTGGTGATGATTTTAAACGGGTTGTTATCACCCGTGTAGAACCTTTTTCTCCTGCCGAATATGTGGGCCTGGGCAAAGACGATGAAATTCTGAGCATCAACTTTAAACCTGTTACTGAAATGTCTATGCAGGAAATTGATAATCTTTTCCGCTCTCGTAATGATAGAAGTTTTATCTTAGAGGTTGTTGCCAAGGGCGCTAAAGAAAGAAGCCGGGTAATTTTAACGCTGCAAAGGCGTATTTAAAACGCAAAATCCTTATTACAACATAAATATTTTATAATGAATAAATTCCTTTCCTTTTTCCTCCTGACAATCTTCTCGGCTTATTCTGTACAGGCACAAAAGAAAAAAAATAATGCTTCAACGCCGCAAGCCAGTTCTTCGGCAAGCATTCAGAAAAGCTATGAAACCAGAAAAAATCTGGATGAAAAATCATTGGTCAACCAAGTGAAATTCAATTCAATTGGTCCGACGGTTATGAGTGGACGAATAACTGATGTGGACGTGAATGATGCGGATCCAACAGAATTCTATATTGCTTACGCCTCCGGCGGATTATGGCATACTGTGAATAACGGAATTTCTTTTGAACCGCTTTTTGATCACGAAGCCAGCATGACAATTGGAGACATTGCGGTTGACTGGAAAAATAACGTGATTTGGATTGGTACCGGCGAAAACAATTCCAGCCGTTCATCCTATGCCGGAAATGGAATTTATAAAAGTACAGATGGCGGTAAAAACTGGCAATGGGCCGGACTCCCAGAATCACACCATATTGGTCGTATAATTTTAGATCCACAAAATGCAAACAATGCCTGGGTAGCGGCTTTGGGCCATTTATATTCTCCCAATAAAGAAAGAGGCGTTTACAAAACTACAGATGGCGGAAAAACCTGGAAACAGACTTTATTTATAGATGATAATACCGGAGCAATAGATTTGGTTTCTGATCCGAATGATGCTAAAGTTTTATACGCTTCCATGTGGAAACGCGAACGCCGTGCATGGAACTTTGTAGAAGGTGGTTCTACTTCCGGAATTTATAAAAGTACAGACGGTGGAGAAAGCTGGAATTTAATTTCAGGCGGTAACAGCGGTTTTCCCAAAGGAGAAGGTATTGGACGTATTGGTCTGGCAGTTTTTCCTAAAAATCCCGAGATTATTTACGCCATTGTAGATAATCAATCGCCAAGAAAAGAAACCGAAAAAAAGGATAAAGATAAGAAACTGGGAAAAGATGATTTCAGAAAAATGTCTAAAAACGATTTCGCAAAGCTGGAGGATGAAGAGATCAATCAATTCTTAAAAGCCAACCGTTTCCCGCCAAAATACACTGCAAAATCTATTAAAAATGATGTGTTCAATGATAAGATTAAACCAGTTGCGTTGGTAGAATATCTGGAAGACGCCAATTCGCAAATGTTTGGAACAGACATAATTGAAGCAGAGGTTTACAGAAGCGATAATGCCGGCAAAACCTGGACAAAAACCAATACCGACGATCTACGCGGAGTGTATAATACTTATGGTTATTATTTTGGTCAGATCCGCGTTTCAGCTACCAATCCGGATAAAATTTATATTATGGGAGTTCCTATCTGGCGCTCTGATGACGGAGGAAAAACCTTTAAAAATATCAATGGAAGCAACGTTCATAGTGATCATCATGCATTATGGGTAGATCCTAAAAAAGATGGTCACATCATTAATGGAAATGACGGTGGAATAAATATTTCTTATGATGATGGTAAAAACTGGTTCAAAGCAAATACGCCTGCGGTTGGTCAGTTTTACTCTGTTGCGGTTGATATGGCAAAACCATATAATGTATATGGCGGCTTACAGGACAATGGCGTTTGGTTTGGTCCTTCCAATTACGAAGCAAGTTATGATTGGTATGATGACGGCGATTATCCATATAAACGTATTTGGGGTGGCGATGGAATGCAGGTTTCAGTAGATACCCGCGAAAATGATCTGGTTTACACCGGATCTCAATATGGCGCTTACGGACGTTTTGATAAAGAAAGTAAGGATCGAATTAATTTCCAGCCTAAACACGAATTGGGCGAACGTCCCTTAAGATGGAACTGGGAATCACCAATTTTAATTTCAAAACATAATCAGGATGTGATCTATTTCGGATCCAATAAATTCCATCGGTCGTTAAATAAAGGAACAGATTTTATAACCCTTTCGGGTGATCTGACAAAAGGCGGTAAATATGGAGATGTAGCTTACGGAACTTTAACGGCAATTGATGAATCGCCATTAAAATTCGGGTTAATTTATGCCGGAAGCGATGACGGTTTAATTCACGTTAGTAAAGACGGTGGATATACCTGGACAAAAATCTCAGATAAATTGCCTCAGAATTTATGGGTATCGCAGGTAACTGCATCTAATTTTGATGAAGGAACGGTATATGTTTCCCTTAACGGATATCGTTTTGATGACTTCAATTCTTATATCTACAAATCCACAGATTTTGGCCAAAGCTGGGAACGCATTGGCCTAAATCTTCCTGCTGAACCTGTAAACGTGGTAAAACAAGATCCAAAGAATAAAGAATTGCTTTTTGCCGGTACAGATCACGGTTTATACATGTCTTTAGATGGCGGAAAATCTTTTATGAGTTTTAACGGAAAAATGCCATCGGTGGCTGTTCATGATCTGGCTATACAAACAAGAGAAAATGATCTGATTGTTGCAACGCACGGACGTTCATTATATCGTGTTAACATTGCTGAAGTAGAGCAATTGACAAATGAAGTAATGAGTAAAGACTTAAATGTGTTTAACATGAAGTCTGTAAACTACAGTGCTGCCTGGGGAAGAAAATTCGATGAGGTTTACGAACCTGAATTTGTAATTCCTTATTATGCTAAAACAGCCGGAATTGTAACTATTAATATTTACTCAGAAAAAGATTTGCTGCTTAAATCATTTGCAGATACCGCTAAAGCGGGATTAAATTATGCAGATTATAATTTGAGTATTGATGATTCTAAAACCTCAGATTATGAGAAAGAATTAAGTAAGGATAAAAAAGTAGAGCTTAAAAAAGCCGATAGCGGGAAAGTTTATCTGCAGGCCGGAAAATATTCGGTCGAAGTTGTAAATTCTAAAGGAGATAAATCAAAACAAACCTTAACAATTTCTGCGGGAGGAAAAGGGGAAATGAATTTTGAACCCGAAGCAGAATCTGAACCGGAAGAAGCCGGAGAAAGAAAGTAATAAAAAGGGCTTGTAAAGATGATTTACAGGCCCTTATTTTTATATTAAAAGGATTATCATCACAAATATCTAATTATAAGCAAAACAAACTGTCTGTAACTTTCCCGTTAAAACAGGTCTAAAGTGAAACCTTCTTCTAATTTTGCTTAATTGCATATTAACCAAAACTTTAAAAATTATTAACATGAGTAAAAATTTACGTTCAGTTCCGTATGTTGCTCTGGCCGCCCTGCTTCTGGCAGGTGGTTTAAGTTCTGCGGAAGCACAAACTAAAAAGAAAAAAAAATCTGATTTACCGGCTCCCGCAACTGTTGCCGCTCCGGCTCCTGCAGCCGCGTCAAAAACCGCTGTAAAACCTTATAAAGATGTAATTACTGATAAGGCCAAAACAGATAATGGTTTATTTAAAGTTCATCGCCTGGACGGAAAATACTATTACGAAATTCCTGATTCATTATTTAACCGCGAAATGCTGGTGGTTACCCGCTATGCTAAAACACCAACAGTAGATGGAACTTATGGTGGCGAAGAATTGAACGAGCAGGTTTGGAAATGGCAGCTTCGCGAAAAGCAAGTTTTTATACGTATTCCATCTTACGATAATATTGCTGCAAAAGGAACACCAATGTATGAGTCTGTTTTAAACTCGAACCTTGATGCAGTTCTGGCTTCGTTTGACGTGAAGGCCTTTAATAAGGATTCTAATTCTGTAGTAATTGATGTTACTGATTTGTATGCAAAAGATGTACAGTCTTTGGGTTTACCGCAGGAATTGCGCACCAAGTACAAAATAACCGCAATGGATGACAGCAGAACCTATGTTGACACCATTAAATCATTCCCGATCAACATTGAGGTAAGCTCTCTGAAAACTTACAAGGCAATGGATGCGCCGGGTGATAAATCAATTGGTTCTATGACCGTTGAAATTCATAACTCCATGTTGCTTTTACCTAAAGTTCCATTTCAGGCACGATTAGGTGATGACCGCGTTGGTTACTTCGGCCAAAGCCAAACAGATTATGGTCTGGATGCTCAGCGTGCGGAAGTTACGCGTTACATTCACCGCTGGAAACTGGAGCCTAAAGATCCGGAAGCTTACAAGCGTGGTGAGTTGGTAGAACCAAAAAAACAAATTGTTTATTACCTGGATCCGGCAACGCCGGCAAAATGGCGCCCGTATTTAATTGCAGGTGTTAAAGACTGGAATGTTGCTTTTGAGGCTGCCGGTTTTAAAAACGCCATTACCTGTTTAGAAGCGCCAACAAATGATCCGGACTGGTCTCCTGAAGATGCACGTTATTCGGTGATCCGTTATTTTGCTTCCAATATTGCGAATGCATACGGTCCGCACATTTCAGATCCACGCTCCGGCGAAATTTTGGAGTCTGATATTGGTTGGTACCACAACGTAATGAATTTGGTGCGTAACTGGTTCTTTATTCAAACTGCAGCAATTAATCCGGAGTCACGTACACCAAAATTCAAAGACGAATTAATGGGTCAATTGGTTCGTTTTGTGTCTTCGCACGAAGTGGGACATACATTGGGTTTGCCGCATAACTTTGGTTCAAGCGTTGCATTCCCGGTAGATTCTTTACGTTCTGCTTCGTTCACTAAACGTATGGGCGGAACAGCGCCATCCATTATGGATTATGCCCGTTTTAATTACATTGCCCAGCCGGGCGATGAAGGCGTTTTATTATATCCCGGAATCGGAGAATATGATAAATGGGCCATTAAATGGGGATATACCTGGTTTGATAGCAAAACCCCCGAGCAGGAAGCTCAGATATTAAATAAATGGACGGTAGAAAAAGCAGGCAATCCATTGTATTTCTATGGCCGCCAAACCGGCAACCCAATTGATCCAAGATCGCAGTCTGAAGATTTAGGAGATGATGCTGTTAAAGCGTCCACTTATGGAATTGCAAACTTAAAGCGTATTCTTCCAAACATTGAAAAATGGACCTACGAAGAAGGAAAATCTTATGATAATCTTGAAGAATTATACGGTGAAGTAATTTCTCAGTGGAGCCGTTATATGGGTCATGTTCGTTCTAACATTGGCGGTATTTACGAGAATGATAAAACATACGAGCAAAAAGGACCGGTTTATACCCACGTTTCTGAAGCAAAGCAACGCGGCGCCATGAAATTTATTAATGAGCAAGCTTTTGCTACTCCAAACTGGATGCTTGATCAGAGCATTTTAAATAAGTTTGATAAAGCAGGTATTGTTGACAGATTACGCCGTAGTCAGGTTAGTGTATTAAACGGTGTTCTTGATTTTAGCCGCCTGGGCAGAGTAATTGATAACTCCGTAAAAAACAACGACCAAGCATATAATATCAACGAATTATTTGCTGATGTACATAGTGGCATCTGGTCCGAATTAAAAACCGGAGCAAATGTAGATACCTACCGTCGTAATTTACAGCGTGCATATATCGAGCGTATGGAATATTTAATGACTAAAGAGCAGGTTGTACCAGATGGAATTCCTCCTCAATTTATTTCTGCTTTTTTAGGAACTCAGATTGATGTTTCTACTTCAGATATCCGCCCGATGGCTCGCAGAGAGTTGAAATTACTGGCTTCAGAAATTAAAACATCATTGCCAAAATTTAATAACTCTATTATCAGAGCGCATTTAGAAGATGCTTTGGTAAGGATCAATACTATTCTTGATCCGAAAGGATAATAATAAATTCAACGCTCTTCTTAAACCTCTGGAATTAAATTTTCAGAGGTTTTTTTATTTGGAAAACCGATCAATAAATATCAATTTTTTTATTTCTTATTATTTCAATCTGCCGCGATAAACCCTTTCAAAGTTAAACACGTATCTCCTGAAGAAATCAAAACTATAAATTATGAAAAGGAAGAATTTTATCTCCCTGATGGGAGTTGGTGCCGGTTCAATAATTATTACATCCTGTTTAGGTGCCTGCGGAAAAGGTGATACGGGTTCACCTTCGCCAAGTCCGGTACCAAATCCACCTGGGAATAAACTGGATTTTAATTTGGATGTTTCTACAGACACAAATATCAACAACAGAGGATGGACCATTATTAATGGTGTGATCATTGCCAAAAATGGGGCAAATTACATCGCTCTTGAAGGTGCCTGCTCTCATGCTGGAAACCCGATGACATACCAGGGAGGTACCAATATATTTCCTTGTTCATTACAAGATGCTGCGCATGGTTCTGCTTTTGACTCTAACGGTGTTAAATTACGTGGTCCGGCTCCCCGGAATTTGAAAAAATATAATACCAGCTTAAGTGGAAATACTTTGCGTGTTTATGAATCATAAATTATGAGAGGTTTTATAGCTGCATGTTTACTGAGTATTCCTTTGTTAGCATTTGCCCAGGATGATCTGATGGAAATGGCTAAAGACAGTAATGAAGTCCGGGTGGCTAATACAAGTTTCAAAGGTATTCGCATAATTAACGGACATTCTGTTGAGATAGTTGGCAAAAATAATCTTGATTTTATAATCTCACACCGATTTGACCGCGTTAACCGTGGTTTTGAGAATTTTTATGGTTTAGATGCAGCAACCAACCGGCTTGCTTTGGAATACGGACTTACCAATCGTTTAATGATAGGAATCGGCCGTAGCTCTTTTGAAAAGAATTATGATTTTTTCGCGAAAGCTAAGTTGTTAAAGCAAACAATTGGAGCAAATAACATCCCTGTTTCTTTATCCGCTTTTGCAGGATATTCCTTAAGGACACTAAAATCGGTTCCCGCACTTAGCGGAAAGGAAAGAAGCAGTTATACAGGTCAGTTACTGCTTGCCCGCAAATTTAGTGAAACTCTTTCTTTACAGCTTTCACCAACTATAATTTACAGGGAACGGCCTGATAATTTTACTGATTCTAAAACCGTTTTCGCTACAGGCATTGGCGGGAGGTTAAAAGTCACTAAAAGAACTTCGATTAACGGAGAGTACTTTTATGTGTTCCCAAAACAAATAGATATGGGTTATAACAATAATTTGTCATTTAGTTACGATATAGAAACAGGCGGACACGTTTTTCAGTTACTGTTTACAAACTCCTACGGAATGGTAGAAAGACAGTTTATTACTGAAACAACCGGAACCTGGGGAGATGGCGATGTTCATTTTGGATTTAATATCTCCAGAACATTTAGCTTTAACAAAAAGATAAAACGGGAATAGCGTCCCGCAGAAAATAAGTCTCCGGAAGAAAATTATTTATATAAATTTATTCAAATGAAAAAGCTGATCCTGTTATTATTTCTATGCTGCTCTTACTCCTTTATATATGCCCAGAATGTAATATATTCTACTAATTCAGGAAAGATTAGCTTTTTTTCAAAAGCTCCTTTAGAAGATATTGACGCTAAAAATGATAAACTTATTTCTCTGCTAAATACGGCGAATAATGAAATTGTGGTAAAGGTTCCGGTCGGCCAGTTTGAGTTTAGAAACAAGTTAATGCAGGAGCATTTTAATGAGAACTATATGGAAAGTGAACGCTATCCGTATGCCACTTTTAAAGGGAAAATAAATGAAGCAATAGACTTTAGCAAGACCGGAACGTATGATGTGAGTGCCAGTGGAATACTGAATATTCATGGCGTAAATCAGAAAAGAACATTAAAAGGGAAGCTTAAAGTTGCTCCGAATTCAATTATTCTCGACACTAATTTTGATGTCAAACTAGAAGATCATAAAATCAAGATACCGCGGTTGGTTTTTAATAAAATTGCCGAGGTAATTTCGGTAAGCACAAGCGTTAATTATAGTCCACGCGAAAAATAAAATCAATTTTATCGGCTCTTTTTGTCATTTTTGGTTCATTAACCAAAGTAATAAATGAGTCAATATCAAATAGGATCAGAGCATCTTTCTTTATCGGTTTTAGAAAAGCTGCTGAATCAGAATTACAAAATTGAATTGAGCAAAGGCTCCCGCAAAGCTGTTATCAGATGCAGGGAATTCCTGGATAACAAATTACAGGAAGCTAAAGATCCCATTTATGGAATAAATACCGGTTTTGGATTTCTCCAGAATGTGGTTGTCCCGAATGATAAATTAATACAACTTCAACATAATTTATTGCTTTCGCATGCCTGCGGAACAGGGGATCTGGTTCCTCATGAAATTGTGAAATTGATGCTTTTGCTAAAAATTCAGTCGCTTTCATACGGTAATTCCGGAATCAGTCTGGAAACAATTGAACGCCTGATTTTCATGTACAATGAAAATGTACTTCCGGTAATTTATACGCAGGGTTCTTTGGGCGCTTCCGGCGATCTGGCTCCGCTGGCACACCTCGCCTTGCCTTTAATTGGTGCCGGCGAAGTGTATGTAGAAGGCAAAAGAATTACATCTGAGGAATGGTATAATAGAATTGAACAGGAACCATTAAATCTGCAATCTAAAGAAGGTTTGGCTTTAATAAACGGAACTCAGTTTATGGCTGCTTACGGAATTCACATCCTGCTAAGAAGTCAGAAACTGGCTGATAGAGCTGATGTGATCGGTGCGCTTTCCGCGGATGCTTTTGACTGCCGCATAGATCCCTTCAAATCATTAAGTCACCAAATACGGCCGCACAAAGGACAGTTGAAAACTGCTGAAAGAATTTTCAATTTATTAACTGAAAGTGAGCTTAGCAATAAAGGATTTAAGCAGGTTCAGGATCCGTATTCTTTCCGTTGCATGCCGCAGGTTCATGGCGCTAGTAAAGATACTATCAACTACACCGCATCAATTTTTGATATTGAAGTAAATTCGGTTACCGATAATCCAAATATTTTTCCCGAGGAAGATGAGATCATTTCTGCAGGAAATTTTCACGGTCAGCCGCTTGCTTTTGCATTCGACTTTTTATGTATCGCCATTTCAGAACTGGGCTCTATTTCTGAAAGACGCACCTATCAATTAATTTCCGGTCAGCGTGGCTTGCCAAATTTTCTGATTAAAAATGCGGGTTTAAATTCCGGATTCATGATTCCGCAATATACAGCAGCATCAATTGCCAGCGAAAATAAACAACTGTGTACACCCGCTTCTATAGATTCAATTGTATCCAGTAACGGACAAGAAGATCATGTAAGTATGGGCGCCAATGCGGCCACTAAATGTTTACGTGTTTTAAATAATACAGAACGGATTTTGGCTATTGAATTAATGAATGCAGCGCAGGCTTTGGAATTCAGGAGACCTTTAAAAACTTCTCCGGAATTGGAAAAACTTGTTGCCGATTATCGCCAATTTGTTTCTTCGAATGATAATGACAGGTTGTTAGCGGTTGATATTAAGAAGTCTGTTGAGTTTTTAAAGGGAATGGAATAAGCTATGCCGTTATTTCGAATGCAATGAGAAATCTCTGTGGAGAAAGTGAAAAACGAAAATAATCGATGTTATATCGAATTGCAGGAAGTTTATAAGCAAACTTAAACCTGTAAAATATTATCTTCAGTCCCTTCGGGGACATACTTTCTTTCCTACAGCGGAAAGAAAGTATGCATGCCGACCAAAGGGAGACCATGAACACCCAAAAAACAACTAAAAAGAGTGAATAACTACGCCGCGGCTTCTTTTATTTGCTACAATGTCAGAGCGAAGGCTAAACCATCACAACCGCAAATAAAAACAGGCCGAAATAAAGCGTATTTAAAAACATTACTGTGGCTCAACTACCAATTCATTCTGGCGATTTACTAATGCAAATTGCTGTGGCTAAACTGCAAACTAAAAAACTGCAAACTCCGATTTCCACTCTTTTTTCGGCCTCACAGGAATTGGCGTTAAGAAAGGTTTCAAAAATGCATGCTGAAACAATCATAAATTACTGCAGAAAGCAATTCGGAGAAGTGTTGTTATGTCTTTGATTTATTACTGCCATTCCCACGGCTCGAATTGCAGTTAGCATTTTTAAAAGCTTTTAGCCAAAACTGTGAAGCCTTGAATTTTTTGAATACTTTTTGTTTCAAGACAAAAAGTATTTGGCAGCCGCCGCTATAAGGCGGATTGGCTATCAATAAATTCTAGCTTTGACTTTTTGCAGTAAGTTTAAAATCAAACCTAAGTTTATGAATTATTTTCTTTTGTCGCCTTCCGCGGGAATCAAGCCGTCATTTCGAAATGCAATGAGAAATCTCTGTGGAGAAAGTGATAAACGAAAATAATGGATGCTATATCGAATTGCAGGAAGTTTATAAGCAAACTTACACCTGTAAAATATTATCTTCAGTCCCTTCGGGGACATACCTTCTTTCCTGCAGTGGAAAGAAAGTATGCATGCCGACCAAAGGGAGACCATGAACACCCAAAAAACAACTAAAAAGAGTGAATAACAACGCCGCGGCTTCTTTTATTTGCTACAATGTCAGAGCGAAGGCTAACCATCACAACCGCAAATAAAAACAGGCCGAAAGAAAGCGTATTTAAAAACATTGCTAAGGGCTAAATTACCAATTCAGGACTAGCGACGGACTAAGGCAAATTGCTGTGGCTAAACTGCAAACTAAAAAACTGCAAATTCCGATTACCACTCTTTTTTCGGCCTCACAGGAATTGGCGTAAAGAAAGGTTTCAAAAATGCATGCTGAAACAATCATAAATTACTGCAGAAAGCAATTCGGAGAAGTGTTGTTATGTCTTTGATTTATTACTGCCATTCCCACGGCTCGAATTGCAGTTAGCATTTTTGAAAGCTTTTAGCCAAAACTGTGCAGCCTTGAATTTTTGGTTCTTTTTTTTTCAAGAAAAAAGAACTAAGCCGACCGCCGGCAATGAGGCGGACAGACTATCAATAAATTCTTGCTTTAACTTTTTGCAGTAAGTTTAAAATCAAACCTAAGTTTATGAATTATTTTCTTTTGTCGCCTTCCGCGGGAATCAAGCCGTCATTTCGAAATGCAATGAGAAATCTCTGTGGAGAAAGTGATAAACGAAAATAATAGATGCTATATCGAATTGCAGGAAGTTTAAAAACAAACAATCATTTGTAGAATATTTTCTTCTGTAGCCTTCCGCGGGAATTACTTTTTTTCTGCAGCTGGAAAAAGTATGCAAAAAGAGCCGCGGCTTCTTTTATTTGCTACTAAGGCAGTGGGAAGGCTTAGCCCTCATAACCGCAAATAAAAACAGGCTGAAAGAAAAGTGTATTTAAAAACATTGGGGGTGGCTAAACCAATCATCTAAGACTTTTACAAAAAACCCTGCTGCAATTTGCAGACAGGGCCTCTCACTTAACTAATCAAAATCTTAATTATTTTCTCAATACAAATGGCATATAAAAACCAATGGCAATGTTTCTTCCCTGATTGTAGTATCCACGAGTTGGATCAGTTTCGTCAAGTCTGCCGGGTTTAAAGCGGCTTAGATGGTCGTAATATGCTTTATCAAATAAATTATTTGCGGAAATATTAATTCGCAATGGCTGATTTTTTAACATAAATGTGGTACCGATTGCTGTATTTACCAGCATATAACCGGCACTTGCAGTTTCAAAAACGTCAACTCTTTTCTGACTAAAAACACTCTGCAGGCTTAGAGAGAAATATGTGCTTTTTAATTTACCTTTTGCGGATGCAGGTTCAAATCTCAATTCATTCCTTAAAACTGCAGCCGGAATAAATGGCAATGGATTATCAGTTTCCAGATTTTGAGCATGTGTATATGAAAAACTATTCTCCAAATGAATCAATTCAATGGGATGAATGTCTAAGCCGATTTCTGTTCCGTATAAATTGGCATTGTCCTGCACATAACGGTAGGCAGGCAAAGTCTCATTATTGGCAAGCACAGTTTCATTATTAATCTGCCGGTTGTAGATGTAATTGTTTATTAAATTATTATAAATTCCAAAACTTGCGTGAATTTTGTCGCTATTCAATTCCAGCGCCATATCGCTGTAATAGCTTTTCTCCGGTTTTAAATCATTATTTCCGATCTCGTATCTGAACGTTCCTTCGTGTACACCATCCGAACTTAACTCAGCTATATTTGGAGAACGAAAAGCACTTCCAATATTGGCTTTTAAGCTCAGTAAATCATTAAACTCCTGCGTAAAACCTGCGGCTCCGCTCAGGTTTGAAAACGTATTGTCGAAATTATTGAACTTCGATTTACCATCCTGCTCCATCCGGATTCCGGATATTGATTTGTGATCAAATCGTGCACCGATGTTAAAAGTAGTGCTGTTCCAACTTTTCTTCGCGTAAGCAAAAAAGCCAAATTCCGCAGAACTATAATCCGGGATAAGCAATTCTTCCGCATGATTTTTATTATCCTGAAAAGAACCGGAAGCGCCAATTACAGGTTCCCAGCCGTTATTCTCGGCAATTGTATATTTCAGATCATAAGAATATGTTTGAAGATTGAAGTATAAATTTGAATTCACTTTAGTATCTACAAACTCGCGACGCTGGTTATTCTGATACGCCAATGTTGAGCGTAATCGATTATGGCCCAGAATTAAATTGCTGTTTACAGCTGCCTTGTAATGACGGATATTTTGAGACGGCAGCAAGGTTTCCCTTGATTGTAGCTGCGATTCGTTAAATATATTGCCATTCTGATCTTCAAACTGTCCCGAATTATTTCTCTCAAAATCGGGCAAACCAATATTGTTATAAAAACTAGATAGGTTTAAATGAGCGTAACCCCATTTTTTATTCAGGCCCAGCATTCCGCTGAAACTGGCTTCGTTAAAACCGGTATTGGCAATTCTTCCATCAGGTGATTTG
>JBBRCI010000043.1:0-24042 GCA_038204935.1 Sphingobacteriales bacterium | reverse complement strand
TTTTTAATAACTAACCCTCAAATCTTGTTTTCTTAACCATCCCTTTGTAATTTCTCCTTCTGTGTTAAAAAATACAACGTAAATAAATCCATTTGATTCCTGTGATGCAGTCAGGTCTGAACTTCCGGTATCGGCAGAAAGATATAAAGGTCTGCGGGTTCTTACATCCGGCTCATCGTAAAAATATGCCTTTTGAACAGCTACCGTATATTTTACACTTTTAACATAAGCATTTTCCGGACTTTCTTTCTCAACAGGTTTAGGTTTGGTTTGTACCACCGGTGGTTTTTTAACAACCGGAGTTTTCTTCGGAACTATTTTTGACTTTTCAATAGTTTTTTCAGGAACTTCTTTTTTTACATTTTCTTTTTTGCCTGTTTCTGTTATGGGTTCCTCATTTTCTGCAGAACTTTCTGTCTGGTATTTATTGATGATGGAATCCATGCCCTTATTTAAACTTCTGGTTATTGAATCTAATAAGGCTGTAGAATCTAAGGTTTGAAAGGTTTTTTGTTTAACTTCTGTTGCTGTATCGGTTGGAGAAAATGTTGACGCTGAAAGATTTCCATCAGCTTTGCTAAAAAACAGCGAGTATGCCACAAAGCCAAGTAGTAAAAGAAAAACTACTGCCAAAGAAATCATGACGAGCGGAGAAAGCATGAATTTTTGCTTTCTGGCAAACTCGGCGCTTTGATATTTATACACATTTAACTGACCATCTTTTTGGACCAGAATGGCCTTAAGTCTGGATATTTCCTTTTCTTTCTCTGCTGCTTCAGCAATTGTAGTTGGTAACGCAGCCCCCGATGCAGCTGGAATAGCTGCCGTTAATTCCTTTTCTTTAGTGGTATTTAATTCAGTATAAGGTATTACAGCCAGGTTCAGCTCGAAACCGTTAATAAAACTTAATTTTTTATCCAGTTGAAGGGCAATGCGGATTAAATCAGTTAACCAAACAGGAATTTGTAATTCTGATTTTTTCTTCGCTTCGGACCAGTCGGCAGGCAAATATTTTTTTCTGGATTCTACAATGTCTTCCGCGAAAGCGTTTTCATTTTTGAATTTATCTTTTGAAAATACCTCCCCGCTCAATAAAAAATATAAAAGCTTTGCCAAATCGCAAACATCTTTCTGGTATGGATCAACTAATCTACTACCTGAATTTTTAACATTTTTTTCTTCAGGTTTTATAAGGTTTTCTCCAAATCCGGTTAAAATATATTTTCCGGATTTAATGAGATGCCTGATGTTAGCAGAATTGATCTGCATGTGTGCGATCTCTTTTTTATGGATTGTATTTAAAACGCCGGATAACTGAATAGTTAGTTTTAATATTTCATCAATATTCAGAATTGGCGAATAGGGCTTTGCTGTTAATTCTTCAAGGGATAAGCCATCTACAAACTCAGCCTCTACGTAGGGGAAAGAATCATCAGTACTTAGACCTACGGAGACAATATTTTCAAAATTTACAGCAGGTTCATCCCCTAATCGTTTTAATTTCAAAGATTCATTTTTGTACCATTTATATAATTGGTCAGAAGGATCTTCCTGGTTTATCGTAACCGGGAAAACTTTAAAGATCGTATCCTTCTCAAACTGACGCTTATTTTTATATAGCGAACCTCCTGATTCTGGTTTTATAGAACCTAAACTTTTTAAACTATCATTAGAATTTGATTGATTAGGCATAAGTGAATATTACTGAAGTCCAATTTTTTTTATAGGATATATGAATATACAGCTAAACGAATAGAAACGCAGGTAAATTACTTTTATTAGTCTGTTAGCCTGTAATGTTTGAATATAAGCATTGCATTTTTATTGAAAATTAATGGTGAATACTGATCTGTATTCTTAAATTCACTTCTTGTTTTAGCCGAATTTCAAATCTGAAAAGTTGAGAAACATATTCATATTATTTGCTTCTTTTTTATTCTTAATTATTGCCTGCAATAAAAAGGCTGTGGATTTTGAAACTTATGCAAATTCTACTGAAGGGAAAAATCTGGCAGACACAATCCCGCAACCGGATCATATTATATTTGTTTGGTTTGAAAATAAGGGCTATTCACAAATTGTTAATTCCGCTTCAGCTCCCTTTATTAATTCATTAATAAACCAAGGGACATTATTTACAAATACCCACGCGTTGGGACATCCTTCGTATCCGGAATATATCAGATGGTTTGCAGGAACAAGGAATGGTATTACAAGTGACGACTGTATATCCGGAAAACCATTTAAAATTCCGAATATGTTTACACGCTTGAAAGAACGTGGAAAAACTTTTGCCTGGTACAGCGAAGATCTGCCTTATCAGGGATCAGATATTTGTTCTTCAGGCGCTTATCGCGAAAAGCATAATCCAACAACCATTTTTTCAAATGTAGATGCATCTGCTAACAAATCTTTTTCAGATTTTCCAAAAGATTATAATATGCTGGAAAATGTAGTTTGCATCAGTCCGAATTTAAATAATGATATGCATGATGGATCCATTTTACAGGGTGATAGATGGTTGAAATCTAATTTAGAAAATCTGATTAACTGGTGTAAAACTCATAACTCTGTTTTTGTGGCTTATTTTGATGAAACCAACGAGAAGTCAGAAAGTCAGATTCCGGTTATTGCTGTAGGGCAGGAAGTAAAACAGAATTATAGGAGCAAACTATATTATGATCATTATAACTGGACCAAAACAGTTTTAAACATGTATGGAGCGGCGCCCATGGCCGGAGCGGTTTCCAGAAGTTCTATTGCAGACTGCTGGAAATAGAAACCAGATCCGTTTAGGGATCTGGCCAATAAATTAAGCTTGTTTTTTTGGAGGCAAAGCAAAAGCTACAGCTTCGTGCTCAAAATGACCTTTATGAGATCCGTCGCAAAAAGGTTTGTTTTGAGATAATCCGCAACGGCAAACTGAAACCAATTCCCGTCCGCCCAAATCATACACATTCCCATCTTTATCAACTATTTCAAAATCTCCTTCAACACGCAAGGAGCCGTTGTTATTTACTGTAAGTTTAGTTTTAGACATTATATAAATTTTTATTCCGCCAAAATTAATAAAATTAGAACAGGAATTCTGAGCTAATAATTATACTGCTATCCACGTATGTGGAAAAACTACTATTGAATAAGCTTTCTTAATGAACGACATTGCGAAATATGAGTTTTAAAATTCAGGTTTGCTTATCAGCGATAATTTTCTGCATTGGTTTTTCATCCTGCAAAAGCAAAAAAATCATTACAGATTCTTCTAAATTTCGTAACCGGACAATTAAATCGGGGAGTGTTAAAGAGCGTTATTCTATCGTTTTAAATGTGAATGAGCGTGAAATAGAAAATGAAAAACTATATCGTTTTATTGATAGCTGGATGGGAATTCCGCATAAAATGGGTGGTTTAGATAAAAGCGGAGTAGATTGTTCTGCCTTTACCAATATACTTGAACGCGAAATTTATAATGTTGAAACCGCCCGCATTTCCCGGGATATGGCCGGACAAATCAAGAGGAAGTATGAAAATGAGCTAAAAGAAGGCGATCTGGTTTTTTTCGATTTCGATGGGCAAAAATTTAGTCATGTAGGCGTTTATCTAAAAAACAATAAATTTGTTCATGTTTCCAGCAGTAAGGGTGTAATCATCAGCGATTTAAAAGATCCCTGGTATTACAAATATTTTTCGCGTGCCGGTTCTGTTAAGCCCTGAAATTCTTAATACTAATATCTTAAATCTCTAATTTTTCCGTTAATACGTTATGCAGAAATTTTTATTTGCCTCTTTATTTTTTTTAATTCTTTCACCAGCATTTTCTCAGGCGCAGGTTAAATTATTAACTATTAATCAGTTAGAAAATCGTTTTGCGAACGGAAAAGATACCGTATATGTTGTTAATTTTTGGGCAACGTGGTGTTCGCCCTGTGTGGCAGAAATGCCAAATTTTGAAAAGTTGCAGGCTAATTATAGCTCAGAACCGTTAAAAGTATTAATGATCAGCGTTGATTTTAAATCAAAATTGCAAAGTGCAGTCAATCCTTTTGTGAAGAAAAAGAAATTTGAGAATGAAGTTTTCCTGCTTAATGAAAAAAGCCAGCAGGAATATATTGACCGAATAAGTAAAGACTGGTCTGGCGCATTACCGACTACCATGCTTGTTAATAAAAGCAAAAACATCCGTAAAATTTACGAACAGGAGTTTAGTTATAATGAACTGGAAGCTGTTTATAAATCAAACAAATAAATAGCATACTAAACTATCTATTTATGAAAAAGTAAATTTCAACTATTTTTATACTAACATATTTAATAATTAAAAAATATGAAGTATTAGCGCCTTCCTCAACTTTGATATACCGTTAAATGGAAAAAAACTCAGGGCTAAACATATAATTGCTAATTTTACAACCCGGGAGAAATCCTGAATAAAATGGCCAAGCAAAAAACTAATTATACCTTCTGGACAAAATACAAACGTTTTGCAACTACCGAAGTATTAATGTATCTGATCATGGTAATAGGTATTCTACTCGGCATTCTAATTTTTAGTTAATATTATGAAATTAAACCTTAAACGCCCTCTGGCATTTTTTGATCTTGAAACCACGGGTGTCAACGTAGCTTCCGACCGTATTGTCGAAATATCTATTTTAAAGGCTATGCCTGATGGAACTGAAGATGTAAAAACTATGCGTATCAATCCCGGAATTCCAATTCCGCTTGAATCATCTTTGGTACATGGTATTTACGATGAAGATATAAAGGACCAAGCTACATTTAAGGATGCAGCAGAAGAACTTGCCCGTTTTTTAGATGATTGTGATCTGGCAGGCTATAACTCAAACAAGTTTGATATTCCGGTTTTGGCCGAAGAATTTTTACGGGCAAAAGTAGATTTTGATTTAGATAACCGACGCTTTGTGGATGTTCAGAACATTTTTCACCAGATGGAGCAACGTACATTAAAAGCTGCTTATCAATATTACTGTGGTAAAAGTATTGAGAATGCGCATTCCGCGGAAGCTGATATTAAAGCTACTTATGAAGTTTTATTAGCTCAGCTTGATAAGTACGACGGAGTAGAATTTGAAGATAAAAAGGGTAACAGATCTGTTCCTGTTAAAAATGATATTGAGTCATTGCATGCTTTCACAAATTTGAATAAACCTGTAGATTTTGCTGCACGGATGGTTTATAATGAAGAAGGAATTGAAATTATAAATTTTGGAAAGCACAAAGGGAAATGTGTGGAAGATGTTTTTCAAAGTGAGCCAAGTTATTATGCATGGATGCAAAACGGAGATTTTCCGTTGTACACCAAACGTTGTCTTGAGAAAATCTGGGTAAGATGGAATGGTAAAAAGGAAGCTTTAAGAGTAGAGCGTCATGCAAAAATGTCTGCAGAGCAGGAAAAGCAAAATCAACCGAGGTCAAATCCTCAGCCACAAAAACCTAAAGAACCTGCCAAGCCTATCAATAACGATATGCTGGAACAGTTGAAAATGAAATTTGGAAAATAATACTTAAAAAGCCTCCTGAAACAGAGTGCCCCCAAAAAGTTAGACACTTATTTGGGGGCATTTTTATGCGATCTTCCCAAAACGGGGACATTGATTTTCTTTTTGGGGAATTTTAAATTCTCCCGACTCAATCAAATCAATGATGTTATAAGATGCTGTATGACAAAATGGACAGGCATGCACGTCGCCGGCAGAATCAATATAAATACTTCTGCTACCAGAAAAACAACCGATTCGTCTTTGGTGAAATCCATGATATAGTAAAGTTGGATAATTCTGATATTCTGCTGAATGATTTACTTTTAGAAATACTTCTTCCAATTGCTGAATATGATTCTCATTCAATAAAACATCCTTCCCAGTATAATTCCCCAGATCACGGGGTTCTAAAACCTGAATAAATTGCACGCCCAAATTTTTAGCAAATTCTAGATATGGGATCAAATGGTTTCCATCAATAAAACTTTTGGTGGCGCAAACACTGATTGATACAACCATATTCGCATTTTTTGCAGCTTTTACAGCTGTTAGCGCATCCTGAAAGGAATTGTGATGACCACGGAAAAGATCATGAACTTCCGCAATGTAATGATCTATACTAATGACTATCCCGGTACAACCTGCATTTTTAAGAGCAAATGCATTTTTTTGAGTGAGATTAAAACCTGAACTAAGTACCCAGCATTCACTTTTTTTACTGGCATATTTCAGGATTTGCAAAAGATCTTTGATCCGAACCATTGGCTCACCTCCGCTAAAATGAAATTGTAAAGCACCTTCTTTCTGATAAATGTCGATAGCTTTTAAAATATTCGTCAGGCTAAGTGTTTCTTTTTTATTCAGATTATCCCATTCAAAACAATGTTCGCATCTTAATGGACATTTTCGGGTGATTGCGAAAAATACGAATGAAAGTTTTTCTGTTTGTACAACAGGTGAAATATGCCGGCGTAGTTCTGTTTTTATTAACTGATCATACGCATTGGAAGGCCAGCCAGGAGTGTACATGTTAAAATAGTAGCGGCCATTTATCTTGTGCATTTTTTTTAAATCGCCACCCCAAACATTACTTCTAATATTCAGCATCTGCTTATATATTCTTGAAATATGCCCCGGATTTTTAAGTATCAGACATGAATACCAGAATATTTTAAGTTTTATCGCTTTCCAAATCAGATATATTTCCAGTCTTTCAAAAGTCTTTACTTGATTATTTTTCTGACTATATATTTTTGCTTGCGGAAGGAATTTCGCTTCACCCAGATCAGTGCGAATGGTTGTTACAATTGCAGTTTCCATAATTTCTCTGTTTAATTACTTGCAAGTACTTTTAGAAATTCTCCGTGTAAATCTTTATAGTGTTTTCTGCTAAAAAGATTAAAGGCATTTGCTTTGGTAAATTGTTTCAGAAAATCTACATCCGGCTTGTTCTGATAGTTCCGTATATGTTGGTAGTATCCTTTACTATGTAAGATATATGTTTGTGTAAGAGAACTATTGCTGACTGGTTCATAGCTATATGTCAAAGTAGTAACATCACCAGGCGATGGTTGCTCCAGATAAATGCCATCAGCTGATTTTAATTTTGCCAATACATCTTCTCCTTTTTCATTAACAGCAGTATCCGGTTGAGTTTCTTTAACTGAAAAATTCTCACTATCTGTAAAATCCATCGCTGCATAGTCCAGCTCCCAAAACATAAATCCTGAACTTAACTTAACAGAGATGCTTTCATCACTAATGTCATTCAGGTTTACCGGAATAACTATATCACGGTATGCTACCGGACCAATTGTGTTTAAATTGCTTATAGTTTTCCATCCTGCAGATGTTTTAACAGAGATCTGTAATGGAATTTTCTGGTCACTAATCCATTTATTGAGTTCTGCGACCGGTTTTTTACTTTGTTTTTTTAAATAAGTATTATAATAATTCCCAAAACCTTTGGCGATTTCTCCGTAAAGGAAATCAAGCCAGTATGAGTTTTTTAGGGTTAGAATTAGTTTCCCTTTTTGATAAGTTTCTGACTTTTTAAAATTGAGAACCACATAATTTACCGCATCAGTAGTTGTGGTATCATCCATGTAAAGGATTTCATCGTCATTCGATTCGCGAATAGCCGATAATACATTTTTTCGGCTATTTAGTGTTGCTCTAAAAGGATGTTGAGGATTTGTGATGGAATATAATTTACCTTCCGGGTCTGACAGAATCCTTGATGTTTTAAGGTGAGTAATAATCTGCAGATTTGCGATATCTGTGAACTGCAATTCTTTTAGTTCATTGCTTATTTTTATTGACAGCCTATCTCCTAAAGGTTCTAGCTTTAAGGGCATAAAATCATTCCTTGCAAGCTGAGGATAGATAGCACCACCATAAATTTCTCCCTGCAATGAAAATTCTCCGTTATTATAGGCACTTACAAAAGGGCACGAACTTTTTGTTGCTGCAATTATAATTCCTGCCAGAACAACCGCTCCAGCTGAGTATCCAATGCCTCCGATAATATAACTCTGGGTAGTTCTTTTCTGGTCTTTTTCCACTACCTCTATTTTGTCAATTTGACTTAGGTTCACGTTTACTACACTATCCCTATCGGAAATTGTAGCAGGAAGGGGAAAAGAAGTGTAAAAATGGACCTCATTTAATACCTCTTTATCCGAGTTTGATTTGCTATAGGTGTATTTTTCTTTTTTAGATTTATTTAAGCGCATTAAATGATTTGATGGCAAATATTCCAGTTTACCTGTAAATGATTGCTGATCAGAACTAAGTTGAATGTCCTTTAAATGGTAAGCATGATTGTTATCTCTTAAAATAAAATATCTGTTGGATGAATTCAATGAGGTAATTTCCGAAGGGTTGTTTCCTGCCGGATGGGTTTTGTAATAACTTTGACAGGCCAAAATCATTAATGAAATTAGCAAGCCATAAATCAATAAATGGGCGGGTTTAATTGTTTTTGTTTTCATGATTAAGTTATTTAATAATTCAATTTGAAAAACGTTTGCAATCAATCACATATACTTTTTAGGTGTTCTGTTCTGATCAATCAGGCAGATTCTCTGTTATAGTCTGATTTAAGCTTAATTGAATATAAATCAATCTTTTCTGAAAATGAAGTGGGTTTAATATCCTGCGAAGTTGCTTTATTCATAAAATATTCTGTTATCATATCATTAATAAACAGAGGTAAAATTTTGTCAAGAACCATAAAAAAATTGTTCATAAACCCTGGTATAATTAGCTTTTTCCCTTTTAGCATTCCACAAACAGCGATGCGTGCAACGTCTTCTGGTTCCATAATAGATAAACGTGATCCCCAGTTTCCTTTTCTGTTTTGATAAATTAGTTTATAAGAGGTATTCATGCCTCCCGGACAGACTGTGCTAACAGAAACCTTGCATTTTTTTAGTTCTCTTTGTAAGCTTCGCGAAAAAGACAAGAGGTAAGATTTGGTTGCACCGTACACTTGTTTTTGCGGCAAATAGAAAAAGCTAGCCATACTGCTTACATTTAAAATTCCGGATGGTGCATTATCTTGAAGGTCTCTTAAAAATAATTTTATGAGAATAGTGGGCGCAATTACATTCACCTTTATTTGATCAAGAACGTATTCCGTTTCCATTTCACTAAAATATCCGCGACTTAATAAGCCTGCATTATTGATTATGTATTGTAAGTTGATTTTTTTGGACTTTATTTCCTCGTAAAGCTTTAAACAGTTGCTTTCAGTACGCAGATCTAATTCAAAAGCAATAACAGAAACAGGATAATTTTTCTCAATATAAATTGCCAGATTGTGTAATTGAGGTCCCGGTAATGCTACTAACACCAGGTTCATTTCGCGAATTGCACATTCTATTGCCAGTGATTTTCCAAATCCTTCACTGGCGCCTGTAATTAAAGTGTACTTAAGTGATTTCATTTGATTATTGGTTTAAGTAGTTAATTGTTTTTTGGATGCCAGTTTGGAGGGGAGTGATAGTATATCCCAATTGATTTATAGCTTTTTGACTTGATACACACCTGTTTGTGAATAATTGCTCTAATATTTTGGGAGAAATATTGTTTTCGGATTCCCGGAATTTTGAAAGAATATAGCCCAGGTAAAACCCGGCTTTTAATAAATTATAAGGGATCTTTATAAACCGGGTGCTTACTCCGGCTATTTTTTTTATAATGGGAAATAATTTTTTATAGCTTATATTTTCCCCCCCAATTATATAGCTTTCGCCTGCTTTTCCGTTTCTCATTGCCAGTAAATGGCCTTCAATCACATCATCAATGAAAACATAATTAGCTGTAATATTTTGTTTATCCGGAACTATTAAGAAACGCTTATTAATCACCCAGGAAATAAATTTGTTTACTCCGTTTGAATACACTCCAACACCTGGACCATAAACTCTGGAGAGATTGAGAATAATACCCGGCAATCCCTTTTTACTAAATGTTTTGACCAAGTTTTCCGCAATACATTTAGTGAGTTCATAATCATTTTCAAATTTTTTAATCCGGGGATCGTTTTCGGTTATAGGAAATTTCAACGAAGGACCCAATACGGCAACACTGCTGGTATAAATAAATTTTTCAACTCCGGCCTCCTGGGATTCTATCAGCATGTTTTCTGTCCCTGTTACATTGATTTTATAAAACAGCTCCGAATTTTTACTTGACAGTTTAACGTAAGCAGCAACATGAAAAACCTGTTTACAATCTTTAATGGCCGGTTTAATAGATGCCCGGTTTGTAATATCACCTTGAAATACCCTAATATTTGGATGAAAAGGGATATTGTTGGATTGCAGATTTCTAACAAGTATATGAACCTGATGTCCTGAAGAAGCTAATTTTATGGCCAGCGGGTGGCCGATATATCCGGTAGCTCCGGTGATTAAAATTTTCATGATAGATTAGTTTTAAAAGAATTATTGAAAAGCAAACTTCCTTCATAAATAACAGCAAGGGTTGCATGCAGAATAAATGCCGGCCAGATACTTAATGTGTTATAGCTTAAAAGACATAAAATGATACCAAAAGGAATACAGCCAATAAATTCTTTTTTGCTGTCGAATAAATGCTGAAGAGCATACAGAAAAGTGTTAACTGTTATGGCAGAAAATAAACCCAGTAATGGTATTAGCCCAAATAATAACACACCTCTGAAATAAAATTCATACGCCAATAGAAATAAAATCCGAATCGATAGATAAGTAATGCGTTGAATGAAAGACAGCGAATTGGAGATTGTTCCGCCTTGGAAAAGTAATTTTTTTACTGATAATGAAGAGATGAGCACTACAGAAAAAAGAAGTACAATCCAGATGGTCAGTAAATTTTCATTCCGGAATGTTGGGTGATCATAAAGAAGAAATTTATACTTATCGGATAATAATAAGCCAGGTATTCCTAATAGGATAATTCCTGAAAGGTATTTCAAATTGAGGAGAATGAGGCCTTTAATATTATTTAATGCATCAGATAAATTATGATTATTCATTAACTTATTTCCCCAGCTAATTAAAAAATAGCTCAAGTAACTTACAGCGGAGTACAATAATATAGGTGATGATGTTTCCATTTCCTTAGGTCATTGGAGTTATCAGGACATGATAGTATGAGTTGAATACTTCTACTTTAATACAATGGCCATTTTTATAATAAAAGACATTATAATTCCCGTCAGGGAAAATTACTTTGTATTGAGAATTTCCCAGTTTAATAATTGGACAAACAGATTGATGATTATCGCAGAATATATTTTTTGTATTGATTGGTTCAAAAAGATATAGAGACGAAAGATTAGTGCTGATGCTATCCAACATTTTACTATTGCTAGTTTTACCATTATAAAATTTGTAAGACCCGTTAAGAAGCTCCAGTTTTTTGTTGACTTTTTCCCTGTTATTTACTTTCCTGTTAACTGATGAATAGCTGAGTTTCCCGTTTTCGAAAATGGTTTTTTCATTAGAAACTATAGTAACACTGATGATCATGTTTACCCTTATTTCAGAATTTAACAGATAGCAAGTTTTTAAATCCCGGGAGTTTTTTTCAATTTTAATAAACCCGATGCAAGCATTATTCCTCCAGATTTTAAAATCCAGTTTTTTTGTTTGAGCGATTGTTTTGGCCGAAAAGATCATGCAAATCAGAAATAGGATGAATCCTTTAAAAATTAATGAAAATCTTGATTTCATTAATTTCTCTACCAGTGAATATTTTAAATTCAGTTTCCTGAGATAGATTAACAGCAAAGCGGTAAGCATGTTTTTTAAGATTTGTGATTAGCTATGTAAAGTTTGCTCTTAAGCAGTCATTTATAAAATGGATCAGCACGGCCTGTAATTGCAGAATTGCATTTTTGCCTGAAAGCATCAGATCACGAAGCTTTATTTTTTATTTTGCGCAGTAATTACTATGGAGTGAAAAAAGGGATTTGAAAATTGCAGGTTTCAAGATTAAAATATCTTGCTATTGCAGATTATCCTAAATATAAAGCCTCAGAGTAAATACCATATCTGCAAACAATTTTTAATTAATAATGATTAAATTGTATTTTAACAAGAGTTAAAATCCTTTTTACTTCATTACTAAAGCAGATAGGAATTTCTTATGGAAGCACAGCAGATTCAGAATGTATTCTTTCAAAAGATAAAAGAGAAACTTCCAGCTCATCTTTCTCTGGCCGATGAAATAGCTTCTCTTCTTCAATTAAGTAACGATAGTGCATACCGCCGTATTCGTTGCGAGAAGCAATTGTCATTTGAAGAAATCCAAAAGCTCTGTTCGCACTTTAAAATTTCAATGGATCAGATGCTTCATCTGCAAACGGATACTTTCCTTTTTAACGGTAGAATTACAAACAATTCTGACTTTAAGTACGAAAATTGGCTTGAAAATGTGATTTTGCATCTGGAACAGATTCAAAGCGCAGAGCCCAATCATCTATATTATATTGCAAAAGAGATCCCTTTTTTCTATTATTTCCTTATACCTGAAATTACTGCCTTCAAATCCTTCTTCTTTATGAAATCTATTTTGGACTATGAAGACTGGAAAAACGCAAAATTTTCGCTGAGTGATGATTATAGTCAGATTCAGGCTTACGGAAAAAGAATTAGTGATCTGTTTGCATCAATTCCAAGCACAGAGATCTGGAGTATAGAAAATATCACAAGTACCTTGCATCAAATTGAATATTACCGGGTAACCGGATCAATGAAAAGTGACGCTGATGCTTTAGCACTTTATGACCATTTTGAAGAGTTGGTCAATCATTTGGAATGTCAGGCCGAATGTGGTTTCAAACTAAGATCAGGGCAGAAAACCGCCAAGGCAGGTCCGGCTTATACAATGTTTGTCAATGAGCTAATAATGGGAGATAATATGCAGCTTATCCAGGTAGGAAATACGCAGATAACATACATCAACCACAGTATTCTTAATTTTATTACTACGTATGATGCTGCATTTAACACCTATATGAAACAGACTTTTGAAAATATAGCACATAAATCAACACCTGTCAGCGAAGTGAACCAGAGAGACCGGCTAATGTTTTTTAATCGCTTAAGAGCTAAAATTGATGTAGCCAGAAGCTTAACTCCACATTAATTCGACATGTATTTATTTCTATTCATTGTTGCACACTGGTATTTATCACTGTTTTTTCAATCAGTTTTTATGCATCGGTATGCAGCCCATCGGCATTTTTCTATGAGTTCGTTTTGGGAAAAGATGTTTTATATCGGAAGTTTTCTTTCTATGGGCTCCTCGTATATGAGTGCGAACGCATTTGGGGCAATGCACCGTTTGCACCATTTTCACGCTGATAAGGAGAATGATCCGCATTCACCAAGAAAATCGCCCGGTTTGATCAAAACAATTATTCAAAGCCGCAATAGTTATTATGCTATTTTCTCCGGAGCCTTTGTAGTGGAAGACAAAATAACCAAAGGTCTTCCAAACTGGAAAGGCTTTGATTCTTTTGCACATAACTGGATTGTCAGATTTATCTGGATAATAATTTATGTTCTTATTTATGTGAACTTAGCAACAGAATGGTGGATGTTTTTATTCCTGCCAATTACCGTAATTATGGCTGCCTTGCAAGGTGGAATAATTAACTGGTGGGCGCATACCTACGGTTACAGAAATTTTGACACTGATAATGATTCAAAAAATATTCTGCGGATCGATTTATTTTTCTGGGGAGAATCCTATCATAATAACCATCATAAATATCCCGGCAAGCTTAACACGGCAATTAAATGGTTTGAATTTGATTTCGGCTATTATGCAATTTTACTTATGAGTAAACTTCACATTGTTAAAATAAAAACTTAATGTATTTCTCAATTACTAATTGACATCATATAGATTTTAAAAACTCGATATTCCTTTTTAAGCCGCTTAATTTTGTTCGCTTTACAGCTGATTTTTTAAACACTTTTTGAAAAACCTCATCGGTTAATTCCTGCCAGTCATTTTTGTTCATTTCTAAAAGATCCGGATGCGGCTGAAAAGCAGGTTCAGAATTTATAACAGAAAATTTATTCCATGGGCACACATCCTGACAAACATCACAACCAAACATCCAGTTATCCATTTTTCCTTTAAATTCTATTGGGATCTCGTTTTTTAATTCTATTGTGAGATATGAAATACAACGACTTCCATCAACAACGTAAGGGCCAACTATGGCATCCGTAGGGCAGGCATCTATACATCTGGTGCAGGTTCCGCAATGATCTTTAGTTGCCGCAACATCGTAATCCAAGTCCAGATCAATGATCAGCTCTGATAAAAAAAAGAAAGAACCACTTTTGGTATTAATTAAATTGCTGTTTTTGCCGATCCAGCCAAAACCGGCTTTTTGCGCCCAGGCTTTATCAAGAACGGGAGCAGAGTCTACAAATGCTCTTCCACTAACTTCTCCAATACTTTCCTGAATAGCTTCCATAAGAAGTTTCAGTTTACTTTTAATTACAAAATGATAGTCTTCGCCGTAAGCGTATTTACTTATTTTGGGAGCATTTTTATCGCTTTGCTGTTCATTCGTAAAATAATTCAACGCAAGGGAAATTACAGATTTAGCTCCCTCAACAAGCTTCCGCGGATCTAAACGCTTGTCGAAATGATTTTCCATGTAGTGCATTTCGCCCTGATAATTCTTCTCAAGCCAATTTTCCAGTCTTGGCGCTTCCTGTTCTAAAAAACCGGCTTTTGATATTCCGCAAAACATAAAACCTAATTTATGCGCTTCAGACTTTATGAATTTGCTGTATTCTGATCTGTTAGGTTTCATAAAGTTTCAAAGATACTCATTCAGCTTAACTGAAGAAACCACCCCCGGCCCCTCCTTGAAAATAAAGAGGGGAGTTGGGTTTGTGCTACTGGTTGAATAGCGGGTTATTGGAGGTTTAATCGGTGGAATAAAAACTGTTAAGTGTCATCAAGTTTGAAAGATATTTATTCAGCTTAACTGAAGAAACCACCCCCAGCCCCTCCTTGAAAATTAGGAGTGGAGTTGGGTTTGTGTTTTCTGGTTGGATTTGGTTTATTGAACGGTTAAAGGTTGAAACTAAAAAGGAGTGGGATTGTACAAAAGAAGTTTAAAATCATAAGCTAATTGCTCCCCTTTCTTCAAGGGAGCTGACCAAAGGGCTAAGGGGTTTGATCTGTTTATTAATTATTGGACTTTACTGACAAACGTTAATAGAATCCAGGTTGCTAAATCCGTAGTTAAATTTTTCTTACAATATTATAACTTTATTGGAATAGTAATGTAGCATTGTTTCTTTAAAACTTAATGGTTTTTCCTACTTTTGGACTTCTTCTAAAAAACCAGAGAAAATTGGAAAATTTGCAAATTACAACACTAGAAACTGCTAAAGATCTTGGACTACTTCCCGAAGAATTTGATCGGGTAAAAGAAATTTTAGGCAGAACTCCCAACTTTACAGAACTTTCCATTTTTTCGGTGATGTGGAGTGAGCATTGTTCTTATAAAAATTCTATCAACTGGTTAAAAACCCTGCCTAAAGACGGACCAAGAATGCTTGCCAAAGCAGGAGAGGAAAATGCCGGAATGGTAGATTTAGGAGATAATATTGCCTGTGTTTTTAAAATAGAATCTCATAATCATCCATCAGCATTAGAGCCTTACCAAGGCGCTGCAACCGGAGTTGGAGGAATAAATAGAGATATTTTTACCATGGGCGCAAGGCCAATTGCCCAGTTAAATTCGCTGCGCTTTGGCGATTTGAATCTGGAAAGAACTAAGTGGCTGGTTAAAGGTGTTGTAAAAGGAATTGGTGATTATGGAAATGCGTTCGGTATTCCGACAGTTGGTGGCGAAGTGTTTTTTGATGAATGCTATAACATTAATCCGCTGGTTAACGCCATGTCGGCAGGTATTGTAAAGGTTGGCGAAACTGTTTCTGCAACTTCTTACGGAGTTGGTAATCCGGTTTATATTGTAGGTTCTGCAACCGGAAAAGACGGAATTCACGGAGCGGCGTTCGCTTCAAAAAATATAACTGAAGATTCTGTAAACGATCTTCCATCCGTTCAGGTAGGTGATCCTTTTCAAGAAAAATTATTGCTTGAAGCAACTCTGGAAGTAATTAAAACCGGTGCTGTTATTGGTATGCAGGATATGGGTGCTGCCGGAATTATCTGTTCAAATTCTGAAATGTCTGCTAAAGGTGAGCATGGAATGCGCATCGATCTGGATAAAGTTCCTGTTCGTCAGGAAAATATGAAGCCTTTCGAAATTTTGCTTTCTGAATCTCAGGAGCGGATGCTGATTGTGGTTGAAAAAGGTCGTGAGAAAGAAGTTCAGGCTGTTTTTGATAAATGGGATTTGAATTGTGTGGAGATTGGTGAAGTTACAGATACCAAACGCCTGGAGTATTTTATGAATGGCGAATGTGTGGCTGATGTACCTGCGGATGATTTGGTTTTGGGTGGTGGTGCGCCGGTTTACACCCGTGAATACCGAGAGCCGGATTATTATAAAGAAAATTTAAAATTTAATATGGATGATGTGAAGCAACCTGAAAACTTGAAAGAAGTTGCGGAACATTTAACATCACATCCAAATATTGCTTCTAAAAGATGGGTGTCTAATCAATATGATTCGATGGTTGGAACGGCAACAATGACTACTAACAAACCAAGTGATTCTGCAGTTGTCAGCATTAAAGGAACCAATAAAGCAATTGCCTTAACGGTTGATTGCAACTCGAGATATGTATATGCAGATCCGCAAAAAGGTTGTGCCATCGCGGTAGCAGAAGCTGCAAGAAATATTACCTGCGCCGGCGGCGAACCGGTTGCGATTACAAATTGTTTAAATTTTGGTAACCCGTACGTGCCGGAAGTTTACTGGCAGTTTGTGGGTGCGATAAAAGGTATGAGCGAAGCTTGTACGAAATTTGCAACTCCGGTAACGGGTGGAAACGTAAGTTTTTACAATCAGTCATCTGATGAAGGTCCGGTTTTCCCAACGCCGACCATTGGAATGTTAGGTGTTTTAGATGATATCAGCACTTTTATGACTTCTAATTTTAAAGCGGAAGGCGATCTGATTTATCTGATTGGTGAAAGTGTCAATGATATTGCTTCATCTCAATATCTGGCTTCTTACCATAATATAACTGCTTGTCCGGCGCCACATTTTGATCTCGAAAAAGAGTATGCAATGCATCAGATCGTGAAGGAAATTATAAAGCAGAAATTAGTGGCTTCAGTTCATGATGTGGCTGATGGCGGTTTATATATTACGCTTTTGGAATCGGCTATGCCGGATAATTTTGGTTTTGAAATAGAAACTGATTCAGACATTCGTAAAGATGCTTTCCTTTTTGGTGAAGCTCAGGGACGAGTAGTAGTTTCGGTTAAACCGGAAAATCAGGAAGCTTTTGTAGAATTAATGGCAACATCCGAAATAGAATTCAGTCTATTGGGTACAGTAACTTCCGGCAATTTAATGGTAGATGACCAATCTTTTGGTGATGTTAAAGTAGCTAAGCAGACCAATGAAAATGTTCTTCATGATATTTTAGGGGAATAAAATAGATTAATCATTAGAAAAGCAGTGATATCTTTCTTCGGAAAAGGTATTGCTGCTTTTCATTTTTTCGCCAGCAGGCATTAAGTTTATGGCCGATCTCTTTTCAATCAGATATTTAAATAAATAATTGAATTAATGTATGCGCCTTTTGGGTATTATTAACCCTTATAATATATTTCTCAATATTTCTGATTAAATTATGCTTCTAGATTTAATCACCATGAAAAAAATACTACTCTTACTATTTGTTTCAACTTTAGCAAATCTCAGCTTTTCTCAAAGCAAGAGAAAGTTGAATCCCAATGATGTTTATCACTATAAAACTATAAGTAATGCTCAGGTTTCACCCGATGGTAAATGGATTTTATATTCTGTCAGCACTCCGGATTCTGCTAAAAATAAAACTGATGCCGATTTATTTATGACCAGTTGGGACGGAAGTCAAACTCTTCCTGTTACTTATTACGGTAATGGCGGTGGAAATGCAACTTTCAGTCCGGATGGTAAGTATATTTCTTTCTTATCCAGCAAAGCAGTAGATAGTACGGATAACGCACAACTTTGGTTAATGGATAGGAGAGGTGGAGAAGCATTTCAATCTACAAAGGTTAAAGAAGACCTTCAAAGTTTTGTTTGGTCTCCCGATGGCTCAAAAGTTCTTTTGATAATGAAAGCCGCTCAGAAAAAAGATAAAAAGTCAAAAACAGCACCACCAATTGTAAGTAGCAGGTATCATTATAAACAAGATGTTGCCGGTTATTTAGATTCTTTAAATACTCATCTGTATATCTTAGATATCAAGACAGGTAAAATTGATCAGATAACTGATGGAATTTATAGTGCTGGACAAGCTTCCTGGTCGCCGGATGGTTCTAAAATCGCTTTTGTTAGTAATAGAACAGAAGATCCGGATAGAAATGATAACTCGGATATTTTTGTTGTTGAAGCGAAAAAAGGAGCTTCCAGCAAGCGATTGACGACTTGGAAAGGCTCTGACAAAAATCCCGTCTGGAGTAAAGATGGAAAATATATAGCCTATCTGCGTTCTACGGCTGACGATAATTTTATCAATTATGATCAGGATATCCTAACAATCATGAATCCTGATGGAAGTGGAGTAAAACAACTTACTTCTGCTATGGATCGCCCGGTTTCAAATCCCAAATGGGATAAGGATGATAAGAATATCTATTTTTTAGTTGATGATGATCGTCAAAGTTATATTTCAAAAGTCAATATAGGAACTGGAAAGATTGATCAGGTAATTGGGGGAGATCGCAGTTTTTCTGATTTAGAAAGTAACCCCAATGGCGAATGGTTAGCAGCAATGAGCGATCCGCAAAATCCAACTAATTTTTATACTCTTAAGGACAACGCATTAAAAAGAATCACACATATTAATGATGATTGGATAAGCAACATTGCATTAGCTTCTGTAAAGGGATTTAAATCCAAAAGTAAAGATGAAACAATAGTTTCAGGATTGTTTTATACACCAGCCGGAATGAAAGCAGAGAAATTGCCTTTCATTTTGTTTATTCATGGTGGCCCGGTAGCTCAGGATGAATTTTCGTTTGATTTCTCCCGGCAAATGTTGGCGGCCAAAGGTTACGGAGTTGCAGCGGTTAACTATCGTGGAAGTAACGGTCGTGGCATTGCTTTTTCCAAAGCTATTTATGCAGATTGGGGTAATTTAGAAGTGATGGATTTATTAGGTGCTACCGATTATTTGATTGAGCAAGGCTGGATAGATTCAAATCGTTTAGGCATTGGTGGTTGGAGTTATGGCGGAATTCTAACTGATTACGCCATTGCTACAAATACTCGGTTTAAAGCGGCTGTAAGTGGTGCCGGCAGTGCGATGCAACTTTCGATGTATGGGATTGATCAATACCTATTACAATGGAATGAAGAGATTGGATTGCCCTGGGAAAAACAAGGCTTAGATAGATATATGAAACTTTCGTATCCCTTCATTCATGCCGATAGAATTAAAACGCCGACTTTATTTATGGTAGGTCAAAATGATTTTAATGTACCTTCTGAAGGCAGTGAGCAAATGTACGCTGCTTTAAAAACTTTAAATGTTCCAACCGAGTTGGTTGTATATCCCGGACAATTTCATGGAGTTAAAGTTTTAAGCTATCAGGTAGATCGTTTTAAGCGCTACTTGGATTGGTATGCTAAATATTTGAAATAAGAGATATTCAGAATATTTTATATTGTTATCACGATCGAAAACGCAGTCTAAACGCGATGAGCCCAATAAAATATTGGGCTCATCACGTAAAGGATTAATTTCAGGGTAACTTCAAAATTTCTGCCTTTTCTATTATTATCGTGGTAACTTAAAATTAATTGGGATGGTATAGCCAACCCGCACATTTTGTTTATTCTGAATCCCGGCTTTCCATTTTGGCGATCTTTTTAAAACCCGGATGGCTTCTTCGTCGCAACCGGAACCGACGCTTCTCAAAATTTTAATATTTGAAAGTTCACCGTTTTTCTCAATTATAAAACTAACGATAACTTTGCCTTCCACAGAATTTTCAATGGCAAGAGGAGGGAATTTTAAATTTCTGCTTAAAAATTTTGCAAAGGCGGCTTCACCTCCCGGGAATTCAGGATATGCCTCAATACTGGCAATAGAATAAATCTCCTGATCATCTTTGAGCTCAGTAGCATTCCCAGTCTGATTTTGTTCCGCGTTAAGCGAAATTCCCGTTTCTTTTCCTTCAGTAATAGTTAAACCAATAGTTGATTTGGCTAATTCAATCTGTGTTGGTGGATCTGTATTCACCTGCGCTTCCTGTACGACAACCATTTTAGGATTAGCAATAGTTTTAACTTTGGGTATTTCCTTTTGGACTGCCGGAGATGGAGGTAAAACCGGCTTAATAATTTTTTGTGATATGTTAACTAAGGTTATGATTTCCGGAACTTCAGCTTTAAGCTCTATATTTGCTTTGAAAAATTTATGGTACAAAAGAGGTGAGATAATAATCAGGGTAAATAAACTGCTGGCCAAAATTAAAGCCTTCACGGTGGTTTCAGAATGTTGATGTCTTAAAGCGTAAGCTCCGTAAGATTTATTCCTGTTTTGAAATACAAGATCAAGCCACTTGTCCTTGTATAAATTTTCGTTATAATTTATCATCAGCTTTTCTATTTAGTTTTTAGTTTGATGATAAAAACTTAACAATTGCATAAAAGCAAATAATAATAGTTTAAAACGTGATGCTTTTTTTAAGTATCTGAATAATTTTAGTTTTTTGGATAACAAAAAATCCCTGGTTTTTAAGTTTAAACAGTTTGAGGTAGATCAAACAAACTGTGCAATGAAAGTAAATACAGATGCTGTATTACTTGCCGCGATAGTAAATCATACAAATCCGGCTTCAATTCTGGATATCGGTACCGGAACAGGAGTAATTGCAATGATGCTGGCACAAAGATTTCCGGCAGCGATAATTGACGCGGTAGAAATTGACGAGCCTGCTTTTAAAACATCCAAATCTAATTTTGAAAATTCTGTTTTTAGTAAGCGTATAACTGCCCATTCAAAATCTTTTCAGGAATTTTTTCTGGATGAAAAGTTAAAGTATGATTTGGTAGTAAGTAATCCTCCATTCTTTTTAAACTCTCTTGCATCAGAAAATAAGGCTAAGAAGGTTGCCCGTCATGCGGATAAATATTTTTTTACTGATCTGGCCAAAATTATTCCGCAAAGGCTAAATTCAAACGGATTTTTAACTATTATCCTTCCGGTTGAAACCGCAAAATATGCGATTAAATTATTTTCAGAACAAAATTTATGGCTTCAAAAATCTACTGAAATACTTTCTTTTAAATATTCAAATCCTCATCGGTTGATAATTGAATTGGGTTTTGAAAAGATTAATCCAAAATCAGATCAGGTAATTATTTATGATTCTCATAAAATTTACACACAACAGTATTGCAGCTTGTTAAATGACTTTTTAACAATTTTTTAAACGCTGTTATTTTACCTTAAAGATTATCCCGCGAAGCAATAAGAACAACCATGCTCTTGAGCCCGGTTTACTGCCCACACACCTGATGGAACAACTTGTACTCCGGGTAAAATTCCGGCCAGCCATTCTTTTTTGACATCTTCAGGCTGTTTGTTCATATTTGATGCGGCGACTGCTGAGAAAACAGTCAAAGCCATATCGCAAACGCAGAACATTACTCCGCTATCCTGTAATTCATTAATGCCAATAGATACTTCGCCTATTCCGGGAACTTTAAATTCACCTGGTTTAGGTTGCCAGAAAGGATTGCGCAGTGCTGCCGTTTTGGTAGCAGGATCATCCACTTTAAAAAGTTCTCCAAACTTATAAGAAGTCCAGAGCTTATCTTCCATTGCAAAAGGAATTGCATCATGGCGTAAAACAACCACTACACTAATGTCTTTTGAGGGTGTTCCTGTTTTTTCATTGGTTAATAAAAATACACGTGGCCAGGCAAAAGGAAGAATGCCATTAGGTTTTGTAGCATCAAATACCATACGGTGTTTGCCATTAATTTTATCGAACCATTCATCGGCAGAATTTCCCGGAATTGAAATAGATTTAGCAGCAGTTTGAATGGGAGATACCCAGGTTGCTAATCCAATTGTAGCAGCGCCCGCAGCAACATTTCCTATAAAACTACGACGGCTGGTGAATGATTTAGATTTTGAAGATTTCATAGTGATATATTTAAATGATGAAAATAAATTCGATTTATCGTCTGTATTTAAAATATTCATCGGCTCATGAAAGAAATGAGCGTAAAATCAAAACTGGTTGTGATATTAAAATTACACAATATAGTTAGCTTTTTAAATGGATTTGGGTTGTAGTTTTTGGCCGGAGGACATGTTTTAAAATCATAATATTTTATAACCTGCTTAACCAAACTATCATAATCGGGTTAAGCAGGTTTTGTGTTTAATTACACTGCGGAAGGGGTGAAGGGTAACTTGTGCTGAAATTGTTATCACTCCAGCAATTTCCTGTACCCATTCCATCCCAAATCAAGTCGACTGGCGGAAATGGGAGAGGTGCTGCACCAGTACCATTGTGGATCAAATTATTATGGGTGATTTTAACATAATCTTCGTTTGGTTCCACGTCAATCGCAGCCTGAGGTATATTAGCGATTGCCGCCAGGGTATTCACACTAAAAACACCGATGCCGAGAAAATCATTGTCCTTAACCTGATTTTTATCAACCGTGGTTCGGTCTGTTCCGATTATTAATATTCCTATTCCGCTTGGGACAAAGTTTTCGAAACCTTCTCCGGGAACTGAAAAATTAGCAAGATTGTTTTCATGCACAATGTTCTTACTGATTAAAATATCGGTCGCTGTTTTTACGACTAATTGCGGTAACAACACCGAAACAATGCCTGTAACATTATTGTAGGCATGATTTTGAGTAACTGATACATGAGTGCAATTTTCCACTTCAATACCAAATACATTTTTAAATGCAGTACAATGCATTATTTCGATATTAGACGATTGTCCTACATAAATTCCGGTATCCGTATGGCCGCTGGCAGTACAATGGTCAATTATGCCGTTTGTGCTAAATATTGGGAATAAACCATACTCTCCGTTATCTATTGCCACAATTTTTCGTAACACAAACCCGTTAACATTTGTTAAAAGAACTCCGTTCTCTTCAAATCCTTTAATTGTTACACCTTCTAATTTAAAATGATCAGCACCAGATTTGACTGTAAATCCGTTTTCTCCTTCTCCGGGATTAATAATAAAAACGTTCTCACATCCTTTAATGGTAATATGAGATTTATTAACGGTAACAGATTCTTTGTACGTTCCGGGTAAAATTTTAATAGTCGATCCGGGTGTGGCAGCATCAACAGCTGCTTGTATTGAACCCCCACTTTTAACAGTAATTTCTTTTGCTGCTAACTGGTTTTCTGACAGGATTTGTTCAGGGACAGAATTGTTTTGTATAGTTTCTTCCTTTTTACAACTAAACACCATTAGTGTAAAAAATAACATGAGCCAGGGAATTCTAAACTTTGCCCTGAGAATAGGGTTGATTTTTAATAAGTCTTTCATAATAACTCCTTTTAAAATATGTGAATAATTGATTAAATTTTACTCTGTGGAATTAAATTTCTAATCTCAATTTTTCAGATTTTCTGCAAACGTAGCGTCGTCTTAAGGAAGGATATGATATTCAAACAAAGAAGGGGGAAGCTTATTGATTCTCTGTAATTGGTTAATTAAATATACAGATATTTTTTACCCATTTTACGAACAAAAATTGTGTAAAATGCTTTACAATTGGCATATTTCGCCTATGAATAATTTATTGATTGAATATGGTCCGAATTGGTTTACTTTCTGATACTCACGGTTATTTAGACGATGCCGTTTTTAAACACTTTAA
>JBBRCI010000042.1:0-24133 GCA_038204935.1 Sphingobacteriales bacterium | reverse complement strand
TGCTTTTTCGGAATTGTAATCAACACCATGTTTTTGCAGATATTCAATTTCTGCTTCACGGCTTAATTTCAAATCGCGGATAGGTGTGATGATTTCCACGCCCGGAATTAAGATGTTAAAGATCATATCAAAACGCACCTGATCATTTCCGGCTCCGGTACTGCCATGGGCCACATATTTCGACCCAACTTTTTTTACATAACGAGCTATCGCGGTAGCCTGGCTAACCCGCTCTGCACTAACTGACAAAGGATAGGTTGCATTCTTTAAAACATTCCCGAACACCAGATACTTAATGCAGGATTGATAATAATTTTCGGTTTCGTCAACCACCGAATGGGAAGCCACACCCAAGGCGTAAGCACGCTTTTCAACCTGTTCAAGTTCTTCAACCGTAAATCCACCAGTATTTACCAGCACGGAATGGACTTCCAGGTTTCTATCCTGAGAAAGATAAATAGAACAAAATGATGTATCTAAACCTCCACTGAATGCTAAAACAACTTTTTCTTTCATATCAATCCTGTAAAACTTTTGGGCTAAACGCTAAAAAGGGAATAATGACCTTGGCCGATTTCTTAAATTTCTCCTCTATACGATCTAAAAGAGAAGATTTATGCGAGAGCTTCTTCATCTTCTCCTCAATTTCTTTTGCTTTTTCTACCGGATCCCAAAGCATGGCCGTACACATGCAGTTTTTGCGATCTTTGCTTTTCAGGATGTCATAATTAACGCAACTCTGGCAGCCTTTCCAAAAATCTTCATCCTGGCTTAACTCAGAATAAGTAACCGGTTCATATCCTAATTCAGAATTGATTTTCATAACCGCAAGACCGGTTGTTAAACCAAAGATTTTAGAATCCGGAAAGTTTTTCCGCGATAGTTCGAAGACTTTATATTTAATCGCTTTTGCTAATCCGCAATTCCTGAACTCAGGGCTTACTATTAATCCTGAATTGGCAACAAATTTTCCATGGCTCCAGGTTTCGATGTAGCAGAACCCGGCCCATCGGCCATCATTGTGTAAAGCAATAACAGCTTTGCCTTCGAGCATTTTTTTGGCAACATATTCGGATGTGCGGCGAGCAATACCGGTTCCTCTGGCTTTTGCAGATTCGGCCATCTCGTTACAGATTGTGTCTGCATGCTGGATGTGTTCTTTTGTTGCGGGAATGACAACAAACTCGTTTTCTTTCATGTATTTGAAGAAAAAAAATCCGGTTTTAAGGCGGAAAAAAGACTACGTTTTAAGTCTTTCGTTGGTTAATAAATTGTGTTGATGAACTTCCGGAAGGATTACCGGTATTTTGTTTAGAGAGATGCCAGGATCAAGCCCTTAGCATATAGGATCGTCGGAGCTTTAAAGTGATCCTTAAAGAACTGAAATTTCCATATAGCCTGCCTACCTGGATCATGGGGACCAGGTTATACACGTTAATATGTTTAATGGAAATATTCATTATGTTATAAATACCTTAAATATTATCGCAAATATCTAATAAATATTAGGGAATGCAATAATATTTTTAAAAAATCTATCCTGAAGTTACAAATTAGGTTATCAAGCTATTTTCCGTAGCTTAATAATACCAACAAAATGTAAGAAGCGCATGAAGGGATAAACTGGATCAAACTCAAACCATTTTTTTGCAAAATTCGGACTGTTCGGGTATTTGTGATGATTATTCTGGAACAATTCACCAAGCATGAAAAAGTCGATTGGAGTGGTATTTTTAGAGTGATCCTGATTATCAAAATTTGAGTAACCATATTTATGACCACACCAGTTTACAATCGCACCATGAATTGGTCCCATTAAATAATGAATAGGAAGTAACAAAAACATCCACCATTGAGTGGCAAAGAAAATGTAAAACACGGTATATAAGACTCCAAACCCTATTCTGGAAACCGCAGTATTACCAAAAAAGTCAAGAAATTTCCATTCGGGAAAATTACCTGTAAATCGTTTTTCCGGAAGATGCTTGTATTTTAATACATCACGGAAGATATTTTTGGTATGAAATGTCATACGGAAGATATCCTTAAAGAAATGAGGTGAATGCGGATCTTGCTCTGTATCGCTGTAAGCGTGATGCATACGATGTAAAATCGCGTAAGCACGAGGATTTAAAAAAGAAGATCCCTGAAAAATATAAGTTAACACATAAAACACTTTTTCCCAGCCTTTGCTGAAAGTAAACATCTTATGTGATGCATATCTGTGAAGGAAAAATGTCTGGAAAAACAGTGAAAGGAACCAGTGGGCGAAGAAAAAAATTAAAATTACCAAAGTATAAATTATAACAGGAAGGCCAAACTATAAATAAAATGCTGAAGTAGATTAACAACATTTTAGCCTAAAAAACATTGTGTTATAAAATAAATCAGTAGAACTTATAAACTTTTTTGAGCTATATGCCTAAGCAAAGATAGGGCTTTGAAAATCATATTTCACATAAGTTATTTAATCAGAGTGTAATACTTATCTAATACGTATAAAAGAGATGAGTAGTTTTCCACTCAGGGTTTGCCATCTTTAAAAAGGATTGCTTTCCGTAATTTAATTGGCTTGGAGATCTGTATTAAATGCTTGTCATCCAGAATAGTAATTCCAAATAAATCAAAATCTTTGGAGGTTTTTTTATTCAGATTAATCACTTTATAGCCATCTTCTGAGTTGAAAAAGCACAAGGCAGTGGGGTAATAAATGTTATTTGTATCATTTCTGAGATATATTGAAGTAGAAAAATCTCCGGTTGAGGCGAAATGGGTATTCTTTGCGTCAACAAAAAGTTTTGTTTTTTCTGGAAAACTGCCGGTTATCTGGCCTTCTATCGTCCAGAGTTGATAAAGGCTTTGTAAATTTTTATTTTGCTCCTGTAAAGAGATATTTTGGGCTTTGGCGTTTTCAAGTTCTTTGCCCACATCATCTGTCATTAACTTTAGAGTAAAGCCAAAAGAAATTAAAACCAGGAGAAAATATCCGGCAAAGGCACCTGATAAATTCAAGTTCAAACCTTTAAACGGCCCGCTAACAGAGGTTTGAGCAGGCAATGTTTTGTATAATATATAGGCAGGAATTAGAGGAATTAGAAAATTTGCTAAAAGGTAAAGAATATTTAAGTCCATAACCTTAAGATTTGCATGAAGTTAGGGCGATTATTTTATAAACGCAAAAGCCAGGTTACGATTTAGCTCAATTGCACTGCCCACGATTATCTAAACCCGATTGAAGCGTAAAACTTTTCCGGTTCTTCACCGGAAAATTTGCAGCGTAAAGCGGGAATGCCGAAACCGAAGAATTGCTGAATTTGCTTTTCAAAAAGTTAATTTACAGTCGGCTTCAAGTTGTTTAATATCTTTCCTTCTTCGGGATAGCAGCCAGATTAAACAATTTCTCTCTCAGGCATTTGAGAATTAAAGTAATTAGTCTATCTTTGCAGTCCCTAATTAATGGGGTATTAAAAATTGTTAATTAATTTAAATTCAAGCAAGTGAATACGTTAAGTTACAAAACTGTCTCTGCCAACAAAACGACCGTTAACAAAGAATGGGTAGTTGTTGATGCTCAAGGCGAGATTTTGGGGCGCTTGTCTTCTAAGATCGCAATGATGATTAGAGGAAAAAACAAGCCATCGTACACCCCACACGTAGACTGCGGAGACAATGTGATTGTCATCAATGCAGACAAAATTAAACTGACCGGAAACAAATTCGAAGAAAAAGAATATGTTTCATACACCGGCTATCCAGGAGGTCAGAAGTTTATTTCTCCTAAAGAGTTAATGGCGAAACATCCGACACGCGTAGTTGAAAAAGCTGTACGTGGTATGTTACCAAAAAACCGTTTGGGTAAAGCTTTGTACAAAAATCTGTTTGTTTATGCAGGTTCAGAGCATCCGCATGCGGCACAATCACCAAAAACTGTTAAACCGTAATTAAAGGAGAAAAGAAATGTCAATTACTAACACTTCAGGAAGAAGAAAAACTGCAGTTGCCCGCATTTATTTAACCGAGGGGAACGGCACCATTACCGTAAACGGTAAAGATTACAAAGAATATTTTCCAACATTGCCATTGCAATACGTGGTAACCCAATCATTAGAAGTTTCTGGTTCTACCGGTAAATTTGATGTAACGGTTAACGTTGCAGGTGGTGGCGTAACCGGACAAGCAGGTGCTGTACGTTTAGCTATCGCGAAAGCAATTGTAGAACTGGACCCAGAGAAGAAACCATCTTTGAGCGCTAAAGGACTGATGACACGTGATAACCGTATGGTTGAGCGTAAGAAACCAGGCCGCAAAAAAGCCCGTAAGAAATTTCAATTCAGTAAACGTTAATCTCAGGAGGATCAGACAATGGCAAGAACAACATATCAGGATTTATTGGATGCAGGTGTACATTTTGGTCACCTTACCCGCAAGTGGGATCCGAAAATGGCTCCGTACATTTTCATGGAGCGTAATGGCATCCACATTATAGATTTAAATAAAACATTAACAAAATTAGAAGAAGCTGCTGCTGCGATTAAACAAATCGTAAAATCAGGTCGCAAGGTTTTGTTTGTTTCTACCAAGAAACAAGCTAAGGACATTGTAGCCGAGCAGGCACGTTCTGTAAATATGCCTTACGTAACCGAGCGTTGGTTAGGTGGTATGTTAACTAACTTCCAAACAGTACGCAAGTCAATTAAAAAGATGTCTAACATCGATAAAATGACTAAAGATGGTACTTATGATGTTTTATCTAAGAAAGAAAAGTTAATGATACAGCGTGAGCGTATTAAGTTAGAATCTCTTTTAGGAGGTATTGCTGACTTAAACCGTTTACCGGCTGCATTATTTATTATTGATGTGAAGAAAGAGCACATCTCTGTTGCTGAGTCGATGAAGTTAAACATCCCGACTTTTGCAATGGTTGATACAAACTCTGACCCATCAAATATTGATTTCCCAATTCCGGCAAATGATGACGCTACAAAATCAATTACTTTGATTATGGACGTGATTATGAAAGCTATTAACGAAGGTTTAGAAGAGCGTAAAGTAGAAAAAGATCAGGAAGCTGATAAAGAAGCTGCTGCTGCTAAAGCTAAAATTGATACTGAAGGTAAGGATGAAGAAGCTCCTGCAAAACGTACCCGCAAGGTTACTGCAGAAACTAACGCACCTGAAACTGGTAAATCAGAAGAGTAAATTTTTTATTATGGGTTGCAGGTTAAATGGTGGAAGCAATTCCGGCATCTTACTTACAACCCATAATTTTTATAGATCTAATTAAAAAAGGAAAAACATGTCTACAGTACAAATTACTGCCACAGATGTAAATAAATTACGCCAGCAAACCGGAGCCGGAATGATGGATTGTAAAAAAGCATTAACAGAAGCTAACGGCGATTTCGAAGCTGCAATTGATTACCTGCGTAAAAAAGGCGCTAAAGTTGCTGCAAGCCGTTCTGATCGTGACTCTAACGAAGGTGTTGTTATTTCTAAAACAACTGCCGACGGAAAAAGAGGAATCATTGTTGAAGTTAATTGCGAAACAGATTTCGTTGCTAAGAATGCTGATTTTTTAGCTTTCGCTAACAGCATTGCTGATTTAGCAGTTGAAAAAAATCCTTCTTCAGTTGAAGAATTAGTTGGTTATGATTTAAACGGAACTAAAGTTTCTGATCAAATCTTAGATCAAACTGGTAAAATTGGTGAGAAAATTGGCGTTTCTAAATTTGAAACCGTTACCGGTGATAAAGTTATCGCTTACATCCACGGTAATTATCGTTTAGGAGTATTAGTTGCTTTAAGCGCTGATGCTGCTGGTGCTGAAGAAGCCGGAAAAGATGTTGCCATGCAGATTGCGGCAATGAACCCCGTTGCAATTGATAAAGATGGTGTTGATACCAAAACTATTGAGCGTGAAATGGAAATTGCAAAAGATCAGATCCGTGCAGAAGGAAAACCTGAAGAAATGATTGAGAAAATCGCTGCAGGTAAATTGAATAAATTCTACAAAGAATCAACTTTATTAAATCAGGAGTTTGTTAAAGATTCATCTAAAACAATATCTCAGTTTTTAAATGATGTTGAAAAAGGTTTAACTGTTACAGCCTTTAAAAGGGTTCAGTTAGGAGCTTAATATTTGATCCCGATGGAAACATCGGGATTTTTTTTGATCTTTTTTTCAGGATGATTGTTGCCCGACAGGGATAAAACGTCCTATATGTTTCAAAAGTTCAATATGAACAAGACTAAAAATTTGAAGGCCCTTTCTGCGGCCCGTATTTTTACAGGAGAAGAAACACTTCACAATAAAACTATCTTAATTGATCAGGATAAGATCAAAGGAATAGTTGATTCTCAGGAAATTCCTTCCGGTTACGAAATAACAAACTTTACTAATTCTTTTATTGCTCCCGGCTTAATTGACCTTCAGATTTATGGAAGCGGTGGTAAATTATTTGGCGGCAAGCCAGCCGTTGATGCTTTGCAACAAATGGAATCTGATCTGTTAAAGCAAGGTTGTACCGGTTTTATGGCAACTGTAGCTACTAACTCAATTGAAATTGTATTGCAAGCTATTGAGTCTGCAAAACTTTTCAGAAAGCAAACCAAAGGAGCATTTTTGGGTCTACACCTGGAGGGACCTTTTTTAAATCCTGAAAAAAGTGGCGCACATCCAAAAGATCTTATCCGCAAAGCAAATCTAAAGGAACTGAAAGAATGGATAAATATCGCTCAGGGCGAAATAAAAATAATTACCATCGCCCCGGAATTGCAGGATATGGAAGTTATTGAATATCTTCTTTCGGAAAACATTATTTTATCGGCAGGTCACAGCAATGCCTCATTTACAGAAGCGGAAGCTTTCTTTAAATCCGGGATTCAGGCATCAACACATTTGTTTAATGCCATGCCTCAAATCCATCACCGTGAACCGGGTTTAGCTACCGCGATTTTTAAAAGCAAACCTTTTACAAGCATAATTGCAGACGGAGTTCATGTAAGTTATCCCATGATTGATATGGCCAAAGAGCTTTTAGGTGAAAAGTTGTTTTTAATTACTGATGCCGTAACAGAAACGACTGAAGGAATTTATCCGCATATATTCAAAAAAGACCGCTATGTAATGCCCGACGGAACTTTATCCGGATCATGCCTGTCGATGTTTCAAGCAGTTAAAAACTGTGTTAATCATACGAATATTGAATTGGATGAAGCGTTAAGAATGGCTTCAACTTACCCGGCAAATCTAATCCAAAATCAAACAAAGTCTGGTTACATAAAAGCAGGCTATCCGGCAAATTTATTGGTCTTTAACGAACAATTAAACTTAGAAAACACATGCATGGCAGGTGTTTTAGATTGAAATTTTAATACTTTTACCAAATTTATTGCCACATGAAATATAAACGTATCCTTCTAAAGTTAAGTGGAGAGGCCTTAATGGGCGAGAAACAATATGGTATCGACATAGATCGTGTTGCACAATATGCCCGTGATATTAAAGCTGTACATGACGAGGGAATTGAAATTGCCATTGTTATCGGCGGTGGAAACATTTATCGTGGTCTTAGTGCCGAAAAAGCTGGAATGGACCGCGTTCAGGCAGATTATATGGGAATGCTTGCCACCGTTATAAACAGTATGGCTTTACAGGATTCCTTAGAAAAAACGGGTGTAAAAACCAGATTGCTCACTGCCATTAAAATGGAGCAGATCTGCGAGCCTTTTATCCGCCGCAGAGCGGTAAGACATCTTGAAAAAGGAAGAATAGTAATTTTTGGAGCCGGTACCGGAAATCCATATTTCACTACGGATACGGCAGCATCTTTACGAGCTGTAGAAATTAATGCGGATGCAGTTTTAAAAGGAACACGGGTAGATGGCATTTATAGTTCTGATCCAGAGAAAAATCCCGATGCAGTACGTTATGAGACAATATCTTTTTCTGAAGTTTACCAGAAGAATTTGAATGTGATGGACATGACCGCTATAACTTTATGTCAGGAAAACAATTTGCCGATTATTGTTTTTGATATGAATAAACCGGGAAATTTTATGCGTATTACCCAGGGTGAGCCTATTGGAACATTGGTAAAAGGATAATTAAATAAGATAAAGTATTAATGGAATCGAAAAACTGAACAATTTTTGATGAAATTATTTTTATATTTTTACTCACCGAACAGAGATAATTATGAACGAAACTATAAAACAACAACTTAACGATGCCAAAACTACTATGGAAAAAGCCGTAGATTTTTGCGATAGTGAACTCACAAAGATCAGAGCGGGTAAGGCAATGCCTTCTATGCTTGACGGAATTACTGTAGATTATTATGGCACGCCAACACCGCTTAGCCAGATTGGTACCGTAAATACTCCTGATGCCCGTACATTGGTTGTTCAGCCATGGGAGAAAAATATGCTGGTTCCTATTGAAAAAGCAATTAAAGATGCCAACATTGGATTAAATCCTCAGAATGACGGCGTTTTGATCCGCTTAAATGTTCCGCCTTTAACTGAAGAAAGACGCCGTGATTTGGTGAAGAAAGTAAAAGAAGAAGCAGAAAAAGGAAGAATTGCTGTTCGTAACATCCGTAAAGATGCCAACGAGAAGATCAAAAAATCTAAGGCAGACGGAAGTTCTGACGACGAAATTAAATCCGGCGAAGCCGAAGTGCAAAAATTAACCGACAATTTTATTGTTCAGGTTGATAAACTGGCTGAAGTAAAAGAAAAAGATATCATGACTGTTTAAACAGTAATGAATTTGTAAAATAAAGGGAATTGAAGCTTTGCTGCAATACCCTTTTTTATTTTTACATGCTTTTATTTTGCCGTAAATTCAGGTTCAATACTCATTCCATTTTACCCTGTGAGATGAGCCTTTAAGATTAATGCCTCCCCTATGAAAATACTTGGTCAATACCTTAAAAATTATAGCAGCCTCATCATTCTGGCGTTGGTTCTGGCTGCAGTAAATCAAATATTTTCCTTACTGGATCCCTGGATTTTCCGCAAAATTATCGACAAATATGTTACGCATTACAAAGACTTTACTACCGAAGAGTTTTTTAAAGGTGCAGGTTTATTAATCCTGGCAGCCATGGGCGTGGCCATGGTTTCGCGGATTGCCAAGAATTTCCAGGATTATTATGTCAATGTAATCACTCAAAGATTAGGAGCTAAAATCTATTCAGATGGCTTGCGCCATTCCCTGGAATTACCTTATTCCGTTTTTGAAGATCAGCGAAGCGGAGAAACTTTAGGAATTTTACAAAAAGTTAGAACGGATTGTGAAAAACTGGTCACATCTTTCATAAATATCGTTTTTACTTCTCTTGTGGGAGTTACATTTGTATTCATCTATGCGATAAATATCCACTGGTCAATTGCTGTAGTTTACATTTCTGTAATTCCTGTATTGGGTTTTATAAGCTCTGCGCTAAGTAAGAGAATTAAAATTGTACAGAAATCTATTGTTAAAGAAACAACTGCATTGGCGGGTTCCACGACAGAGTCATTAAGAAATATAGAACTAATTAAAAGTCTGGGACTTTCTAATCAGGAGATAAACCGTTTAAACAACACTACCGATAAAATCCTGAAACTGGAGTTGAGGAAAGTTAAATATGTGCGCAGTCTCAGTTTTATTCAGGGAACTTTGGTCAATCTTTTACGGAACGGGATTCTGCTATTAATGCTTTATTTAATTTTTGCCGGACGGATTACGGTTGGTGAATTTTTCTCACTATTTATTTATTCATTCTTCATTTTCGGTCCTTTACAGGAATTAGGAAACATCATTAATATCTACCGCGAAACAGAGGTTTCACTGGAAAACTTTAAAAACATTCTTAATATTCCGAAAGAAAAGAAACCTGAAAAACCAATTCATTTAGAAACAATTACCAACTTAACTTTTGCCGATGTAAGTTTCAGGCATCAAACTGCCAGAAATAATGCGCTTAATCACATTTCCTTCAGCACCAATAACGGAGAAACAATAGCTTTTGTCGGGCCTTCCGGATCCGGGAAAACCACGCTGGTCAAATTACTGGTTGGTTTATATCCGCCAAACGAGGGGGAAGTTTTATACAATAATGTTTCAGGTCAGAAAATAGATCTGGATCAGCTTCGTGAAAAAATTGGCTTTGTAACGCAGGATACGCAATTATTTTCGGGTACTATCCGTGAAAACTTATTATTTGTTCGCCCCGAGGCAACCGATGAAGATTGCTTGCGTGTATTAGAAAAAGCTGCCTGTCAAAATTTGCTGGCTCGTGCCGATAATGGTTTGGACACAATGATTGGTGAAGGCGGAGTAAAAGTATCAGGTGGTGAAAAACAACGACTTTCTATCGCCCGGGCATTATTACGCCAGCCGGATATTTTGGTTTTTGATGAGGCAACTTCATCTTTGGATTCATTAACAGAAGAAGAAATTACAGAAACCATCCGTGATGTTTCTACTCTTAAAGATCATATCACCATTTTAATTGCTCACCGCTTATCAACCATTATGCATGCGGACAAAATTTTTGTTCTGGAGAAAGGCAATATTGTGGAAGCTGGAAATCATGAAGAATTACTGGACGAAAAAGGTTTGTATTATGCCATGTGGCGCCAGCAAATTGGTGAAAAAGTTGAAGCTGAATTTTAGAAGCTTTAAGCCTAATAAATTAAAATTTTACTATTATTGAATATGGTTTTAGTTTCACTTCTTTTTATCGGCGGATTATTTCGTTTTATTTTAGGCGTAATCTGGTTTATTCTGGTTGTAGTTGCCCTCTTAGATTTATTTAAAAGCAACCTGGCAATAAATACTAAATTGCTTTGGCTAATTGTAATTCTTGTAGCACCAGTTTTGGGCTCATTAATTTATTTGCTCTGGGGCAGGCATCAACGATAAATTAAGACCCATAATTATTCACGGGTGTCGCATTTTTTGCGATTAAATCCTTCGTTATATAAAGTAATTTTAAGCAAAACTTCCCCATAGAGGCGGATCATCGGAAAGATTGGAAAGTGTATCGTTTTGCATCTCAGCAATGGCGAGATTTGGCTGCTTAATGTAATCGATTAATGATTCGGGCGAATTAATTATTTCGCCTACCCCTTCTTCGTGTTCCTTTTTACTATTCACAAGTAGTCTGTCTTGATAATTCATCCCTTCTAAATATGCAGAGTTTAACGGAATACCTAGTAGTTTAAATATTATAATTCAAGATAAAGAAATTCTCACATAATATGACTCATCTTTTTTAAATTGAGAAAAAAGTAACACATGTGTAAATGGTGTTTTAAGGAAATCAATGCGGATGAATTTCCTTCAAACTCAAAGGAATTAATTTTTTGGTTTTAAGATAGGTAATAGCCACAATTACCAGAGTCATGCTGCCGCCAAAAAGAACGGCAGGAATTGTCCCCATTAACTTCGCGGTTGCACCGGATTCAAATGCCCCGATCTCATTTGATGAACCGATGAACATAGAGTTTACGGCAGCAACTCTTCCACGCATTTCGTCGGGAGTTAACAGTTGCAGAATTGTGGAGCGGATAATTACACTGACACTATCAAATGCGCCTTCGAAAAATAAGAACACAAGCGACAGATAGAAATTCCGGGAAAGACCGAAAGCGATAATAGATAAACCGAAACCAACAATGGCGAACAACAAATTGCGCCAGGGTTTTCCCATGGGTGAATAACGGGCCATGGTAAACATAGTTAAAACAGCTCCTAAAGCTGGAGCGGCACGCATAATACCTAAACCTTCGGCGCCAACTTTTAAAATATCATGAGCAAAAATGGGTAATAAGGCTACGGCACCGCCAAAAAAGACGGAAAACATATCCAGACTCAATGCGCCGAGCAGCATCCGGCTTTTAAAAACAAACCTAATTCCTTCAGTTAAACTGGTGATAATATTCTCTTTGGGAATAAATTGTGGCGGTTTGTTTTTAACAAAGAATTGTATGATTAACAATGATACGATGGTGAATACTAAAATAACCACAAAGCAGGTCGTTATGCCGCTAAACCCGTAAAGTAAGCCACCAACCGCCGGACCAATAATTGAGGCTGTCTGCCAGCTTCCGCTATTCCAAGTAGATGAGTTTGGATAATGCTCTTTAGGAATAATTTGCGCCATCAGAGAGAAAGCGGTTGGCGAATAAAAACCACGGGCAATACCAATGCACAGAATCATTATGTAAATGATAGAAACCGTAAGCGTTTTTGGAATGTTAAAAATATTTTGCGGCATGGTTACTAAAAACAGCACAAAGGAACTAAATGCCATAGCCGCTAAAATTCGTACAAGTAGTTTTTTCTTGTCGGATTTGTCGGCAACATAACCTCCGTATAGAGAGACAGAAATAGCCGGAATTGCTTCGGCTAAACCAATTAAACCTAAAGAAAGCGGATCTTTAGTAAGCTGGTAAATGTACCAGCCAATAACCACCGCCTGTATTTGATAAGCAAAGGTAATAAAGAATCTCATTCCGATATAAGAACGAAATTCGGGGTAACGCAGAGCAATATATGGATCTGCCTTGGGCGGATCAGAAAGTTCCTGATTCATTCAAAAATAAAAATGGGTTTAAAACCCGTACTGATCAATTAAATAAACCAATGAAGTGATAGAAGCAGCTCCCAGTTCCAGTTCGCGACGGTTTACATTTTCAAAAACATCTAAAGCCGAATGGTGAATATCAAAATAGCGCTGGCTATCTGGTTTGTAGCCAATTAAAACTGTAGAATCATTAACAGTTTTCAAGGGACCAATATCAGCTCCGCTCTCGCCAATTACTATGTCATGTAAACCATATTCAGCTAAAACTGACTTCCAATTTTTTATTTTGTTATAGTCTGATGTCTGTGCATCAATTGAAAATCCGCGTGGAGTAAATCCACCTTCATCAGACTCAATGGCAGCAATATGTTTTTCTTTGTTGACAGCCGCCAGCTCGGCGTATTTTCTGCCCCCGCGTAAACCATTTTCTTCATTCATAAACATAACAGCCCGGATAGTTCTTTTAGGCTTGTAATTCATACTTTTCAGAATTCGCAAAGCTTCAATAGATTGAATTACACCCGATCCGTCATCATGAGCACCTTCGGCTAAGTCCCATGAATCTAAGTGGCCGCCAATAGTTATAATTTCATCGGGCATTTCGCTTCCGCGGATTTCTCCAATTACGTTATAAGATTTTACATCCGGAAGAGTTTCTGAACTCTCTTTAAAGTAAAACTGAACAGGAGATTTTGCATTCTTCAGTTTCTCACTTAAAATATTGGCAGCGTTCGTACTTATCGCGACAGCAGGAATTTTAGCAACTGCGTCACTATAGCGCATGGCGCCGGTATGCGGATGATCATCTAAAGCATGTGTCATAGATCTAACAACCATGCCTATTGCTCCCAGTTTTGAAGCTTCAATCGCACCTGCTCCACGCTGATCAACTGCACCAGAATACGAATGGAACGTTTCAATTGGTTTTGTGTCAAACGCACGATTAAAGAATATAATTTTCCCTTTTACTTTATTTTCGCCTAGAGCTTTTAATTCATCAAAATTTTGAACTTCAATAATTTCGGCTGTTATTCCTTTTGCATCTGTGGCTACTGTTCCTCCTAAAGAGGTAATCGGAACAGAAATTTTATTTTTCCCGTCCAGAATATAAGCTGTCTCTTTTTCGCCTCTCACCCAATGCGGAACCATAACTTCCTGAAGATATACCTTGTCAAAACCGTAGTTTTCCATTAGTTTTTTGGTCCAGACAACTGCTTTTGCAGCATTATCAGATCCGCTTAAACGAGGTCCTATCTGTTTACACAAATAGTTTAAATTCTGATAGGCCTGTCCGTTTTCAAGAGCCTGATCGTATATTTTTCTAATAAAAACTGAATCTGAATTTTGAGCTTGAACAATGCTTCCGGATAGAAGTAAAAAAGATAGGAATTTTATAAACTTCATAATAGATATTTTGACTGGCAATTTAATTATTAAAAGATAAATCAATAATCCTAACGGGATTTAATTTTCTATTGTTAGGAGATTTTATCCCAGGTTATTCCGCCTTTTTTGGATTTGAAATATTCTCTAAGCAGCAGGTTTTCAGGATGACTCAATTCCGGATCTTTCTCAAAAATTTTAATTACCAGATTTCGGGCTTCCATTAATAGTTTCTGATCTGTTGCCAGGTCGGCCAGTTTGAGATCCAAAACACCGCTTTGTTGCGTTCCTTCTATATTTCCGGGACCACGTAATTGAAGATCAATTTCTGATATTTCAAAACCATCATTGGTTCTAACCATCGTCTCAATACGTGTCTTCGCCTCTTTACTTAATTTATTGCCCGACATCAGAATGCAAAATGACTGTTCGGCACCGCGACCAACTCGTCCTCTTAACTGATGCAATTGAGACAGACCAAATCTCTCCGCATTTTCAATAATCATCACACTGGCATTCGGAACATTTACGCCTACTTCTATAACAGTTGTGGCAACCATAATCTGAGTTTCACCTCTCACAAATCGCTGCATTTCTGACTCTTTAACTTTCGCAGTCAATTTTCCATGAACTATACTAATTTGATATTGAGGCAACGGAAACTCATCAGTAATATTTTCAATCCCAGCTTCCAGATAAAGCAAGTCTAATTTTTCACTTTCCTTAATCAGTGGATAAACTACATAAACCTGCCGACCTTTGGCAATTTCCTCACGCATAAAGCCATACATTCTTAAACGTTGAGAATGGTACAAATGAAGTGTTTTGATGGGTTTTCTACTAGCCGGTAATTCGTTAATCACTGAAACATCTAAATCACCGTAAAGGGTCATAGCAAGTGTTCTGGGAATGGGCGTTGCGGTCATTACCAGAATATGCGGCGGAATAGAATTTTTTCGCCATAATTTTGCTCTTTGTTCCACTCCAAACCGGTGCTGTTCATCAATAACCACTAAACCCAAATTTGAAAATTGAACCACATCTTCAATCAGCGCATGCGTACCAACTAAAATTTTCAACTCGTTGTTTTCTAACCTTTCATGTAAACCTTTCCGGGATTTTTTTGTGGTTGATCCGGTTAAGATTTCCACGCTTACATCGCTACCGGCTAATAACTCTTTTATAGAAATGAAATGTTGCTGAGCCAGGATTTCTGTAGGAGCCATTAAACATGCCTGAAATCCATTGTCAATAGCTAGTAGCATGGTCATTAAAGCCACTACAGTCTTCCCGCTACCAACATCACCCTGAAGCAATCTATTCATTTGTACCGGTCGAAGTGTGTCGGTCCTTATCTCTTTGATAACTCTCTTCTGCGCATTTGTAAGCTCGAACGGAAGTTTTTCTGAATAAAAGGAATTGAATTTTTCGCCCACCAGATTAAAAACATGTCCTTTGAACTTCTGCGTTCTTAACAATTTATTCTTTAGCAGCTTAAGCTGGATAAAAAAGAGTTCTTCAAATTTTAATCTTTTTTGGGCAGACTGAAGAGAATTAACATGGTCAGGAAAGTGAATATTAAGCATGGCGCTTCTTCTATTCTGAAGCTTAAATTTATTTAAAATATATTCTGGTAAGGTTTCATCAACTTCCTTAAATATAAGTTCAAGTAAATTGAATTGTAGCTTTTGAATTCCTTTACTGTCTAAATTAAAAAGTTTAAGTTTTTCTGTTGAACTGTAAACCGGCTGAAGTGAAAGATTTCCCTGCTTTTTATTCTCGGGATTATATATTTCCATTTCCGGATGCGAAACTGAAATTTTGGAATTAAATGATGTAGGCTTTCCAAAAACAATATAAACAGAGTTAACTTTTAAAGCATTTTCTATCCATTTAACACTTTGAAACCACACTAATTCAAGATATCCGGTTTCATCTTTTAGTTTAACAATTAACCGTCTTGTTCTTTTCTCACCGATAATTTCTTTAGAAACAATTCTTCCCAATACCTGTACCGCTGGAAGTTCCTCATTAAGCTCCCTTATTTTGTAAAATCTGGTGCGGTCTATATATCTAAAAGGGTAATGGTGTAAGAGATCTGAATACGTGAAAATATTCAATTCTTTTTTCAACACGTCAGCTTTCTGTGGTCCTACGCCTTTTAAATATTCTATAGGAGTTTTTAGAATTTGAGGAGACAATATTTATAGTTTACTATTGACTTACGGTTTTAAATCTGTTATAATTTTTAACGAAAATGCTGCTTAATATATTCCAGTTAAATATTAAAACTGCCGTAAGCAACAAGGCATATGCATATATCTGAAATGTATTTATTTTCTCATGAAAATAGAAAAAGGCAACAGCAAAAGCAACAATAGGGTTTATATAAATTATTATTCCCATGGTTGAAGATGGCAATCCTATTAGAGCGTACAAGCTTAAAAACAATGGAATGATAGTAAAAACAACTGCAATAATTAAAATGTTAATCCAAAAATAAGAATCTGTAATAAATGCCGTATGGTGATAGATAAAGAATGGAAGCATTATAAAAACAGAGATTAAAAGCTGAACTCCTAACATATTAAATTTATCAATTTTAACAATCACTCTCTGGATAATTAAGTAGAATCCATAAAGAGAGGCTATAAATACAGACCAAAGTACATCGGTCAATGAACCTTTTGCCAACAATAAAATACTTATCACTGCAATTCCTATGGCGGTGAGTTTAATATTTGATAGTTCTTCTTTCAGGATAAAAAATCCACCCATGGCTGTTATTAACGGGCACACCATATAGGCAAATGCTGCAGATGTGAGACTCACATTGTTAACAGCATAGATGAAAGAAAACCAGTTGCCGGTAATGAGAACTCCTGCAGCTAATGTTAAGCGAAGCAGTTTTCGCTGATTGGCTTTAGATTCCAGTTTTATATAACTGATATCATTTTTGAGATGTTGCCTTTTAAAAACCAGTATAACTAACCAGGTTATAATTAATGAAACAAATACCCGGTAGTATAAAATATCTTCAGACCTGAATGCTTTTAAATTTCTGAGAGGAATGGAAAAGAAGCCCCACATAGCAACAGAGATTAAAGCTGCAGCAAAATATTTTAGTCTACCTGCTTGGAACATTTTTTATTTATAAGCGATAACAGATATTTCAACATTTACATTTTTTGGCAGACCTGCCACTGCCACGGTCTCTCTGGCAGGAAAATCACTACTGAAAAATGAACTATATACATCATTTACAGAAGCAAATAAAGACATATCACTTAGAAAAATAGAGGTTTTAACTATATGTTCAAATTCATAACCAGCCTCTTTTAAAAGACATTCGATGTTCTTCATCACTTGAGTAGTTTCTGCAGAAATATCAGAATTAACCAACTCATTAGTTTCTGCATCCAAACATATCTGTCCAGAAACATATAACATCGGGCCAGCAATGACAGCCTGGCTGTATGGACCAATTGGAGCCGGAGCTTTAGTGGTAAAAATTATTTTTTTCATTTTTTTAAGATAAACCAATCGATCAATTTGTAAATAATTCCTCCAAAGAACATAAGAATAGCTAAAGCATTGATAAAATGCATCACCCTTAAGTTAAAATTAATGGGCCTGTCAGGATCTTTTTTTCTGAAAAAATACATCATCGCAAAATTATAAAATAAAAAAAGAGTCCCGATAATTATCGGGACTCTTTTTACAATATGCTTATATACAATATTGTTATCTTTTTCTGAATTCTACACGACGGTTTTGCATACGACCTGCTTCAGTTGCATTAGATGCAATTGGACGAGACTCACCGTAACCTTTAGTAGAGATTTTGCTTGCATCTACTCCAGAATTAACTAAATAAGTTTTTACTGAATTAGCTCTGTCTTTAGATAACTGCATGTTATACTCATCGGTACCTTCTGCAGAAGCAAATCCAGCTAATTCAACCATCATTGAACCAGCTCTCAACTCAGAAGATAATTTATCTAAAGTTGGGTAAGCAGATGTTCTTAAAACAGATGAGTTAAATTCGAACTGGATGTTGTCATATCCAGCCATTGTGCCAGAAGACATTTCAGGACATCCGTTTAATTCAGCAGTACCTTTTTCAGTTGGGCAGCTATCTTTTGAATCAACGATACCATCACCGTCAACATCTAATGGACAACCAGAACCGTCAACTTTAACACCAGCTTCAGTATTTGGACATTTGTCTAATTTATCAGCAACACCATCACCATCGCTATCTTTTAACAGATCACTAACAGTAGTTTCGATTGTAGATACACGACCTTTTAATGCTTCAACTTCCTGACGTAATGTAGGATCTTTTAATTCATCATACATTAAAGCTACAGGGTTAACCCAATCTAAATTCGGCTTAGCAGAAGAACCTAAAGAGAATTCTAAACCACCGTATCCGTAAGAAAACTTGTCATTTGATCCTTTAGAAGTATAAGTTCCATCAAAGTTATCACCATCAACAAAATACATGTTGTAACCTAAATCAAAAGCTACACGGTCAGAAACTTTGAATTTGATACCAGCGCCAACCGGAATAAAAGCTTCTTGAACCCATTTTTCATCTCTGTTATCACCAGAAATACCATTCCAGTTTAATGTTTGACCGTTACCGAAAGTTACATTAGGAGAATAAGCAGCCAATCCGTAACCTGCTTTAACAATGAAGTTAACGTTGTTCTCTCTTTTCAAGAAATCAACTGTAGCAACATTAACAACACCCATAACACTTCCTGAATAAGCTAATTCAGTTGTGAATTCCTGACGGTTGTTTTGAACACCACCAACTGCATCAGCGTTGTTTCCAGAAACATCACCACGTAAAAATCCAAGTTCAATGCCAAATGCATGACCAACCTGCTTACGTAAAGTTGCACCATAACCAAGTTTTACATCCCAGTTTGTGAAATCATTAGAACCACCTGTTAAGGAAACAGGAGCTAAAACACCTGCGTTAAGTCCGAAGGACCAAGTTCTGTACTGTGCTCTACCACCAAATACTTTTGCTGATGAGCTCATCGTTGTCATCGTGGAGTCTTGCGCACTTGCAGCCCCAAGGCCTAGTACAGACACCATCGAAAATACAACGGCTTTCTTAATTGTAAAATAATTCATACTCTGTTGTTTTAAAGGTTAACAATTTTTAATTGTGTAATTTATACAAAAATAATCATAAGTTTGATTTCAGCAAACAAACAAATACTGTTCCAATTTCTCCTAGTTCAACATTTGTTTTCAAAAACAGTTTCAAAAACTCAAAAATTAGTTAAGCTCTATGAAATATTCTTCTATAGATAAAAGTCTATTCATTAACAATCGCAAAAATTTCACAAACAAGTTAAAAGCTAACTCATTAGCTATTTTTCAGGCAAGTGATGAGTTCCCCAGGAGCGGAGATCAGATTCACATGTTTAAACAAAATGCAGATCTTTTTTACTTATCAGGAATTGATCAGGAGCAAACGATATTGCTTGTATTTCCAGATTGCCCTAATCCATTATACAAGGAAGTCCTTTTTTTAAGACAGACAAGTGATCAAATTGCTGTTTGGGAAGGGCATAAATACACAATGGAGGAAGCTAAGGATGCTTCAGGAATTGAAAATGTATTTTGGTTAAGTGAATTCTGGAACATTCTTCCTACAATAATTAATTATGCTGATTCCATCTATTTAAACTCTAATGAGAACGACAGATACGTTCATGAAGTAGATTACAGGGATATGAGGTTCATATCAGATCTCAAAAAAAGATATCCATTACATCAGTTTGAAAGATCTGCGTTAATTATGCGGGATCTCCGTCCTGTAAAATCACAGATTGAAATTGATTTAACCAGCAAAGCCTGCAATATTACCCGTGACGCTTTTAACAGAGTTTTAAAATTTGTGAAGCCAGGTGTTAATGAATATGAGATCGAAGCAGAAATAATTCATGAATTCATACGGCAGGGAGCCACAGGCCATGGTTATAACCCAATAATTGCTTCGGGGAAAAATGCCAATATTCTTCATTATAATGATAATAACCAGATTTGCAAAGATGGTGATGTGATTCTATTTGACTTTGGAGCAGAGTATGCTAATTATAATGCAGATCTCAGCAGATCCATTCCTGTTAACGGAAAATTTACAACCAGGCAGAAAGCAGTTTATAATTCGGTTTTGAAAGTTATGACTGAAGCTAAAAAAATGCTGGTTTCAGGCACTATATGGAATGAGTACCACGAAGAAGTTGGTAAAATCATGGAAAGTGAGTTAATAAGTCTGGGCCTTTTAGATAAGCATGATGTATCTAAGCAAAATCCGGCCATGCCTTTATATAAAAAATATTTTATGCATGGAACTTCACATCATTTGGGTTTGGATGTTCATGATTTTGCCAGCAGGTATAAGCCTTTTGAAGTGGGTAATATTTTAACCTGCGAACCGGGAATATATATTCAACAGGAAGGTTTAGGCATCCGTTTAGAAAATGATATTTTAATAACTGAAGGAGGAAACAGAGATTTAATGGCCGATATCCCGATTGAAGCAGATGAAATTGAATCAATTATGAACTCCTGATTCTTTTAAATAAAGATCTATAAACTGATAAAGATTAAAATCATCAGAAATGGAAGCTTCAGTAATTAATTGCTGAAGCTTTTTTTTATCAATACTCTTCATTTTTCTTTCCTGAATCAATTTATAGGCTTTTTCTGCCAGTAAAAATGATTTCAAATTCGGATTTTCTTTAGAAAATCTCTTTATTTCAAAAAGCAATTCTTCTATTCCTTCAGCCTTATCAGCAACAGTTTTCAAAACAGGAACTTTTTTAGATTTCTGATGAACGAGTTTTTTTAAATTGTTGGCAAATACATCTGCTCCGTCTCTATCCGCTTTATTCACCACAAAAATATCAGCGATTTCCATTAATCCGGATTTTATACTTTGTATCTCGTCTCCGGCTTCGGGCACCATAACTACCACGGTAACATCTGCCAAACCTATAATTTCAACTTCCGACTGTCCCACTCCAACCGTTTCTACAATAATGTATTCAAATCCGCAGGAGCGTAATACATCAACCATTTCTATGGTTTTTGCGGATAAACCACCTAACGATCCTCTTGTAGCAATTGACCGGATATAAACATTCGGTTTATTAAATTGCTCCATCATCCGGATACGATCTCCTAATAAAGATCCTAAATTAAAAGGCGAAGTAGGGTCAACAGCTAATACAGCAACTAATTTATTTTCTCTAGAGAGAGAATTAATAATTCCATTTACAAGTGTGCTTTTGCCAGCTCCGGGAGGGCCGGTAATCCCAATAATCGTTGAAGGTGTTCTGAAGTCTAATTTTTTAAGAATTTCTTCTGAGCCAGCTAAATCATTTTCAACTATAGTTAATGATCTTGCAATAGTTCTGTATTGCTCAGGTTTAATAGGAAAATTCAGGTTTACTACCGGCATATACAAAAAAGCTGTTTTTATTCCGTATTACAAAGCTTACTAATAATTGAGATAAGGCTAAATTATTACCTTTGGCGTTTATCATTATTAAAATACAGGTTAAATAGATTTAATGAAAGTTTCCGGTTTTACCTTTATCTGTAATGCGGTTAAAAATGATTATCCAATTGTTGAAGCAATTAAATCTATTTTGCCCATTTGTGAGGAATTTGTGGTGGCAGTTGGCAAGTCAGAAGATGATACCTTATCACTTATTCAAAATATAAATTCCCCCAAAATAAGAATTATTGAAACTGTTTGGGATAATTCTATCCGCGAAGGCGGAAGAACATTTGCCGTGGAAACTGATAAAGCTTACGCAGCAATTTCTCCGGATACAGACTGGGCATTTTATATACAGGGCGATGAATGCGTTCATGAAAAATACCTTCCCGCTATAAAAAGAGCGATGGAGGAGAATCTTAATGAACCCAAAGTTGAAGGCTTACTTTTTAAATATCTCCACTTTTATGGCTCATATGATTTTATAGCTTCGAGCAGAAGATGGTATAGAAACGAGATACGAATTTTAAAATTTAATCCAAAAGTTCACTCCTACCGGGATGCACAGGGATTTCGTTTAGAAAACCGTAAAATAAATGTGAAACCTATTGAAGCCTATATATATCATTATGGTTGGGTGCAAGCTCCAAAAGGTCTGAATAACAAAGTGAGGAATTTCAATAAATTTTACCATGAAGATATCTGGATAGAAGAACGCTTACCTCAAACTTTTGAATTTGATTATGGAAATGCTGACAGGCTGATTCGTTTTGAAGAAACGCATCCAAAAGTTATGCAAAAACGTATTGAGGCCGGTAATTGGAAATTTGAAATTGATCCCACAACGGTAAAAAATAAAATGAGTTTAAGACGCAAGTTTTTACAGCTTCTGGAAGACAAAACAGGTTTTCGGTTGGGAGAATATAAAAATTACAAGATTATAAAGAGGTAATGAAAGGCCAGCATATATTAATCAGTAGAATAGATGCCATTGGTGATGTAACGCTTACTTTACCTATGTGCGGGTTTATTAAAGAAAACTTCCCCAATTCGGAAGTCTCGTTTCTTGGAAGAAGTTATACTAAACCCGTAATTAATACGAGTTCATCAGTGGATCATTTTATAAACTACGATGAGCTTTGTATGCTTTCGGAAGAAAAGCAAATCGATTTTTTAAAGAATGCGTCAATAGATACATTTATCCATGTATTTCCAAATAAACATTTAGCCCGCTTGGCTAAAAAAGCCGATATATCTAAACGCATAGGTACTTCACACAGGTGGTTTCACTGGCTCACCTGTAATAAACTGGTTAAATTAAGCAGAAAAAATTCCAGCTTACATGAAGCAGAACTCAATTTACGTTTACTTAGCGCAATTGGTATTAAGCACTTTCCAACACCGGATAAAATTCATCAATACTATAATTTTAACTGCATAGTAGAACTCCCCGAAAACATTTTAAGATTATTGAGCAAAGATAAATTCAATCTTGTACTTCATCCAAAATCTCATGGTAGTGGGAAAGAATGGTCTTTGATTCGTTATAAAGAACTTATCAATCTATTGCCTGATGAAAAATATAATATCATAATTTCAGGTTCTGAAAATGAAAGAACTCTTTTAAAAGAGTGGATTCAGAGTTTAGAAAAGCAAATAACCGATATTACAGGATTGATGAGTTTGGAGCAATTAATTGCTTTTTTAGGGAAATCAGATGGATTGTTAGCATCCGGAACCGGCCCTTTGCACCTTGCGGCAGCTTCGGAAATTCATACTTTGGGTTTATTCCCCAACACAAAGCCTATTCATGCCAGAAGGTGGGCTCCCATTGGTAAAAAAGCCGAATATCTTGAAAGCGAAAATGCTGAACTTGACACAATTTCTGCATTGCGGGTTTATCAGAAAATTACGGAATGGAGCAAGGATTCATGATACCCCTTGTTGATTCAAGGCTGAAAACCTAACATAAAAGTTAACGATGTCTTAAGCTATATTTCATTGGAGCTCCTCTGATAATAAATCCTACAAAGGGAAAGTATTTCCTGTTCTTAAACGATTTGCGCAAAAATTTGAAAGCATACAACAGTTTTAGAAAGAAATACGCAAATACTGAATAATGCTTTCTAAAAAAATACATTAGTGAAATATAATATTCCTTTAGCATCACCAAATTTTCTGAAGAACTGCCTCCGATAAAATGGATATATTTCGCTTCCGGTATGAAATATACATCCCATCTCTTTTTCTTTAATCTTTCCCCCAAATCTTCTTCTTCACAATAAAAAAACAAATTGGGGTCAAATCCACCAATTTCCTTAAACGCTTTATTACGGAAAAACAATCCGCTTCCGCTTACCAAATCTACTTTTACAGGCTTTTTGTATTCCTTTTCGCGATTTGGATAATGCTTTGGTGCAAACAATCTTAAAAAGCCAGGACCCAGAAATTTTAGCGATGGCGTTGGAAGATAGTTAAATGATCTGATTCGTTCTTGTTTTTCAGAATACAATTGTGCGCCGCACATTCCTGTAGTGGTATTATTGTCGCAAAAATCTTTAAGTATATTTAAGCAATCATTGAGTAATAAGCAATCATTATTTAAGAAAAATAAGTATCGGGCATTTGCCTTTTC
>JBBRCI010000041.1:0-24217 GCA_038204935.1 Sphingobacteriales bacterium | reverse complement strand
AGAGGCACTCCGAATAGCAGAAAAAATTAATTTTACAAGTGGCATACAAGACGCCACAGATAGGCTTGCCAATTATTATTACCTAAAAGGAAAGCTGAATCTTTCTCTACAATACCTAATAAAAAACGAAGAGTCCGCTTTAGCAACAGGTGACAGTTCCTTATTATTTAGTACGCTGCGGTTACAGGTAATCATTTATAACAGAATTGGGGATATGAATATGACTCGCATTTCACTTATGCGCCGACAATACATTTTAGATCATAATGGAATTAAAGGATTAAAAGATACGAGTTATCCTATACTATCGCAGTACAATAGCCTTGCTCACTATTATGCTACCAAGCAAATAAATAAACCTGATTCCGTTGAATACTTTTTTAGGAAAATAAACAGGATGGGACGAGCCACTCGAGGAGCAAATCTTTGGGAGCAATTAAGCAATGGCGGTTTGGGCAATTATTACCTTAAAAAAAACAAATACGACTCCGCAATTTATCATTTTTACATTGCCATCAATGAAGCACTAAAAGGAAACCGGTTAGATAATATGTATGGATTTATAACTAGCATGGCAGATGCCTACGGAAAATCAGGTCAATTTGATTCTGCTTTTCTATATGCTTACGAGGCCTATAATGGGGCACATAAATATGCCTTTATGGGGCTAAAAAGCTCTTCCAGCGGGCTTCTTGCAAAATTGTACACGCAGAAAAAACAATACGACAGTGCTATAGCATATATGACACTGGAAGGAGATTATAAAGACAGCATATCTGGGCTGGAAACACTAAACAGCATTCAGTTTATTTCCAACGATTATCAACAAAAATCTTTAGAAAAACAAAGAGAAAAAGATGCAGCCGTAAAAGAATACAAAGCCACGCTTAAAAACTACTTATATGCCGGAAGCCTGCTTGTATTGCTGGGTATTATTGTGGCAATGTTTAGAATAAATAAACAAAGAACAAAATCCCGCCAACAGATTGAAAATGCTTATAAAGATTTAAAATCTACCCAAACTCAATTAATTCAATCCGAAAAAATGGCAAGCCTTGGCGAACTCACAGCCGGTATTGCCCATGAAATACAAAACCCGCTAAACTTCGTCAATAATTTCTCGGAAGTGAACAGGGAAATGGTTGATGAAGCATCAGAAGAAATTGATAAAGGAAATTATGAAGAAGTAAAATTTATTCTGAATGGTATTAAAGGCAATTCTGAAAAAATAAACCACCACGGCAAACGTGCCGATGCCATTGTTAAAGGGATGCTACAACATTCGAGAACCAGCAAAAGCGATAAAATGCCAACGGGTATTAACGCTTTAGCTGATGAATACCTCAGGCTATCTTACCAGGGCATTCGTGCAAAAGATCCTACATTTAATGTGGACATTAAAACTGATTTTGATGCATCAATAGGAAAAATAAATATTGTGCCCCCGGACATCGGAAGAGTGCTATTGAATTTATACAACAATGCATTCTATGCTGTAAATGAAAATTATCTTAAGCTAAACCGAGAAGGTTTTAAAAACCTTCTCGGTTTGAATTACAAACCGACCATTTGTATCAGCACAAAAAAGATAAATGACAAAATTGAAATAATTGTAAGCGACAATGGTAATGGCATCCCACAAAATGTAATAGATAAAATTTTTCAGCCATTCTTTACTACCAAACCTTCAGGTCAGGGTACAGGGTTAGGATTGTCTCTGAGTTATGATATTATAAAAGCACATGGGGGAGAAATAACTGCAACAACTCAGGAAGGAAAGGGCGCAGAATTTCTGATCACCTTACCTATACAGTAAGCAAATGATTAGTTTCGTTGCGCACCTTCATTTTAGTGCAGATCCCCGCCTGTGGAAATTAAAAAATGAAGAAGAATTTTAAAAAAGTTTTGCAACGGATAACCTTAAAATTATAACTGTAGGAATCAGGAACATATTGTTATTTACATATCAGAACCAGCAATAAAAAGGCCTAATTAATTCTATTATCACCTAAAATATATTATATTTAGTTAGCACTCCACCTCGAAAATTTTCGATATGCCTGCATATGAGATAGAGATTATTCTAAACCGGCAATTAGCTGATTGCCTTTCCATTCCTGTTTTTATAACTGATCCAGGCGGTAAATTAATTTTTTATAATATGCCCGCAGAGGAAGTTTTGGGAGAGAGGTTTGCAGAGACGGGGGAAATGCCTGTAGAAAAATGGTCAGTAATTTTTAAGCCTATGGATGAGATGAATAATCCCATAGTTCCTGATGAACTTCCCCTGGTAAAAACATTGAAAAATCTCCTCCCTTACCACAAATCATTTTATATTAAAGACCTACAGGGAAATAGAGAAAAAATAGCTCTTACCTCTTATCCTATCATCACAAGAGAAAATAAATTTTTGGGTGCAGTAGCTATGTTTTGGAAAGTCAAAGAAAATGAAAATTAACTTATGGGGCGTTCGGGGTTCCATACAAACCTCTGGCCCCGAAACTAAGAATTATGGTACCCGAACTTCCTGTATTTTGGTAACAGAAGAGGATACAATGTTCGTTCTCGATGCCGGAACTGGTATTCAGCAGTTCAATTCCATCAACTTTCCGAATAAAAGAATAGATGTATTATTAACCCATCTGCATATGGATCATATTCTGGGACTTGGGTTTTTTAGCCCTTTTTTTAGTCCCTCGCAGGAAGTACATATATGGGGTCCTATAGCTGTTACACAAAGCCTGCGGTCAAGGCTTAGCCGTTATCTTTCTCCCCCATTATTTCCAATGCTTTTTCGCGAACTGCCCTGTACGCTTATCTTCCACGAAATTGGCAACTGCGAATTTGAGATCGGCCATTTTAAAATAAAATCCAACTACATAATTCATCCTGGTCCAACTATCGGCTTCAGGGTTACCGGTAAAAATTCTACATTCACTTACATGCCTGATCATGAACCTGCTCTGGGGCGTAAAGGAATGATACAGGATTCCAAATGGATAAGCGGTTATGATCTTGCGCATGGAGCAGATTTGTTATACCACGATGGACAATATTCTGATGAAGAATACCAAACAAAAAAAGGGTGGGGGCATAGCAGCATGCAGGATGCTATTCAATATGCATCGCTTTGCAGGGCAAAAGAATTAATTATTGCACATCATGATCCATCACACTCTGACGAACAGCTTACGAATATGTTTTCACACCTTCATTTTAAAAACAAATATCCACTGCGATACGAGTTGGCTGAAGAGGGCATGGAATTTTTGTTACCATAACATCCAATGCAAGAAATAGCAATCTGGAAAATTTAAAGCCACGCCGTAAAAGGCCAAGCTTGAGCTGGATTAATAATTAATCATTCCACGAAACGGAATATGGAAAATGAGCACATGCTCCATAAAAATTATGTGGCCCTGCAAAAAGAACTGGCTGCAAAAAACCGCGAGCTGGAAATTGAAGTTGCACTAGAAAGAGTGCGTGCCAGAACAATGGGTATGCAGAATAGTAGTGATTTGCAGGATACCGCCTCTATATTATTTCAACAAGTACAGGCATTGGGTGCGACATCGTTTGCATGTGGTTTTAATATCTGGGATGATGACCTGAAAACAGTTACTGCGTGGATGGCCCGGGAGGATGGCATTTCGCTATCTTTTAAAACATCCAGTTCAGAAGATATCTTTTTTCATATACATGATGCTGCACAAAGAGGAGAATCTTTATTTGTGAGAGAACTGAGTGGTGAAGAATTGAAAACGCATTACAGGTATATGGCTACCATTCCAATCTTTAAAGATGTTGTGGAAAAGATGGCTCTAAAAGGTCTTTCTGTACCAACTTTTCAAATTATACATTGCGCCTTTTTTTTTCAGGGATACCTGATGTTCATCACCTATGAACCTGTACCCGAAGCGCATCATATTTTCAAGCGCTTCGCAAAAGTTTTCGAACAAACTTATACCCGTTTCCTCGACCTTCAAAAAGCGGAAGTACAGACAAGGGAAGCAGAGGTAGAGTTGGGCCTGGAACGGGTCAGGGCAAGGGCTATGGCCATGCATCATTCGGAAGAGTTGGAAAATGTGGTTAAAACATTATCCGATAAATTGATTGATCTTGGGCTTTCTCTCGATGGAGCCTTTGTTTTCTTTTTTGAAAAAGAGAAAAGAAATTTCCATCTCTGGATCGCTACTAACCAATTGCCCGTCCCTATCAAAGTGGATACACCCTACATAAAGGAAATTCAAAATAATCTTATCGTTAAAAATTTGTGGGAAGCAATAGAAACAGGACGTGACTTTATAAATGAGTCCTACTCCGGTAAAGTGAAGAACGATTATTTCCGGTTTGTTGGTGAAAATAATCAAACGACAATTCCGGAAGGAATAAGAAAATTCCATTTAGAGGCAGAAACTTGGACGGTTAGTTTAGCTGCAGGAAAAAATTCGGTTGTGGGCATTGATAGCTGGTCCGGAAAGTTAATAACTCAACAGGATTTTCAGGTTCTAAAAAGATTTGCCAAAGTATTTGAACAGGCTTATACCCGCTTTCTTGATCTGCAAAAAGCAGAAGCGCAGACAAGAGAAGCACAGATTGAAGCAGTATTGGAAAAAGTGCGTTCCCGCTCTTTAGCGATGCATAAAAGTGATGAGCTTCCGGATGTGGTTCGCACCGTGTTTGACAGGCTAAATGAGCTTGATATTGTCATGAATGCTGCCAGTATTTTCATATTTAAAGAAGACTCCAACAACCTTGAACAATGGGTGGCACTCTCGGGACTCCAATATTCTACCTGCTTTCATCTTTCCTATTTCGATTTTCCCATGTTCAGGGATTTAAAAGAGGCAAGGGAAAAAGGAAAAAATTCCTTCGTAAAAAAATATTCTTTCCAGGAAAAAAATGATTGGTTCAGTTTTGCTTTTGAACATACAGATTACAGGCAACTATCGGATGCCCGAAAAAAATATCTTTTAGATAGTGACTCTGCCGTATTTTCATATGGATTAACAAAAAATACCGGCCTTCAACTTGCTAATTACGATGGGCAATCATTTTCAGAAAGAGAAATCGAAATCCTGAATCGCTTTGCCAAAGTGTTTGAGCAAGCCTATACCCGTTTTCTCGATTTGCAAAAAGCAGAAGCACAGGCAAGAGAAGCACAGATAGAAGTATCATTAGAGAGAGTTCGTGCAAAAACAATGGCAATGCACAGTAGTGAGGATGTAAGTTCAGCAACTGCAACTATGTTTACCGAATTAGAAAAATTAGGTATAGAAAATTTCCGTGGTGGCATTACAAATATCAAAACTAATCATACACAGGATGTTTGGTCAGTTAATAACCTGGCTGAAGGGAAAGTAGTGAGAGCTATCGCCATATTTAATATAGATGCTCACCCTTTTTGGCAGCTTATATATAAAGAATGGGAAAAGAAAAAAGAATTCTTACATTATTTCCTGGCGGGAAAGGAAAAAGAGGATTACATCAAAATATTAAATTCTACACAAAATTATTTATCCCATCCCATAAAGCAGTTTCCTGATGTTCATTTTCAGGTTTATTATTTCAACGAAGGCGGTGTATGGACTAACTCATTGAAGCCTCATTCCGATGAAGATAAACAGATAATGAAAAGATTCACTTCTGTTTTCTCATTAACGTTTCGCCGTTACCAGGATCTTCAAAAAGCAGAAGCACAGGTAAGGGAGGCGACAATTGAAGCTGCGTTGGAAAAAGTGCGTTCCCGATCTTTAGCGATGCACAAAGCAGATGAGTTGCAGGAAGTGGTTACTTTGGTGCTGGAGAAATTACAGGAATTTGATATTGCGATGGATGTTGGCGGCGCCATTATTACCACTTACATATCAGGATCAAAAGACGTCGTTCACTGGCTTGCTTCTCCCGATATGTTGTTTTCAACAAGTTATTACATTCCGTATGTTGACCTTTCCATTTTTGCTGACTTTTGGGAAGCAAAAGAAAGTGGAAAAGAATTTTTTGCCAAAGCATATTCTTTCGAAGAAAAAAATAAATTCTTTAAATATGTTTTTGAACATAGCGATTACAGAAAATTCCCCGACGATTTTAAAAACCAAATTTTGGGATTTAGTTCTTATGCTCTTTCTGCGGCATTCTCAAAAAACTCCGCCATTCTCATTCCTTCGCATAAGGGAGAGATAATTTCAGACAAACAGGCTGATATTCTAAAGCGATTTGCCAAAGTTTTCGAACAAACCTATACCCGCTTTCTCGATTTGCAAAGGGCAGAAGCGCAGGCAAAAGAAGCACAGATTGAAGCGGCACTGGAGCGGGTACGTTCGCGATCGTTGGCTATGCGTGCCAGCCAGGAACTCAAAGAGGTAGTGACAGTTGTTTTGCATACCATGCATGAATTGGGAATAGCAGTGGAAGGAGGTGTAGGTATTGGCACGTTTAACGAAGAAAGCAAAGATCTAAATCATTGGATTTCCTCCCCCGATCTGTTAGACACAGCAACTTGTTTCCATCTTCCATATACCGATAATCCAATGATCACCGATTTTTGGAACGCCAGAGAAAAGGGGTTAAACTTTTTGGCCAAAACCTATTCGTACGACGATTTAAATAGTTTCTGGCAATATGCGTTTAACCATTCTGATTACAGAAAATTGCCGGAAGAATTAAAAAGCTGGCTTTTACAACAACAAAGCTGGACTATTTCATCGGCATGGTTTAAAAATTCAGCCATTTATATAAATAGTTATTCAGGTATTGCCTTTTCGGATAGTGATAATGAAATATTAAAAAGATTTGCAAGGGTATTTGAGCAGGCATATGTGCGCTTTTTGGACTTGCAAAAGGCCGAAGCACAGGCAAAAGAAGCTACCCGGCAAGCCTCCATTGAAAGAGTGAGGGGCGAAATAGCCAGCATGCGTACCGTAAAAGATCTACAGCGCATTACGCCTTTGATATGGAAAGAGCTAAAGGTAATAGGAGTTCATTTTATTCGCTGCGGTGTTTTTATTGTAAATGAAGCCGAGCAAAATGTAACCGCCTACCTGTCGGCGCCCGATGGCCTGCCGCTTGCTACGCTGCATTTATCTTTTACCGCCAATGTTTTTATTCACCGGGCGGTAGAAGCCTGGGAAAAACAAGAAGTATATACCGTGCACTGGACCGCCGAAGAATTTAATAACTGGACAAAAGAATTGATCAGTGAGGGCCAGATAGCTGACCAGCAAACCTATGAAGACACCAATACCGACCTTCCATCGCTCGACCTACATTTTATTTCATTTGCCCAGGGTTTATTGTATATAGGCAACAATCAGCCATTAAACCATCAGGAAATTGATTTGGTAAAATCGCTGGCAAAAGCATTTTCGCTGGCATACGCACGTTACGAAGATTTTGTATTGATAGAAAAGGCTAAACAGGATGTTGATGCTACACTTGCGGAATTGAAATCTACCCAGGCCCAGCTAATTCAATCCGAAAAAATGGCCAGTCTGGGAGAACTTACTGCAGGCATAGCCCATGAAATACAAAATCCCTTGAACTTTGTGAATAATTTTTCGGAGGTGAATAATGAGTTAATTGATGAATTGCAGCAAGAATTGAAAGCTGGAAAAATTGATCATGCAATTTCTATTTCAATTGATATAAAAGTGAATGAGCAAAAAATTAATCACCATGGCAAAAGAGCTGATGCGATAGTAAAAGGAATGTTGCAACATAGTCGCAACAGCACTGGTGTAAAAGAGCCAACCAATATCAATGCCCTTGCTGATGAATATTTGCGATTATCTTACCATGGATTGAGGGCTAAAGACAAAATCTTTAATGCAGATTTTAAAACTGATTTTGATGAAAGTATTGGAAAAATAAATATCATTCCTCAGGATATTGGAAGAGTACTATTGAACTTATTCAATAATGCCTTTTATGCTGTAGCAGAAAAGAAGAAACAGCAACCCGAAGGTTATGAACCAAGTGTTTCAGTTATCACCAAAAAAACAGGGCACAGAATTGAAATATCAGTAAAGGACAATGGCAACGGCATCCCGCAAAAAGTATTGGATAAAATCTTTCAGCCTTTTTTTACCACTAAACCCACAGGACAGGGAACAGGGTTGGGATTGAGTCTGAGTTATGATATTGTGAAAGCAAATGGCGGGGAATTGAAGGTGAAAACGACAGAGGGCAAAGGCACTGAGTTTACTATTCAATTAATTATGTAATCTTATGTATAAAAGAAATATTCTTTTATTTGTTCTATTTTTCTTGCAGCTTATTGTAAACGCACAGGATAGTTCGAGAAATAGCAAAAAAATTGACAGCCTTAAATTTGAACTCGCAAATGCTAAAGATGATTCCAGCAGAATAGATGCAATGAATGGGCTTGGCTTTTTTTACCAGGTTCTAAATATTGATTCAGCATTAAAATATTGCCAGGCCGGAATTAATTTAGCAAAAAGTAAAGGCCGTTCCAGAGATGTGGCAAAATTAACGGCAACCCTAAGTGGTATTATGAGCCAGCAAGGAAAATTTGCAGAGGCGCTGGACCTTCTTTTTATATCCCTTAAGATTGCTACAGAAAATAATTTAACTTATGAAATTGCAAGAGCCAACAGAAGATTAGGAGGAGTTTATTTTGACCTGCAGAATTATTCTAAAGCTATAGCATATAATCTCAGGGCCTTGAAATTGGATGAGGAACTAAATAGCAAGAGTGCAGGTACGGATCATATTTTTTTAGCCAGTGCGTATGAAAAAGAAAATAAACTTGATTCTGCTTCATTTCATGCTAAAATGGCAATTAAAGAAAGAGAAGCACTGAGGGACATCATCCAGGAAGCGTTCCGCATATCCGGGGAAATTGAAGTAAAAAAAGGAAACTATCAAATGGCTGATTCCTTCTTCCGGGTGGCACTGGATTACTCTTTAAAAAACAAAGATTTCCTGACATCTTCAGATACATATACCTCTATTTCTGGAATGTTCTCAAAAATAAATAAAAAAGATTCAGCGATTTTCTATGCGTTAAAGGGATTTGAATACGGGAAGAATATTTCATATAAAAAAGGCATTATACTTTCGGGAAGCTTTCTTGCAGAATTGTATGACTCAACTCAACCTGCAACAGCTCTTAAGTATTATAAGATTGTTGCCGCTGAGAAAGATAGTTTGTACGGGTTGGCAAATATTCAAACAATTCAAAATCTTATTAAACACGAAGAGGAAAAACAAAAAGAATTAGAAGATGCCCGGGTGTCTTACCGGAACAGTTTAAAATTATATGGACTGTTGGCGGGCATAGTTGCACTGCTGGTCATTGCACTTATTCTTTATAAGAGCATGAAGCATAAACAAAATGCCAACCACTTATTAAAACAACAAAAAGAAAAAGTAGAAACAACTTTATCAGAATTGAAGACCACTCAAACCCAACTCATCCAATCCGAAAAAATGGCCAGCCTTGGCGAACTCACCGCAGGCATTGCTCATGAAATACAAAACCCGTTGAACTTTGTAAATAACTTTTCGGAAGTAAGCAGAGAGTTATTGGATGAAATGAAAACAGAATTAAACAATGGCCGCACAGATGATGCAAAAGAAATAGCCGACGATATAATCCGGAATTTAGAAAAAATCAACCAGCACGGCAAACGTGCCGATGCTATCGTAAAAGGAATGTTGCAGCACAGCCGTAGCAGCAGTGGCATAAAAGAACCTACTGACATCAATGCATTAGCTGATGAATATTTGCGTTTGAGTTATCATGGGATCCGGGCAAAAGACAAAGATTTTAATACAACATTGGAAACCGCTTTTGATAAAAGCATTGAGAAAATAAATGTTGTTCCGCAGGATATTGGAAGAGTACTATTAAACTTATTCAACAATGCCTTTTATGCTGTAGCAGAAAAGAAGAAACAACAACCCGAAGGTTACGAACCTGCTGTTTCTGTTTGCTCAAAAAAGACCGGTGATAAAGTTGAGATTATAGTTGAAGATAATGGCAACGGGATCCCTCAAAAAGTATTGGATAAAATTTTTCAACCATTCTTCACTACAAAACCTGCAGGTCAGGGTACAGGGTTGGGTTTATCGTTAAGCTATGATATAATAAAAGCACATGGGGGAGAACTGAACGTAGATACCAAGGAAGGAGAAGGAACATTTTTTACGATCAAATTACCATGCTAATCAACTAGTCTTTAAAATCAACCTCTATTTTTCTTTTTGGATTTGTCAATTACTGCACACCTATTCTTGTTTTATAAACAGGCTAGCTGAACCGGGTACTTTTGCCAATGCGTATAACTACACAGTTATACAATGGATTAGTTAAAATCGTTTCGCCTTGTTTATTATAAATTAATTATATTTAACCAAAGGCACTTCTTTAAGATCTATGCTCCGTTCCAGTTTGTAAAACCAGCATACTACTATTATCCTTACTGTTTAACCGTTATAGTTTTTAAAATCATTTTAAACATGGTTAAAGACGCATTCCGCATTGCCGAACTTGAAAAGTTACTAGCCGAGCGTACTGCAGAGCTCATACAACAGGGTGAAGAACTCTCTGTAATTAATAGTGTGCAGGAAGCATTGGTAAAAGAGATGGATATGCAATCCATTTATGATCTTGTAGGCGAAAAAATACGGGAATTGTTTGATGCCCAGGCGGTGATAATTGCAACTCTCGACTATGAAGCAGGCACAGAGCTTTTTAACTACACGATAGAAGATGGAGAGCGATTTTACCCTGAAAGCCGGCCGTATGATAAACTGCGGCAGCATCTTATAGATACACAACAAAAAGTTGTAATCAATACCTCGGAGAAAGCATTTGAATGGTTTGGACAGGAAGTAGTGCCAGGCACAAAATTGATGAAATCTGGCGTTTTTGTTCCCCTCATTACCAAAGAAAAAGTAACCAGCTATATCAGCCTGCAAAATGTAGACAAAGAATTTGCTTTTGGCGACTCTGATATTCGCTTGTTGGAAACGATTGCCAACAGCATGAGCTCAGCATTGGAAAATGCCCGCCTTCTAAAAGAAACCGAAGAGCGCACAGCTGAACTTGCCGTGATCAATAGTGTACAGGAAGCTCTGGCAAAAGAATTAGATATACAAGCAATTTATGACCTTGTTGGTAACCGTATCCGGGAACTGTTTGATGCACAGGTAGTGAGTATTGCTACTTTCGATCATGAAAATGAATCTGAGAATATTCACTACCTTATTGAAAAAGGTGAACAATATTATCCTGTTCCCAGGCCTTTGAATACGTTAAGAAAACACCTGATCCAAACAAAAGAAAAAGTACTTATCAATAAAAATTTTGAATCAGTAGCTGCTGCTTTTGGAGTAAAAATAATACCCGGTACTGAGCCGCCAAAGTCAGTATTATTTGTACCATTAATTATTGGTGAAAAAGTAACCGGCTATACCAGTCTCCAGAATATAGATAAAGAAAATGCATTTAGCGATGCTGATGTACGGCTGCTGGAAACCCTTGCCAACACAATGGGAGTAGCTCTGGAAAATGCAAGACTCTTTGATGAAACTACAAGATTACTGAAAGAAACGGAGCAACAAAAAGCTGAACTTGGAGTAATCAACAGTGTGCAGGAAGGTTTGGCGAAGGAACTAGACATGCAGGCCATTTATGATCTGGTAGGTGACAGGATACGGGAGTTGTTCAATGCGCAGGCAGTTATTATTGCCAACTTCGACCTTGAAAGCTCAACGGAACATTTCAAATACATTATTGAGGATGGACAGCGTTTTTACATGGCTTCCCGCCCTTACGATAAATTAAGGCAACATCTTATAGTTTCCCGGCAAAAGATTGTTATCAATACAAATTATGCAGAAGCCTATACCCGGTTTGGTCTGAAAATAATACCTGGAACAAACATGACCAAATCAGGCGTATTTGTTCCTCTAATCATTGGTGATAAGGTCAACAGCTATATCAGTTTGCAGAATATGGAAATTGAAAATGCGTTCAGTGAATCGGATGTCCGCCTGTTAGAAACTTTAGCTAACAGTATGAGTGTGGCGCTGGAGAATGCCCGCCTCTTTGATGAAACCACCCGACTGCTAAAAGAAACTGAACAACGCACCGCAGAACTGGCAGTGATTAATAGTGTTCAGGAAGGCCTGGCTCGGGAACTGGATATGAACGCTATTTATGATTTGGTTGGCAACAAAATCCGGGATGTATTTGATGCGCAAGCCGTTATTATCGCCACCTTCGAACATGAAACAGGTACTGAGAAATTCAATTACATGATTGAAAAAGGTGAACAGTATTATGCTGAACCCCGGCGTTATGATAAACTGAGATACCAGTTGATCATGACAAAACAAAAAATTCTGATCAATGATAATGTAGAACAGGCATTGATTGACTTCGGACTCAAAGTGGTCAAGGGAACTGAAATGCCAAAATCTATATTATATGTTCCCCTAATAGTAGGTAATAAAGTTACCAGCTACGTAAGCCTGCAAAATGTAGATAAAGAAAATGCTTTCAGCGAATCTGATGTCCGCTTGCTTGAAACCCTTGCTAACAGTATGAGTGTGGCACTGGAAAATGCTCGCCTCTTTGATGAAACTACCCGCCTGCTGAAAGAAACTGAGCAACGTACTGCAGAATTGGCTATTATTAATAGTGTTCAAGAAGGGTTGGCTTCTAAATTAGATATTCAAGCAATTTATGACCTTGTTGGTGACAAAATCCGGGATGTATTTGATTCACAGGGAATCACCATATCATTCTTAGACCGGGCAACCAATTTCATCACGCATCCTTATTACTTGTTTAAGGGCAACCGTATTGATGAAGAAGGATTTGAATTGGGTAAAGGGTTGACATCGCTTATTATACAAACAGGACAACCATTATTGATTAATGAGAACGCCCTAGAGCGATTCAGGGAATTGGGTGTTGTGTATGCTGCTCCAGAAAGTGAAGAAAATACCTGTAAATCCTGGTTGGGTGTACCACTTATTTCTGGTGGGCAGATTAATGGAACTATTAAACTCGAAAACTACGAAAGAGAATTTGCTTATAGTGAATCGGATGTATCGCTATTACAAACTCTGGCCAATAGTATCAGCGTGGCGCTTGAAAATGCAAGACTCTTTGATGAAACCAATCGCCTGCTTAAAGAAACCGAACAACGTACCGCAGAACTGGCCGTGATAAATAGTGTGCAGGAAGGTCTGGCAAAAGAACTGGATATGCAGGCGATTTATGAACTGGTAGGCAATAAAATTCAGCAGGTGTTTAATGCACAGGCTGTAATTATTGCCACCTTTGATCATGAAAAAAAATCAGAACAATTTAATTACCATATTGAGAAAGGAGAAATATCCTACCCCCAGGCACGGCCATATGATAAACTACGCCATCACCTCATTGAAACCCGTGAGAAAATTCTAATAAATAATCATAACGAAGAGACTGCTGCTCAATTTGGGATGAAGGTCATCCCCGGAACAGAAATGCCCAAATCACTTTTATTTGTGCCACTCATTTCGGGCGACAAAGTAAAGAGTTATGTAAGCCTGCAAAATATTGATCAGGAAAATGCATTTAGCGAATCTGATGTTCGTCTATTGGAAACGCTTGCTAATAGCATGAGTGTAGCCATAGAAAATGCACGCCTCTTTGATGAAACCAACCGACTGCTGAAGGAAACTGAACAACGCACAGCAGAACTGGCTGTAATTAATAGCGTACAGGAAGGCCTGGCTAAAGAACTGGATATGCAGGGCATTTATAACCTGGTAGGGGATCGCTTATGTGAATTGTTTCCTGATTCGCAGACACTGGTTATACGCACATTTGATCATGAAAATGGTTTAGAACATTGGCATTATGCAAAAGAAAAAGGTATCCGGCAATACGTGGAACCCCGTGTATTAAACTGGAACAGCAAGCAAATTATTCGTACTAAAAAGCCACTGGACATTAAAGAAAATTATGTAGAAATTTCTAAACAACATGGTGGCACCGGCGTGACAGCCGGGCAACCTCCTAAATCTGCAGTATTTGTTCCCATGCTTGTTGGTGATATCGTTAAGGGTTCTATCAGCCTTCAGAATGTGGACAAAGAAAATGCATTCACGGATTCAGATACCCGGTTATTGACCACTATTACTAATAGTATGAGTGTGGCCCTGGAAAATGCAAGACTCTTTGAGGAAACCAACCGGCTGCTTAAAGAAACGGAGCAACGTACAGGCGAATTGGCGGTGATAAACAGTGTGCAGGAAGGTCTGGTAAGAGAAATGGATATGCAGGGTATATATGAAACGGTAGGAGAGCGTTTGTGTTCGCTGTTCAATATTCAAACTGTTGTAATCCGCACTTTTGATCATGCCACAGGATTTGAATATTGGCAATATGCAAAAGAAAAAGGTGAACGGCAATATGTAGACCCCCGCCCATTTAACTGGAACAGCAACAGGCTTATCGAAACAAAAAAGCCATTGGACATTAAAGAAAATTATCTAGAAGAATCAAAAAAATATGGAGGCACAGGTGTTACAGCGGGCCAACCTCCAAAATCTGCTGTATTTGTGCCCATGATAGTTGGAGATGTTGTAAAAGGATCTGTAAGCCTTCAAAATGTAGATATTGAAAATGCCTTTAGTGAATCAGATATTCGTTTATTGACAACCCTTACCAATAGTATGAGCGTGGCACTGGAAAATGCTAGGCTCTTTGATGAAACCACCCACCTGCTTGCCGATGCCAAACAAAGAGCTACAGAATTAAGTACGGTAAATAATATCAGCAGGGCATTAGCCTCACAATTAAACCCTGATGAATTAATAAAACTAGTAGGTGACCAACTAAAAGATTTGTTTAATGCCAACATTGTTTACCTGGCATTACTAAATAAAAAAACCAACATCATTCATTTCCCTTACCAGTATGGCGATAATATGGATCCATTGAAAATGGGGGATGGGCTCACATCATCAATCATCCTGAAAGGTGAGCCACTATTAATCAATAAAGATTTACAGGAATTAAGAACACAAATGGGGATAACTCAAATTGGTGTTCCTGCTGCCTCCTACCTGGGTGTTCCCATTCCTGTGGGTGATGAAAACATTGGTGTACTCAGCGTGCAAAGTACTGAACACGAAAATCGCTTTAATGAAAACGACCTTCGTCTCTTATCTACCATCGCTTCATCTGTAGGTGTTGCATTAAGAAATGCTCAGCTTTTTGAAGATGTGAAACAGGCCAAAATGGAAGCTGAAGTTGCAAGTAAACTTGCGGGCAAAGCCAATGAAGCTAAAAGTGCGTTCCTTTCCACCGTTAGTCATGAATTAAGAACGCCCTTAACTTCTGTATTGGGCTTTGCAAAAATTATACAGAAAAGGCTAAACGAAAAAATATTCCCAATTGTGGACCGGGCAGATTCCAAAACAGAAAAAACCATTCAACAAATTTCTGATAATCTTTATGTAGTTATTTCAGAAGGGGAGCGGCTTACCCATTTGATTAACGATGTGCTGGACCTGGCAAAAATTGAAGCCGGCAAAATGGAATGGAGCCAGGAAAATGTATCCATGGCAGAAGTAGCTGAAAGAGCTATTGCTGCCACTACATCATTATTTGATCAAAAATCTTTGAAATTAAACAGGGAGATAGATTTACATCTGCCAGAGATTACCGGCGACAAAGATAAACTCATACAGGTGATGATAAACTTAATTTCTAATGCTGTAAAATTTACTGACAAGGGTTCTATTTACTGCCGTGTTTACCAGCAAATGGAAGAAATAATTGTAAGCATCAGCGATACAGGAATTGGTATTTCCCCCGAAGATTTTGCAGCCGTGTTTGAACAATTCAAACAAGTGGGCGGAGATACTTTGACCGATAAACCTAAAGGCACTGGATTAGGTTTACCCATTTGCAAAGAAATAGTAGAACATCATGGTGGAAGAATATGGTTGGAAAGTAAAAAAGATAAAGGCAGTACCTTTTCTTTTGCTTTACCTATAAATAAAAACACCGATACCCGGCCCATTCATTTAGATGACCTTGTAAAGCAATTGAAAGAACAGGTTGCACACTCTCAATTAAAAGTAAATGGGCAAGCTTCTCATATACTCATTGTAGATGATGATGAATCTATACGCTCCTTACTGCACCAGGAACTGGGCGAAGCAGGTTATAATATTGAAGAAGCCAGTAATGGAAAAGAAGCCCTGGCCTGTGTGAGAAAACAACGTCCCGATTTAATTATCCTTGATATTATGATGCCCGAAATGAATGGCTTTGATGTAGCAGCAGTATTAAAAAATGATCCTCAAACCATGGATATACCCATCATCGTTTTATCTATTGTGCAGGACAAAGCCAGAGGCTTTAGAATTGGCGTGGACAGGTATTTAACAAAGCCCATTGATACTAATCTGCTGTTTGCAGAAATTGGCAACTTACTGGAGCAGGGAAAGTCAAAAAAGAAAGTTATGGTAGTAGATGAAGATTCTGCAACCGTGAATACACTGATAGAAGTACTGACCACAAAGGGATACGAGGTAATGGAATGCAATGAAAAGGAACTAATGCAAAAAGCAGTAGCCAACCAACCCGACATTATTATCATTAACGGTGTGCTTTCCGGCAACCAGGATATAGTAAGAACATTAAGGTTTGAAAACGGGCTTGAAAATGTTTTATTTATGGTATATCAATAATATCAAAAAAAATATTTACCAGATTAAATAACGCTACACATTATGAACAAAAAAATTTTAATAGTAGATGATGAAGCACATATTCGTATGCTGATAGAACAAACCCTGGAAGATCTGGAAGATGAGGGCGTAGAATTTCTTACGGCAGATAATGGTCTTACCGCCCTGGAACTGATTCAAACGGAAAATCCAGCTATCGTTTTCCTCGACGTAATGATGCCAAAGATGAATGGAATGGATGTTTGCCGAAAAGTAAAACAGGAATTGAAACTTGATGATGTGTACATCATTCTGTTAACTGCCAAGGGGCAGGAACTGGACCGGCAGAAAGGAAATGAAGTGGGCGCCGATGTGTATATGACCAAACCATTTGACCCCGAAGTACTGCTGAATAAAGCAATGCAAGTATTAGGCATGACAACATAATTAAAATTATTAGTATTAATGCAGCACATGCATTTTTTTTGCAAACACCTACAATATGGCAAGAGTAAGTTTAAAAAGCATCATCGGAAAGAATAAGGCGTTTAATACCGTTATTCAAAGCCTGATAGATAAGCTGGGTTTGCTCTTATGGATAGAAGATGCCGAAGGAAAACTGCTGATGGGCCAGGTACATGAAAATAATAAAATAGCCATCCCTGTTTCGCTGGATGCAGAAATACTCGGTTGGATAAAAGGCGATGAACAGGGACATATCATTGCCGATCTCCTGGCAAAGCTTATTGAAAAAGATAATGAGAAGAAAAATTTAGGCGCCGAAGTGTTGAACCTATATCAGGAGATCAATGTCATTTTCAACTTCACCGAAACCTTAACACAAACTATAGAACCCGATGTTATTGCAAAGCTTACTTTGGAACAGGCAGTTCACTCTATCCAATCAGATGGCGGCGTAATCGTGTTATGGGATGAGCGGGAAAAAGCGCTGACCATTCCTGCCAGTTCAGGGCACGAACTTATTAACCAGGACCAGCTGCGCCAGCATACAGCACTTTTGATGCAGATTGGCCTGAACGGACAGTCAGAGATCATGACCGATATTCAGCAGTTAAAAGATAATGGTATTATCCTGCCTTCCGTTGAATCTCTGGTATATGCGGCCATGAAAGTAAAGCATCGTATAATGGGTGCTGTTATCCTTGTCGGCAAAAATGTAGACCAGTTTTCTGCTGCGCACCTGAAATTACTTATCACACTTTCCTTGCAGTCTTCTGCAGCTATAGAGAGCGCCTTGCTTTATGAAAAAAACATCAGGGAAGCCAGGGAGAGAGAGGAAGCGATATTCCGTATTAACGAGGTAACCAAAAAATTTGTTCCGAATGAATTTATCAGGTCCTTGGGCAAAGAGCAGATCACGGACATCAGGCTCGGCGACCATGTAGAAAAAATTGTAACGGTACTCTTTACTGATATCCGGGACTTTACAACACTTTCAGAAAAATTGACCCCGGAGGAGAATTTCAGGTTTGTATCTTCTTTCAATGCCCGGCTGGGCCCGATCATCAGATCAAAAAATGGGTTTATAAATCAATACCTTGGCGATTCCATCATGGCCATTTTTCCTGATGACCCCTCAGACGCCATACAGGCGGCTATTCTCATGCAGCAAGCTGTGTTTGATCTTAATTTTGAAAGAAGTTTAGCCGGGCTTCCGGAAATTATCGCAGGTATTGGTATGCATACCGGTCCGCTGATCATGGGCATTACAGGTGATGATCAACGTATGGATGCCGCCACTATTTCAGACACCGTAAATACTGCTGCACGTATAGAGAGCCTTACCAAGTATTATAAATCTTCTTTGCTGATGAGCAGCCAGACGATAGCCCATATCAGCGAACCCCATTCATTTAATTTACGCAGCCTGGGCAATGTACGGCTTAAAGGAAAACATCAACTTCTCAACATTATAGAATGTATCGATGGGTTGTGTGGGCCGGAATTTGAAATGAAGGTAGATACCATGCCACGCTTTGCCGAGGCCATGAAACTATATCAGGAGCAGCATTTTGAAAAGGCTATCCCTCTTTTTCAGGATATTTTAAACATCAACCCGGCAGACTCAACTGGGCAACACTTCTTAAATAATGCGCTAAAGTACCATCGCAACGGTGTGCCGGAGAACTGGACCGGTGTAGAAGAAATGATCATTAAATAAAATCGCGGATGCAAATTATCAGGCTGAAGTTACTTTGCAAACAAAAAAAGTTAATGATTCTATCATGATAATTATTCGTGATAACGGAATGGATTCAAGGCTCCATGATTCAGGAAATATTATAAGGTTTTTTACCACAAAACCAGCCGTAAAAGGTGCCGGACATGGCCTTTCTCTGAGTTATGATATTATTAAAGCACATGGAGGGAAACTGAAGGTAGAAAGTAAAGAGGGAGAATTCGCCAAATTTACAATTGAGCTGCCTGTTTAACCGCTATAAAATAAGTTTTAGAGATTCTAATATTGACAGTCTAATATTTAAGCTGTAAATTAATTAAATAAATTTTCAGATTAATAATACAGATTTAATTGAGAGCATATGTCTTTTGAAGTGTATTCTTTACCATTTATAGCTTTTTTTCTGATCAGATACCTTCGGAAAACTCTTAAAATCTATGGGTTTTTTCCAGAGTGGGATGAGATATTTAAAAAAGCGCTATATGCCATTGTTCTACTCTTTGCCATTGAAATCATTTTTAAGATAAATTATATAACCGTTTGGATTTGGGATGCACTTTTTGTTTATCTATTCTGGCTAACATTTACTAAAGATGAATTTTATATCACCCGAACGGTGATGGTGGCTATAATGCCAATTGTAATTATTTCTTACGTAGAAGATATCAGCAAAGTAATCGGAGCTGATTTTTCAAAACGGATAGATAATTATCTGGAATATTTATATCCGTTTGCTTTTATATGGCTTGTCGCGATGCTGGTAGTTGCCTACAAACACCGTAAAAATTACGACAAAGAAATGCAACGAAAGAAGGAAGAAGAGGCACATAATCTGATGATGGCTGAAAAAAAAGCCGAACTGGAGTTTATGGTCAAAGAACGTACTGCAGAATTAACCCGCCAGAAAGCAGAACTTCAACATACAATCGACGAATTGCATAATACCCAAACACAATTGGTTCAGTCAGAAAAGATGGCTTCTTTAGGAGAATTAACCGCGGGTATTGCCCATGAAATTCAAAATCCCTTAAATTTTGTTAATAATTTTTCTGAAGTAAGTGTAGAGCTGATAGCAGAGATGGCTTCAGAAATAAAAAAAGGTTCTATGACCGAAGCCATGGAAATTGCCGAGGATATAAAAGACAATTTATTAAAGATAAACCACCATGGAAAAAGAGCCGATGCAATTGTAAAAGGTATGCTGCAACATTCACGAAGTAATGCCGGTCATAAAGAACCAACTGATTTAAATGCTCTGGCTGATGAATATTTACGTTTGAGTTATCATGGTCTTCGTGCTAAAGACAAATCTTTTAATGCAGCCATGGAAACTCATTTTGATAAGGATCTGGGTAAAGTTGATGTAATCCCACAGGATATGGGACGGGTAATTTTAAACCTTTTTACCAATGCATTTTACTCGGTAAATAAAAAGAAAAATCTAAATATTGAAGGATACTCACCATTGGTCTCTGTAAGTACCCAAAGAATAAGTTCTTCCGGAAAAGCAGGTCTGAACGGCTCGCCTCAAATAGTCGAAATCCGGGTGCGTGATAACGGATCAGGAATACCAAAGAAAGTTTTAGATAAAATTTACCAGCCTTTTTTCACCACAAAACCAACCGGAGAAGGCACCGGATTAGGACTTTCATTGAGCTATGAAATTGTAAAAGCACACAAAGGAGATTTAAAAGTTAAAACAAAAGAAGGAGAATATGCAGAATTTATCATTCAGTTACCGGCCTGAAGTTAGAATCCGATAATTGAATTGGTTTATATTTTTAAATAAGATCAACTATTAAAGCATTCTGCCTATGGCAGATTCATCACTTTTAAAAATTATAAAAATGAAAATTTTGGCCGTTGATGATGAAAAAGATATGCAGTCACTTTTTGAACAACGTTTCAGAAGGGAGATTAGATCCAATATTGTAGAATTTGCATTTGCCTCTTCGGGCGAAGAAGCTTTGGAATATTTAAATAAACACAATCATGAAGCCGTTTTAATTCTTTCGGATATTAATATGCCGGGCATGAGCGGGTTAGAATTATTAAAACATATTAAACTGAAATACCATACACCGCCGCCAATTATAATGATGATAACTGCTTATGGCGATGCTGAAAATTACAACCAGGCTATAGAACTTGGAGCCGATGATTTTTTAACTAAACCTATTGATTTTACAGTTTTGAAACAAAAACTTAAACTAACAAGTGATGTCTAAAATATTAGTGGCGGATGATGAAGCTGATTTAGAAATCTTGATCAAGCAAAAATTCAGAAAGCAAATTCGGGAGAATAAGTACGAATTCTTTTTTGCTTTAAATGGGAAAGAAGCGCTAAAAATTTTAGAAGACAATCCAGATATAAATATTCTCCTGAGTGATATTAATATGCCAGAGATAGACGGTTTAACCTTGTTAAGCAAGCTGAATGAATCCAGCTCTCTGGTAAAAACTGTTATGGTTTCTGCCTACGGCGATATGGATAATATCCGTACGGCCATGAATCGGGGGGCTTTTGATTTTATATGCAAGCCGGTAAATTTTGAAGATCTGGAATTAACTATTGAAAAAACTATACAGCATGTATTACAGGTCAAAAATACCTTGCAGGCCATTAAAGAGAACAATATTTTGCGCATGTATGTAGATGAAAACGTGCTCAATTTTATGAATAAGAAAGATGTGGAATCCACGCTGCTGGCAAATGAAACAGTTCAGGCATCGGTGGTTTTCCTTGATATCTGTAGTTTTACTGCTTTCGCTGAAAAAGAACCGGCAGATGTAGTGGTAAAATTATTGAACCGTTATTTTGATGTAATGGTAAAAGAAATTATTGCCCAGAATGGCCATGTAGATAAATTTATGGGAGATGCTATTATGGCTGTTTTTCGGGGAGAATTTCATTTGGACAGAGCGGTGGAGGCAAGTCTTGCAGTCCGTAAGGAAATTGAAAGATCGCCGGAAGTATCAGCAGATTCTAAATTTAGTCCCAAAGTTGCTATCGGTATTAAAAGCGGAGAAGTTATTTCGGGTAATATTGGTTCAGCCAGCTTACGGCGACTGGATTACACCGTTATTGGCGATGTAGTAAACACCGCTCAGCGCTTGCAAACCAAGGCGTTACCCGGACAAATATTAATTGATAATACAGCTTACGAACAGATCAGGCAATCATTTAACTGTAAAATTGTAGGCGAAACTTCCCTCAAAAATAAAGAAAAACCAATTATCACCTACGAAGTTATAAGCTGAGTATCCCGTAAGGAAGAAAAATTAGAACTGAATTTGTAAGTTTAAATTTTTGATTCCCACTTGGGTGATTATATTCTTATGAGATTTTTCTGTTGCTGTTTCTTCCTTTTTTCAACGCTTTTCATTTCTTCATGCGATTATTCAAAACAGCAATATTTAAAGCCAAAACCGTCTTTTGAAAAAGTAAAAGGAATTGAGTTTACAGAAGTGCGCCGCAGTTTTAAGAACGGCCTCGCGTTTAGCGAATCTGGTTTTTATCTGGAGCCCAACTGGAAAATGAAATTTCTGTATAAAGATTCTGTCCGGTTATTCAATCCGCTGGATAATCACAGTTATAATTTCCACGTACATCTAGATCATGATTCGGTTATTTACATGGCTCGGGTTTGGATGCGGGTAAAACATGTTAGCCGGGATAGTATGATTTTTCAATTATTACAGGTTCGCGGAAAGCAAATTGCAGATGATGTGCCGATGATCAACATGGTTTTTTATGCTGATAATTATATTAAAAATAAGCTCAAAACATTTCCGGACCTGTTGCAGCAAGCCCGCAAAAATGATTCTGCTTTTGTTAAAAAAAGAATAGAAAAAATTAACAAATATGCTGACAGTATTCTCTTTCCGCAGGAGCCTGTTAAATTAATAAGTCAAAGCCCCATTATTCAGATTACGAAAAAAGAATTGAAAGCAGATGCTTTGAAAACTATCGGTAAAACGGATGAAAATTTATTGCCGGAATATTACATCGTGATCAATAAATCCTACCGGAATTTCAATTATTCATTTTATGTAATTATAGATCCGGAAGGGAAAATTCATTACCGGTCTAATGCTGTTTATATCATGCCCGAATTTAAAGAATCAAAAGTGAGGACAATGAAAGGCATTATTGATGTTTATCTGCAAAGATTGCTTCAAGTGAGTCCGGGCAGAACTTTAGGCTTGCCTCACAACACATTGATCTTGCTGAATGTGAAGGGAATTAAGAGCTGATTTAAAGCAAGATCAACAAAAACGTTTTGAGTTTGTAGTGTTGTAAATTTTAACTTAATAAAAATTAACATGCCTACAGAACAATACCACGAACCTGCAAACGAACTAAGTCAGGAAGTTAGAACCTTTGCTCGTATGATTCAATCGATGATTGAGGAAGCAGACGCCATAAACTGGTACGAACAGCGGATAAGCGTAGAGGAAGATAGTGACGCAAAAGCCATTATGCAGAACGCTCAGAAAGAAGAATTCAAGCATTTTAGTATGGACTTGGAATTTCTACTTCGCAAAAAAGAAGACTGGAGAGTGATGATTAACAGTGTGGTCTCTAAACCCGGAGATATTGTAAAAAATGCAGAAAAAGGAGAAGAGAAAATAGATTGATTTAACACCATCTTAATCAAAAATTTAAATCAGTATTACTTTGTATTTTGAAATAAGTTTGTATTTTTAAAATACGGGATTTACTTGTAATGCAATAGTAACATTATCAGTATTTGTCTGTCTAAAATTAGAAACACCTAAAAAACTTATTATGAAAAAAATATTTCTTACGGCAATTTGTGTTGCTATAGCCGGAGTGACCACTTTTGCACAAACCGCAGACGAAGTTGTCAATAAAAACATTGAGGCAATGGGCGGAAAAGAGAAGCTAAATTCGCTGAAATCTGTTAAGATGGAAGGCAATTTGGAAGTTCAGGGAATGCAGATTCCAACTACCATGGTTATGTTGCACAACAAAGGTATGAGGAATGATTTTACCTTACAGGGAATGACAGGTTCTCAAGTAGTGACTGATAAAGGCGGCTGGATGTTTATGCCATTTCAGGGACAACAAAAGCCCGAGCCTACACCTGCTGAAGATGTAAAAGCGTCGCAGGTAGACCTGGACTTGGCCAGCCCTTTGGTTGATTACAGCAAAAAAGGTCATCAGGTAACTTATTTAGGCGAAGAAGATATGGACGGAACTCAGGTCTATAAATTAAGATTGGATACAAAAGATGGCGTTGCCATTACGTATTATGTGGATGCCGAAACCGGATATATTATTAA
>JBBRCI010000040.1:0-24975 GCA_038204935.1 Sphingobacteriales bacterium | reverse complement strand
TTTGATTCTTGAAGCATTTCTTGAAGGTACAAGAGGCGATTTTAATAAAGCCGAAGAGATGTTTTCCCAAGCAGCAAGCTTAGCGGAAGCCGGAGAATTTTTAAATGATGCCGCACAACTGCAGGAATGCAGATTGATTTTACAACAAAGTAAAAATAAAAAACTGACGGCTTTGGAGCCAGCGTTATTGGCCTATGAAAAATGGGGTGCTTACGGCAAAGTAGCATATCTCCAAAAAAATTACAGCGAAGTATTATCCTGATTTTATTGGCTATCGCGATTTAAAAGCATGGCGTTGGTATGCATATCAGGTCCAATGGCCAGTAAAAGCAAATATTTATTTTCTACAGGCTCATTCTGTGCGGACCAGGCCATAGTTACCGGAATATTGGCCGGAGCCATATTGGCGAACGTCTTAATGGTATTAATATACTGTGCCGGTTTAATTACATCATTCCAATGATCCATTAAAACGCTGGATGCCTGATGAGAGATCAGGGTGATACCACCTCCTTGCAGGTTATTTCTTTTAAGAATTTCTGTTGCTGCCTGCGCAGGAGAGTTGACACCAAAAGTTTTGAAGCCGTTTATTCCTTCATCTGTAATTTGAAAATAGGTATCGGTCCAAAATTTATTGTTTCCATCAATAGATGGATTGATATCATATTCCTTACCTGAAGAAAACATACTCCCATAAAATTGAGAATCTGTAATGGTAAACTTATCTTTCAATCTCCATTTATCAGCATTAGTAGAAACACTCATAACTGCTGCTCCTGCGCCATCGGCAGCACTTATTGCCTGCGGAGTACGGTAATTAACATTTCTGGACCAATTTCCGCCAACACAAATAAGTACGTTTTTAAAATTTCCGGATTTCAATAAACTATCAGCCAGTAAGATACAGGCATTAAAATTAGAAAATTCGCAATCAACAGGAATTACCCACACACTTTCTTTTAACCCTAATTCTTTATGTAGTAAGGAAAGAACATTGGGATTTCTGTATTCACTCACCGATCCTGTTCCTAATAAAATATCAATTTCAGAAACGTCAATACAGGCATCTTTAATTGCATCTTTTGCTGCGGGGAGCATAATGTCAATTAAACTTTCCTGATCATCCAGAATGTGCCTTAATTCATATCCTTTAAAAAGTTGTTCTCCATCCGGGTTATTCTTTTTAATCCAGTCAAAAATCGGGTCGTCATTGGCTCTGATTTTTGCGGGAACAGAAAATCCCAGTCCGGTAATCCGCGGCGTTGATTCAATCATTTTTTAACCATTTTGGAGCTGACAGTTTAAAATGCTTTTGCAGTACAATTTCTGCAGTTTGTAAAGCACCTTCTACCCAGGTTTGATTGGTAGAGTATGCTTCTCCGCAAATAAAACAAGGAAAATCTTCAACGGGCTTTGTCATGGCTTGTAAAACTTCCCATGATTTATAACCTGAGTTCCAGAAATGGACAGCGCCTCCATACGGATCGTCTGACCAATCCATGTAAGCTGCTTCCAAAGGTTCGGGTGCGTCGTAAATATTATGCAATTCCATCAACTGTCGATGCATTTCTGCCACCATTTTATGAGGAGCCGGATGTTCTTCCCAATTTTTCATCAAGCGTTTACCCCATTCATCATTCTGATCTTTTTTTGAATGAGGCATTTCTTTACGCTTGAATGTTTTGGTATTCTCATGTAAATCTCTAATCTGTTGGTTAACTGGCAAAGGCCAGTCAATTGAATTTCCCGGACCTAAAGGAGAATCGCGAAGGCCTCCCCAAAATTCTGAATTGTCACGGTCATTATATGCCATCAGCATTGCATTTTTGTTTTTGGGATCTCCGCCGGGCTGCTGTCCTTCAACTCCCCAATAATAGCATTGCCTAAGCGGAAGATCTGTTAAAGAACGGCCTGCTTTCACATGGGTTTTTTCCCACCAGGGAGTTTCGTAAGCCAGAAATATTTTATAAAGGTCAACACCTTCTACAGAATTCATCATAAAGCGTACATGCGGTGCTTTTAATGGATCCAGAACCGGACCTTTTTGCTGTAACAACTCCAAAGAACGTTTCGGCAATGCCAAAACAATAGCTTTGGATTTAACTCTAAGTTCTTTTTTATCCTGTTTAAAAAGCAAGTCCACGCCAGTTGTTCCGTCCTGAAGTTTTGTTTCATCAAAGCCCTGCAACCAGGTGTTCATATGAACTTCTCCACCTGCATTTTCAAATTGTTTTTGCAAAGTCCAGGGAACGGAATCATAGCCATCATTAAATAAGTAATATTTAACATTTGGCGTAAAGTTGAAATATTCTGCAATGGAATTAACTGCGTTGGCATTCATTCCGAGGGAATCATAACCTACAGTCGTTTTAGCAATTTGATAAGCCTCATTGCTCATCACTTTTGCCAGAATATTCCAGAAGCCATGCTGGTAAAGAGGTATATCATCCAGTTTTGCGTCCTGAAGATATTTTTCCAGTTCTTCCCCGCTAAGCTGTTTTACTTTGGGGAAAAGTTGTTCAACTGCCCAGCCAATTAAATCACTTGCTGTATTTCCCTGCCTTAACCATTCAGCTTCTTTTTCAGATAGATTATAAGGTAAAACTTCTGGGTCTGAAAGCTGATAATTGCGCAAACGATGGCCCCGAGTGTAAACGATATTGATTGGCTCGTCAACAACCTGCTCATGACATTGGAGTTTCAATTCATTTTCAACCAGACTTGATATTATTTTTTGTGACGAAACATATCGCATTCCGCCAACTTCACAGTTCATGTGCGGAAATCCGGGAGAGCGGGCTGATAGTAATCTTCCTCCAATACGATCGCTGCCTTCAAAAACAGCAATTTTTAATTTTTCACCACTTTTCTTTTTGAGAAATGGAGTATTAAAACTATCGGTAAGCATTAATCTCCAGGCGGTATAAATGCCGGCAATTCCGCCTCCAACAATTATCACATCATATTCTGAGCTAATATTTTTCATAATCTCAATTATTTTTTTGATGGTGCGTATAATGCATTATAATAAGGTGGAACACTTTTTCGATCGATATTGGCAATAATTACCTGTGGCCGGTTTTGTTCGTTTGCCTTTTTCATGATTTCTGGAAATTTGTTTTTAAATTCTTCCGGATCATTAATTTCACAAGCATCCGCACCCAAGCCTTCAGAATACTTTACCAGATCCGGGTTGCCGAGTTCATATAATTTATCCCATTCCTGGGGGTTGTTTTTATCAGGGAAAAATTGCTCCATTCCCTGGCTAACCATTGAAAGGTTATTATCATTTAATACAATCCAAATGGCACCAACTTGATATTGACTTGCTGTACTAACTTCTGCGCCATGCATCATAAAAGCGCCATCGCCAACAATGCCAATACAGGTTGCATCCGGACATCCAAATTTGGCGCCTACAACAGCTCCAACTGCAAACCCCATTGGTCCCATTGATAAGGAACTGTGAATGGCCCATGGCTCGCTAACTTCCAGGTAATGGATTCCCCAACCCACACAATTTCCGGCATCCAGAAAGACTTTAGTTTCTTTATCTGCCGGAAGGCATTCCTGCAAACAGCGCATAAGAGCTGCCGGTTGAATAGGATTTGCTGTTGAGTTATATTGTTCCGGGCTCGCAAATGCCGGAAATTGCTTCTTTATATCAGCAAGCTTGGTTTTTCGTTTATCTGCCAAATCTTTATTTGCTGGATATTTTGGGATTAGCTTTGACATATCGCGTATAAACGCAGCAGATTCTGCAACAATACCATAAGTAACCGGAAAGGATCTGCCTATAACGGATTGGTCAATATCAACTTGAATGAGCGGCGCCTGATTATCCGGAACTAATAGCGGCAACCATTTATTTGTTGAAAGTTCGCCAAGAGAGGAACCTATAATTACCAGAGCATCATACGGATCTTCGCCCGCTGTATTTGTCATCCAGTAATATGGCCACATACAATTTGCAACTCCATAAACTCTTAAGGATAAGGGATGTGTTTCTGGAAATATTCCTTTCCCATCAGCTGTTGTTATTACCGGAATACCATATTCCTCAACAAGAGATTTAAAGGCATTCAGATTATCTCTTAATGCTTCGCGGCAGCCGTTACCCAGAAATATTAATGGCTTTTTAGCTGTCGATAAAATTTCCATCACTTTTTCTGCTTCCTCTAAAGGAGCGCCTCTTGGAGTTGCTCTGTAGCAATTTGTATTATCAGGCAAATGCGGATTTGCAACAGTTTCTACCGAAACATTATTAGGTATACTCAAATGAACAGATCTTCTGGGAATTGACAATGCATCCCGTAAGGCTTGTTTTAAAATTGCTTCCAGGTCAGAACTATCAGAAATCATAGCGCTATAACCTGTTGCGGCAGAATAAATAGCCTCGACATTCAACTTGGCATCAGTTCCTTCCTGCAAATAGCCTAAACCGAAATAACTTTCATCTACTTCTCCGGTAAGCAAAAGCATGGGAGAACCATCATTCTGGGCATTCATTACACCTGTAAGTGCGTTGGTAGCTCCTGGTCCGGATGTAACCATGACCACACCCAGTTTTCCTGTAGCCCGGCTAAAACCGTCTGCAATATAAGCTGCCCCGGTTTCGTGCCTGCATATAATGTATTTGAAATCTTTATCCTGCTCTTTAAAAGCGACCAGCAAGTTTGCCAGCCCGCCTCCCGGAATACCGAAAACATGATCTACATTTTCGAGTTTTAAATAATGAAGTAAGGCCTGGGCGACAGTAAAAGTTTGAGAATTGGAATTAGTTGAATCTGTAATCATAAAGATGGTTTTATGAACTGGTACATTTACTAACTCATTAAAATTAGGAATACCTTTTCAGTATAAAGAAAAATTCTGTCTTTAAATTTTATATAAAGTGCTAATAAGCAATATTTTATGAAACTTACTTACTATGTGATGTGAAGAATTTCCGTCTGTATCATAGGCTGATAATAAATTAATATCGGTTTACCGTCAAACCAATTTACTTTAGAATACCCTGCCGGACTTAGATTGTTTCTAAATAATAGGATTGCTTTTTTAAAAAGTAACTGCATTGCATTTTTTAAGCATATATTAAATACTTTTGCTTCTCTTAAAATAAAAATTAACACGAGGTAATGAGCAATTTCGCACAAACTTTCTCATCATCACTAGGAAAGAAACTAATTATGAGTTTAACAGGATTATTCCTGTGTACTTTTCTGGTTGTACATTTAATAGGTAATATTCAGTTATTTAAGGACGATGGCGGACAAGCATTTAATGCTTATTCATATTTTATGACGCATTTTCCACCCATTAAAATCATTTCCTATTTGCTTTACGCATCCATTATTATTCATGCGATTTATGCATTGGTTTTAACACTAAATAACAAAAAAGCTCGTCCGATTGCATACGCTTCTTACAACGGTCAGGCCAACAGTCCATGGACTTCCCGAAACATGGGGATTTTAGGAACTATCATTTTGATTTTTCTCGTGGTACATATGAGTAATTTCTGGGCACAATATCATTGGGGAGATCTTCCGTATGCTAAATATGAAGTTAGCCTGAGCAATCCGAGTGATGTAAAAGTAACTCCAATTCCGTTTAATGCAAGTGTTGCTGAGCCTGCACACGCAGATTATGTACAGGGCGACCGGCAGGTTTTGGTGGCAAAAGATCTTTACAAAATTGTAAACGAATCGTTTCAACAGTGGTGGTATGTTGCATTGTATGTCATTTCTATGGCTGCTATGTCTTTTCACTTAATTCACGGTTTCCGCAGCGCTTTCCAAACTTTAGGATGGGATAATAACAAATACGTTCCCCTAATTCGCTTTTTGGGTGTTTGGGTTTTCGGAGTTTTAATTCCGATCGGATTTGCAGCAATGCCTTTATATTTTTTCTTTTTTAAATAAGATTATCACCTGTTCCGCTTTTGCGGGATTAAAAATAGATTTCTGAAATGAAGTTAGATGCTAAAATTCCAGAAGGCCCTTTAGCCGAGAAATGGTCCAAACAAAAATTCAACCTGAAGCTGGTAAATCCTGCTAACAAGCGGAAATACACGGTAATTGTGGTTGGAACAGGTTTGGCCGGTGCTTCGGCAGCCGCTTCTCTGGCAGAATTAGGGTACAATGTAAAAGCTTTCTGTTTCCAGGATAGTCCACGCCGTGCACACTCAATTGCCGCTCAAGGTGGAATAAATGCTGCCAAAAATTATCAAAATGATGGCGATAGCGTTTACCGCTTATTTTATGATACGATTAAAGGTGGCGATTACCGTTCCCGCGAAGCCAATGTGTATCGCCTTGCAGATGTTTCTGTAAATATTATTGACCAATGTGTGGCACAGGGAGTTCCTTTTGCCCGCGAATATGGTGGTTTGCTGGATAACCGTTCTTTCGGCGGATCGCAGGTTTCACGTACATTTTATGCCCGTGGACAAACCGGACAGCAATTATTATTGGGAGCTTATTCAGCACTGAACCGCCAGATTAACCTTGGAAAAGTAAAGATGTACACTCGTCATGAAATGATGGATGTAGTAACAATAGATGGCGAAGCAAAAGGAATTATTACCCGAGATTTGGTTTCAGGTAAAATTGAAAGTCACGAAGGGCATGCCGTTTTACTTTGTACTGGTGGCTACGGAAACGTATTTTATCTTTCTACAAATGCAATGGGCTGTAATGTTACTGCAGCCTGGAAAGCGCACAAAAAAGGCGCCTATTTTGCAAATCCATGTTTCACACAAATTCACCCAACCTGTATTCCGGTAAGTGGAGATCATCAATCAAAACTGACGTTGATGTCTGAATCTTTACGAAATGATGGTCGTGTTTGGGCGCCAAAAACAGTTGAATTGGCTAAGAAACTTCAAAGTGGAGAAATTAAAGGTGAAGACCTGAAAGAAGAAGATCGGGATTACTTCCTGGAGCGTAAATATCCATCTTTTGGTAACCTGGTTCCGAGGGATGTGGCCTCCAGAAATGCGAAAGACACGGTCGACGAAGGTCGTGGTGTAGGTTCTACAGGTGTTGCCGTGTTTCTTGATTTTGCCGATGCAATCAATCGTTTAGGCGAAGATGCTGTTCGTGCAAAATACGGTAACCTTTTCGATATGTATTACCAGATCACAGACGAAAACCCTTACAAACGCCCGATGCGTATTTATCCGGCGGTTCATTATACAATGGGTGGACTCTGGGTTGATTATAATTTACAAACAACAATTAAAGGTTTATATAGTCTTGGAGAGTGTAATTTCTCAGATCACGGTGCAAATCGTTTAGGTGCATCTGCATTGATGCAAGGACTTGCCGATGGATATTTTGTGATCCCTTACACTGTTGGAGATTATCTGGCGAATATTGGTCCGAAACCGGTAGATGCTAATCATCCCGCATTCGCGGAAGCAAAAAAGAACGTTGAAGAGCGTATCAATAAATTATTATCGCTTCGCGGAACTAAAACCGTTGATGATTTCCATCGCGATTTAGGGCATATAATGTGGGAGTACTGCGGTATGGCCCGTAGTGAAGAAGGATTAATAAAAGCAAAAGGCCTGATCAGACAATTGCGTGAAGATTTCTGGAAGAATGCCATCGTATTAGGTATTAACGAAGAAATGAACCATTCGCTTGAAAAAGCTGGTCGTGTTGCAGATTTTCTGGAACTTGGCGAATTAATGGTTGATGATGCGCTGAACCGTAAAGAATCCTGCGGAGGTCACTTCCGTGTTGAGAGCCAGACAGAAGAAGGTGAAGCTTTACGCGATGACGAAAATTACTCATACGTTGCTGCCTGGGAATATCAAGGTGATAATCAAGCTGAGGAACTTCATAAAGAAGATCTAGTGTTTGAAAACGTGAAATTAACACAGAGAAGTTATAAATAATAGAATTGAGATTTTAGACATTAGATATGTGATATTTTCTCATTCTAGCATCTAAATTCTCAAATCTCAAATCTCAAGAAAATGAGTGGAAATATGAATTTGACGTTAAAGGTTTGGCGTCAGAAAAATGCAGAAGCTAAAGGAAAGCTGGTTAATTATAAAGCTGACGGTATTTCTCCGGATATGTCATTTCTGGAAATGCTGGATGTGGTTAACGAAGATTTAATTAAGAAAAGCGAAGACCCGATTCACTTTGATCACGATTGTCGCGAAGGAATTTGCGGAATGTGTTCACTGCATATCAACGGTCGTCCGCACGGACCAAAGCATGCCGTAACCACTTGTCAGTTACACATGCGAAGCTTTAAAGATGGTGATACTATTGTTATTGAACCATGGAGAGCCGCAGCGTTTCCGGTAATTAAGGATTTAGCAACAAATCGGGCTGCTTTTGAGCGCATTCAGCAAGCAGGCGGATTTATTTCTGTTAATACCGGCGGTGTTCCGGATGCCAATGATATTCCAATTCCAAAAGTGATTGCAGACGAAGCTTTCAACTCGGCAACATGTATCGGTTGTGGTGCTTGTGTAGCAGCTTGTAAAAATGCTTCCGCGATGCTTTTCGTTTCTGCTAAAGTGTCTCAGCTGGCTTTATTGCCTCAAGGACAGCCTGAGCGTTACCGTCGTGTACAAGCTATGGTTGCGCAAATGGATGCCGAAGGTTTTGGTAATTGTACCAATACTGGTGCTTGCGAAGCAGAATGCCCTAAAGAGATTTCTTTAACAAACATTGCACGCATGAACCGCGATTATCTTACTGCGAAATTGTTTAAAGAAGAAGAAGTTTAATCTGAAAGATTAAATTTACACAGTAAAGAGCCAGTTCTAAATTTAGAACTGGCTCTTTTTATTCTTACAAAACCTATTCACAATCTGCTGGCATGAATTTAAATCTGCCCTTTTCAAAATCAATGGGTTTATTTTTGGCAAAGTACGACCGGCCAACTGAGTTTTGAATTTGACCAACGCCAAGAATTAATTGATCTCCCTTCTTTAACAAGGCTAAGGGGTTTTGATAAAGCGTATTATTTAACGAACCAGAGGTGTATAAATAGTTTAGAAATAAGGTATCTCCCTTGAAACTTCCTTCTACTTTACCTTTATTGATTACCCTTTCCACTTTATTGGGCTTCAGCCCATATCTCATTATCAAGTCACCGGTAACTTTCCCGTCTTTGGAAGTCATGATTTTCAAGTCGGCTGTATCTTTCTCTGTTAAGGCAAGATAACAGCTTCTATTAGAAGTTTCAGATGTGGACTCATCAGCAGTTTGACTATTATTATTCTGAGCTTGGTTACAGCCGAATATCCATACGGTTACAAAAAAAGCAAGTAAATAAATTGAGTTTTTCATACTTTATAATCTATAAGTGGATGAATAGTTTGTGTTAGGCAATAGTTTGGACGTGAACTTTTATGGCAAGGCAAAGACGTTTTAAGATCGCCAGGTCTGTAAACGCTTCTTAAAGATAATAAAAAGAAATTTTAAGTGCAGACTTCGAAAAAGTTCATTTGTTAGAAAAGCTTTAAATTATCATCTACTAACCTAAAGTCGGTTGATTTTCCGCATAATTAAACATCCAGCGAATTCCGAACTTATCTAAACAACAGCCCCAATAAGAACCCCAGAACATATCCTGCAAAGGAGCAACATCTGTGGCACCCTTCGATAAAAGATTAAATAAACGTTCTGTTTCTTCCCTGCTATCCGGCTCTAAATTAATTGTGGTATTGTTACCAACAACCAGTTTATGACCCAAAGATTCCAGCATATCTGTTCCCATAATCTGCGTTCCGCCTAATATTGATAAACAAACGTGCATTACTTTATTCAATTCATTTTCCGGAAAAGCAGGCATTCCTTCCTGTGGGGGAATATCTTTATTGTACATTATCGGTGCTACAAATTCTGTTTTAAAAACCGATTTATAAAAGCTAAAGGCTTCTTCAGTGTTGCCTGCAAAATTGAGGTAAATTGAAACTTTTGCCATTTCTGTAAGTTTAAGATTTGGTTGGATTTAGTTTATGATAATTAACATAAGAAAGTATTAAAACTCCTAAAACAATCAGCGGGAAAAACGATTGGAAATTTATTCCATCAACAACGCTGTGGCTGATTGTTGCGAAAATAAAATCAAACGCAAAACCTGCATAGGCCCATTCTTTAACCCGTTTGGGGATTTGTGGAATCACTAAGATCAAGGCACCAAGAACTTTAAATACCAATAGAGCGGTGCCAAAGTATGGGGGATAGCCCAAATGCTTGATTCCTTCTTTTGCAAGTTCTGTATTAAAGGTAAATAAAGGCATTACACCTTCAAATAAAAATATAAGAATGGTGGTCGTCCAGAAGATTATTTTAGTGGTTTTTGTGGATTTCATAATTTAAATCTATTGATTAACTAAATATAAGTCAAATAAGCATTCCCATCTGGTGAATACTGACTTTCTTAAGGGGTGATTGCGACAAAATTCTTTCTGATTTTATGAAAAACACTTAAATATGTCGTTCGTAAAAATCTTAACTTTATAATATTATAAAAACCGCATTTTAGAAACGAAACCATGAAAAAGATAATCTTCACACTGGCTTTATTGAGCTGTGCAGGGTTTTTATTTGCGCAGGATCAGAATATTGAGAAAGAAATAAGAGCCTTAGAACAAAAAGAAGTGAAAGCTGTACTTGAAAAAGATTCAGTTACATTATTAAAACTATGGGATAAGGACTATGTGGTGAACTCACCCGATAACGTAGTTGTTTTTCCGGGTAAGACCACTTTGGACCGGTCTGTTCTCAAAAGATCGCGGATTTCTTTTACCCGCGAGGTGGAGCAAATTATTATAAAGGGAGATGTTGTTTTTTCTATGGGAAGTGAAATTGTAATCCCATCAGGTGATGATAAACTCTCTGGACAAACGGTAAAAAGAAGATATACCAATATCTGGATGAAATCTGACGGAAACTGGAAACTGGTAGCCCGGCATGCCAATGTAATTTGCCAGAAATAGGAAAGTATGAATAGGTATTATAGAATTAAGAGGGAATAATAAAAAACAAACTAAAAACTTTTTTTCGTTTATTTCGTTTATATTTATAGTTAATATATATAAGTATGAAATACTTAAATGATTTAAAAAAGCCTTCCAAAGAAGAGCAGTTGATTGCTATGGAATCTTACAATGCACTTGATGCAACCTTGAAAGCTTTACAATCAGAGAATCCTGAAATAGAAATTGAAGAAACATCTGAAAAAATTAGAATTCCAATAAAGGCGCTTAAGTTATTGGCTAAAATTTTGAAAGCTACAAGTGAAGGGAAACCAATATCCGTAGTTCCTGTTGCAACAGAAATGACTACTCAATCTGCTGCAGATTTGCTGGGTTGTTCCAGGCCACACTTTGTAAAACTTCTTGAAAATGGGAAAATTCCTTTTACAATGGTTGGCAGGCATCGAAGGGTTAAATACGAAAATGTATTAGACTATAAGAAAGATTTAAAATCGAAACAGGAGAAAGCCATTATTGATATTATGAAATCAGATGAGGAACTAGGTCTGTATGATTCATAGTGTTCGTTTTACCTGTGTTCTTGATACAAATGTTATTTATCCGATCGAAATTCGTGATTTGTTATTTTGGTTTGCCCATTATGATTTGTTTACTCCTAAATGGAGCAAACATATCTTTACCGAATGGGAGGATGTAATGTGCAGAAAAGGGATAACACTTGATGAAGCCAAAAGGCGATCAGATAAAGCCAACACAGCCTTCCCGGATGCCATGGTGATAAATTATGAATCTTTGATAGAAGGTTTAAAATTGCCGGATGAAAAAGACCGCCATGTGCTTGCGGCTGCAATTAAAACGAATGCAAATGTTATTGTTAGCAATAATCTAAAAGATTCCAGCTGATTATTTGTCAACCTTTGCGCTAGTTGTAAAATCTGCCGATGACTTAATTGCAGACATTATAGATTTAAATCATGAAACAGCACTCTTTGCTTTCAGAAAATTAGTACTGAACAGAAAGAGTCCAGATCTGGATAAATATCAGGTTTTGGATAACTTAAGAAAAAATGGATTAAACAATTCGGCGGATTATTTACACTCTTTGTTATAACAACGTCTACGCTGAGGTGAAAGTTCTATGAAAAATGAAAAGTTTATTTCTATTCTTTATTCGTCTTTGTCAGGATGATAACCGCACCATTCTTTCCCTTTTCTCCGTAAAGATCTGTTGCTGCTTTACCTTTTAAAACTACAATAGAATTAATTTTTTCTTTATCCAATTGCTCCGCGATTTTGTGAATTGTCTCTACTCCATCCACTAAAACCAGAACAGAGGGATTGATGCCCAAAATTTTGTAATTAGTTTTAAATCCTATTACAACTTCCGGATTTTCACTTAAATTTTCTGTCGTAAAACTTTTGTTCAGCACTAGAGGCAGATTTGGGAATTTGCCATATTTTGTAAATGCTGTTTGATTTTCTTCCTCGTCTAGTAAATTGTAAGTTTCAAATTCTCCAGTTTTTAAGAATACGTTTACGTTAGTTATTGTAAACCATTCCAAAGCTTTTACGTTCAAATTTTTTAGGAGGAAATTTTTGTATTCATCTTGAGTTTTTAATACAGAATCTGAAATGAATTTAGTTTTTTCAATTGCTAAGCAACTTCCTGTGTTCTTATTTGCTTTCGCATTTGCGCAGAAAATAATTGCTAAGAAAAAATTTAATGTTAGACTAATACGGATGTATTTGGAGAAACTCATATTGTTTTGAAAGGGAAAAATTATCTGAGGGCTAAACTAACAATCCTTGCATTAATTTTGGTTTTATATTTTCAAACAAAAAATCCCCCTCAAAAAATTGAGGAGGATTTAAAACTGAATAGCCACATTCTAATTTTTCTTTGTCACAATCACAATCACACCATTTTTGCCTTTTTCGCCATAAGCGTTCATAGCACCTCCGCCTTTCATCACATTTACAGTAGCAATGTCTTTCGGATCTAACTTTTCTGCGGCCGCTTTATCGCTTTCTTTACCATCTATGATAATAAGTCCATTAAAATTTTTGAACATCGTTTTATCGTCGTTCGTGTTAACTGAAATATTTGATCTTTCATTGGCATTCTCAGTGACTTTGATATTTGCATTTGAATTGCTGGTAGTCTTTCCCGAGTCTGCATTTTTGGAAGTAATAATTATAACTCCATTCTTGCCTTTCTCGCCATAAGCAGCACTCGCATTTTCGCCTTTTAGTACATTTACAGTAGCAATCTTTTCAGGTCTAAAAGATTTTACCATTGCTTCCGGAACTTCTTTTCCGTCTAAAATATAAAGCGCTTGTTCCATTCCATTACTCGTTCCCGAGCTTTGTTTTTCAGTTTTTTTCTGATCCAATCCCAACTGCATTGGCAGCGTGTAAACAACACGAACTGTTTTTCCATTTTGCTTTCCAGGAATCCATTTTGGCGATTCTTTTAAAACCCGTTTTGCTTCTTCATCCAGCCCACTGCCCAAACCTCTTAAAACTTTAATATCATTCAATGAACCATCCTTTTCTACAATAAAACTCAAAATAACCTTTCCATTTACATTATTTATTCTGGCCTCTGCCGGATACTTGAAGCTCTTATCCAAATACTCATAAAATGCTTTCATTCCTCCGGGAAATTCGGGCATCTGCTCAGCACTCGTGAAGACATTTTCGTTGGTCTTATTGGTATCAATAGCCGTTTTTGTATTATCTGATATAGTCAATGGACTTTCTTTACTGCCGACTGTTAATGCTTTGGTATAATTCTGCAATTTTGAATTATCCGCATTCGCGGATGAAAAAATCAGCATGGCTGCAAATAGCGGTGCTGAAAAGCCATATTTGATTAATGCCGTTCTGGCCGATCTGGATTTGTGTAACATCATAATTCTTCTTTTTAGTAATGAGTGATTAAAAAAATTGTTAGTTAGTTGGTTAGCCGGAATGCCAAATGTTTTGCTGAGTAATAGCAGAGCGTATTCCGATTTATCTTTTGTCTGAGCGGATGCAATTTCGTCGGCCATAAATTCATGGATATATTTAATGGTTTGTTTATACAGATACACAATCGGATTGAACCAGTTAACAATGGCGATGATTTCAAAAAAAATAATATCTGCCGAGTGCCATTGGCTTGCATGTACTTTTTCATGATCCAGAATGGTATCATGCGCTTCAATAGAAGGATCGATTTTAATTTTTCCGAAAAAGGAAAAAGCCTGGTGCTGATCCGCTGTTTTAAAAGCCGCTTTGATTTTGATGATTCGCCAGATAAATCGTGCTAACAAAAAGATTGCTCCCGAAAAATATAGTAGCAATAAAATAGTACCCGGGTTTAAAAGAGTTTCTTGCTTTGTATCTGGATTTAATGTAAACACATCTAGACTGATAGCCTGTGTTGCCTGCACTACTTTTCTGGTTATAAAAAGAGACCGGATGTAATCAGACTGTATCAGCGGTATCAGAAAGGAAAGTATTCCACTGCTAACTAAATAGATTCGGTTCAGTTTAAAAAAGGTTTCATTCTTTAAAAGCAAAGCATAAAATCCGTAAAACAAAACCAGGTATATGTTTATCTGAATTAAATATTGAACACTACTCATGATCATTTATTTTTAAGTTTTTCAATCAGTTTTAAAATTTCATCCGCTTCCCGCAAATCTATTTTTTTCTCTTTTACAAAGTGAGAAAACATACTTTCTACCGAATTACCGAAATAATTATTCAGTAATTTATTTGTGGCATAAGTGGTATAATCTTCCTTGCTTATTAAGGCAAAGTATCTATGACTTTTACCGAAAGCCTCGTGATCTACAAAACCTTTTGTTTCCAGTATCCGGATAATTGTAGAAACCGTATTGTAAGCCGGTTTCGGCTCGGGCAGTTCTTCAATTATTTCTTTGACAAAAGCTTTTTTTAAATCCCAGAGCACCTGAATTACCTGTTCCTCTGCCCGTGTTAATTCTTTTATTTCCATTGTATTTAGTTAATCTGTTAAAGGAGATTCTGAATCATGAATTAAAGGTATAACTAAATAATTAGTTATACAACTAAAATGTTAGTTTTTTAAATTTAACACTTTTAGTGGTTCCGGGTGTTAGCAACATTCAAAGAACAATTTTATGAAGATAGCTTTCCATGGCGCTGCGCAAACTGTTACAGGCAGCAAGCATTTAATCACTTTAGATTCGGGTAAACAGATATTAATGGACTGTGGTATGTTCCAGGGAATGGGGGAAGATACAGATACAATGAATGAAGATTTCGGATTTAATCCGGCCACAATTAATTACATGGTTTTATCTCATGCCCATATAGACCATTGCGGTTTAATCCCCAGATTGGTTGCGCAGGGTTATGAAGGACCAATTTTTTGCACTGCTCCAACTATGGATCTGGCCAGAATTCTTTTAATGGATTCAGCTAAAATTCAGGAACAAGACTCTGAATACAGCAATAAACATCGCAGACGCAAAAATTTGCCTTTGTTAAAACCATTATATACAGATGATGACGTACTACTTGCCCTGCGTCTTTTTAAAATTGTCGAATACAATACTGAGTATAAAATAGATGATCATATTTCTGTTTATTTAACAGATGCCGGGCATATAATTGGAAGCGCCGCGGTACATTTAACAATAAATGAAAATGGAAAAGAAACCAAAGTCAGCTTTAGCGGAGATGTTGGCGGATATGAAGATATGCTTTTACGCAATCCTCAGCCTTTTCCGCAATCTGATTTTGTGCTTTTGGAATCTACTTACGGCGATTCATTGCATGCTACATTGGAATCTACAGAAGATCAGCTATTAAAATACATAACCGAAACCTGCGTAGAAAAACATGGTAAATTAATTATTCCGGCTTTTAGCGTGGGCAGAACGCAGGAGATTTTGTACGCCATCAATGCGCTGGAATTGAAAGGAATTTTGCCAGACATCAGGTATTATGTAGATAGTCCTTTATCAGAAAAAGCTACCCAGATTTTAAAAGATCACGAAGATGAATTTAATAAAGAAGTGAAAGAAATTTTGAAACTGGATTCGGATGTTTTCAATTTCAAAGGATTGAAATTTATTCAGTCGGTAGAAGAATCCAAAGCTTTAAATGATGATAACAGACCTTGCGTAATTATTTCTTCATCCGGCATGGCCGAAGCAGGAAGAGTAAAACATCATATAAAAAATAATATAAGCAATCTAAAAAACACCATTTTAATGGTTGGATATTGCGAACCCAGGTCATTAGCTGGAAGGTTACTGGCCGGAAATAAAGTTGTTAGTATTTATGCCGAGGAATATACTGTAAACGCAGATATCAGGTCTATTAAATCTATGAGTGCTCATGGCGATTACAATGATTTACTCCATTTTTTATCTTGTCAGGATCCAGCAAAGGTTAAAAAGGTTTTTCTGATTCATGGTGAATATGACGTGCAGAAAAAGTTCAGAGATCGGATATTAAGCAAAGGCTTTGAAGAAGTATTAATTCCGGCAAGGCACGAAAAAGTGATTTTAGACTAAGGAAAAAGCATCCCCGAAAGGATGCTTTTTGGAAGTATTAATTAGTTGCCTGTCTAACTTTTGGCAATTCCTTACGAGGAATTTTTTCTGCCCTTTGGGCTGTATTATAAACAAAAGATGCTACGATTGTAGAGGCTTGCTTCAGATCATCTTCAATTAAACGATCGTAAGTATCCATATTAGTATGATGAGTACGTGTTCCGTATTCAATACCATCCTGAATAAACTGGAAACCCGGAATTCCTATCGCATCAAACGAAAGGTGATCCGTTCCTCCCGTATTGCTGATAGTAATGCTGTTTGCACCCAGATCATTAAATGGTGTAAACCAATCTTTAAAAATATCGCGGGCATTTTCATTTCCCTGTAAATAAATTCCCCGAATTTTTCCTGTTCCGTTATCCAGATTATAATAAGCAGAAACTTTCTCCTGATCAGCTTTCAGTTCCATTGTTTTCGGATCGCCGAAATGTGTAGCAACATATCCTCTTGAACCAAACAAACCCTGTTCTTCTGAAGTCCATAAAGCAATACGAATAGTACGTTTCGGCTTTAAGTTTAACGCTTTGATAATTCGAACTGCTTCCATCATTACTGCACTTCCGGCAGCGTTATCTGTTGCGCCGGTTGCCGCATGCCATGAATCCAGATGTGCGCCAAGCATCACTACTTCATCTTTCAATTTTTTATCCGTTCCCGGGATTTCGGCAATTACATTATAACCTTGAGGATCCTGATCGAAAAATTTAGTTTTCAGATCGGCTTCAAATTCTACCTTAAGGCCAGATTTTATTAAGCGTAACAAGCGCAGATAATCTTCTGCAGAAACTTCAAGTTCCGGAGATGTTTCTGCAGCATCCATTGCGTAAGATGCGCCATTGCTGGTAAAATAAGTCCCGTGTACGCCACGACCGCTACTCAGGATCAATCCAACTTTTTCATCTAAAAGGAATTTATTCAAATCATTACGGAAAGCACGCATTTTCATAAAAGCTGCTCTTTGCTCCGGAGTAATTGTTCTTCTGCTTCCTTCTTCAGCTGCTTCTGGATTTACCATTTTATCTAATTCTTCATCTGTATATCTGGATCCGTCAGATTTGAAGGAAGTGGCAATGGGTTTCTGATTATCAAAAATGATGATCTTTCCTTTCAGTTTTCCTTTATACTGTTCCAGATCGTTTACCGAATCTGCTTTTAAAATTAGTATTTCCGACTTTATTAATCCGTCTGTTCCGGCAGTCCATGCTTTTGGCGTTGCAATAATAGAATGATAATACGGACTGGTCATTGCGGCATAGTTTTTCTCAATTTCCCATCCTTTTCCAAAAGTTCCCCATGGCTCCAGTTTTACATTTTGTAAACCGTAGGATTGAAGAGTTTTTACAGCCCATAATTCAGCACGTTTTAATCCCGGAGAGTTTGATAATCGGGGTCCGGATACGTCTGTTAAATAAAACGCAGTTTCCATTACTTTGGAATTGTTTAGACCTTCGTTCCTGATTTTTTGGGTAACCGCAGAATCAACTTTTTCTGTTTGAGCAAAACCTGGAGAATTGCAAAATGCAGCCATTAATGCTGCGGAGATTAATAATTTTTTTGTCATTTTGTGAATTTGAATTTTTTATAGAATGATGAGTAAAAATCTCTGGTAAGAATTATAGACACGCCATTCTATTAATGATTGGTAATTATGATTATTAGTAAAAATATTTATTTAAATGTAAAATATACCTGTATAGCACTAACAAATTTGTTACAGCTTAGTGATTAATGATTAGAAAGTTGACATTAAAAGTCAACAAGTATTATGAATAAATTCATCTTAAATTAATAAAATACATTAATTATGGTATTTAATACTGATTTGTGTTATCTTAAAAACGAAATGAATATGAAAAAATATATCCTTAGCCTATTTTTATTGGTTGCTGCAACTTTAGTTTATTCTCAGCCAATTATTGTAAAACAAGATCCGGTCATAAAAAAAATGACAGATGAAGTTTCATCGGTTAATATTGAAAAAATTATCAGGAAGCTTGTCAGTTTTGAAACCAGACATACTTTAAGTGATACTTTGAGTAATAAATCTGGAATTGGTGCTGCCAGAAACTGGATAAAAAAAGAACTCGAAAGTTATTCTGCTGCCTCTGGCGGGCTATTAAAAGTTGAATTTGACACATTTACCTTGCCGGCTGATGGCAAACGTGTAAAAGTTCCTACCGTGATGAAAAACGTTCTGGCAATATTACCCGGAACAGATCCAAATGATGATCGGGTATTTATTATTTCAGGTCATTATGATTCCCGTGCTTCTGATGTGATGGATGCAAAAAGTGCAGCGCCGGGCGCAAATGATGATGCCAGCGGAACAGCCGCTGCTATGGAACTTGCCAGGGTGATGAGCAAAGAGAAATTTAATTCTACATTGATTTTTGTGGCCATGGTTGGCGAAGAACAAGGTTTGTATGGCGCAACCAATCTGGCAAAAAAAGCTAAAGAATTAGGCTGGAATGTTAGCGGCATGATTACCAATGATATTATTGGAAATACATACGGTATGGAAACCGGCTTAAAAGACAATATTAACGTTCGGGTTTTTAGTGAAGGAGTACCTGTTTCTGAGTCATCCGCAGAAGCGAATACACGAATAATTACAGGTGGGGAAAACGATAGCAAAGCAAGGCTTTTTGCCCGATATATGAAAGAAGTTGGCGAGCGTTATGTAGATCAACTAGACGTAAATTTAATTTATCGCAGGGACAGATATTTACGTGGAGGAGATCATACTGCATTTTCTCAGCAAGGTTTTCCTGCAATCCGGGTAACCGAAATGAATGAAAATTTTGAAAGGCAACACCAGGATGTACGTAAAGAAAATGGCATAGATTACGGCGACACGCCTGATTTTGTTGATTACGGTTACATTCAGAAAGTGGCCCGAATGAATCTGGCAACGTTGGCAAATCTGGCTTTAGCTCCCGCCGATCCTGAAAATGTTGGAGTAATAACAAGTGGTTTAACCAATAAAACTGAATTAAAATGGGAATCGCCCAAAGGTGAAAAGCCTTACGGTTATTATGTTTTAATGCGTGAAACCAGCAATCCGGTTTGGGAAAAGAAAGTTTTTGTTAAAGAAAATCAAGCCGTGTTAAACTATTCCAAAGACAATTATTTTTTCGGTGTCCAGTCTGTAGATGAAGAAGGACATGAAAGTCAGGTAATAATTCCGAAACCTTTGCGCTAATTAGTTAACGCTGCGTTTGCGGATAATAAAATATCCGGATGCAAATGCCGCTAATCCGATTGCAAGACTGACATAAATTTCTTTGGTCATTAAAACAAAGTCTATTGTCTGGGTGCCATCAATTTTTATTTCTTTAGTAACTGCGTTCATGGCAATCATCGGTTGAGCGTATGGAATGGCGTATCCGTATTTCCAGCCCAAATTTGCCACAATTATTCCGAAAATAGTTAACAGAAAACCCAGTCCCATACATTGTATAAAGTCTGACCAAAGCAGGCTAAAAACAAATTGAAGGGAAATAATACTTATTGAAGCAAGGAATAATTTGAGGTGCAACTTGAAAAGTAAAGCTGACATGTCAAACTGGTTGAACTTAAATTCGGGTTTGAAAAAATTCATCAGATATGCTGCCGCGATAATAAAACTTGCGAATAAAGTTAAGCATAGTGCAGTCAGAAAAACCGCATAGACAAATTTACTGCTGTAAACACTCCATTTTGGCAGAGGCAAAGCAAATAAGCTCTTCCACATATCTGCCCGGTGTTCCATATTATTGATGGAAAAAGTTTGAAAGATTACCAGCATGGGTAATAGTAATGAACCCATAACCCCGAGAAATGCTCCGGAAAACCGAAACCATTGCATCATGCCGGTCATTCCGGCTAATTTATTTGAGTTTACATAAAAGCCTTCAGCAATTAATGCACAAATAATTAGGGGCAGTAAAATAGCCGACCAAAAGCTGAGCGTGTTTCTGGACTTATAAAATTCTGAACGAAGAGAAATGAGGAAGGCCTGCATATTAATTCTTGGTAATATTTAAGAACATAGTTTCCAGATCATTTTTTGGTCGGCTCAAGCCGAAGACCGAAAATCCGCTGTCGACCAAAAGTTTATTGATGCAACTCATTTCTCTTTGGGAGGAGTAAGGCAAAATGATGCTTTCATTTTTAATGTCTGCGGTATATCCCTTATTTAGAAGCATATTGGCTGCATCAACAACATTGTTGACTTCTATAGAAATTGTATTTATACTTATATCGTGCAAATGTGCGATTGAACCCTGAAACAATAATTTTCCATGATTGATAATGCCCACATGGGTGGCCATTTTTTCAACTTCAGAAAGTATATGGCTTGACACAAAAACTGTCTTTCCTTCTGAAGTGAGTTTTTGCAGTAATTTTCTGATCTCAATAATCCCGTTAGGATCTAAACCGTTTGTAGGTTCATCTAATAGGAGTAATTCCGGATCGGGTAAAAGAGCTAAAGCAATTCCCAAGCGTTGTTTCATTCCCAGCGAATACTTTCCCGCCTTTTTGCCCGCATAATCATCTATGCCGGTAATGTTCTGAACTACATCAATACGTTTTTTGGGAATTCCGAGCAGCATAGCCCGGTTGTTTAAATTTTCTCTTCCTGTTAAGTGGCTATAAATTGCCGGTTGTTCTACCAATGCGCCAATGCGGGATAATATCTTAAGGCGATTTTTGTTAATTTCTTCGCCGAAGAGCAAAACATTGTTTTTATCAGAGCGAAGTAGATTTAAAAGGATTTTAATGGTAGTGGTTTTGCCGGCACCATTCGGGCCTAAAAACCCATAAATACTTCCTGAAGGCACCTGAAGTGAAACTTCATTGAGCACTTTTTGGCTGGCAAAGCTATATGAAAGCTTTCTGGTTTCAATTATAAATTCATTTGGCATTCTTAATTAAAAAATGCTCTGAATTAAAGCCTTGAAAGATGGAACCTGCAAATGTAAACTTGCATTGTACCTTTCTGCGGGAATTTCGTTCTGTAAATTAAATACCAGCAAACCCACAACTAAAAACATGGGAAGAAGTAACAATAGAAACGGAGAAACGGTGTTGCTTAACTTTTTCATAGCGCATTAATTTAATGATCAAATAAAAAACTAATAAATGGGCTGTTAAAATGTATTAGACCAAATTGCTAAAGTTGAAGATGAAGTGCATATTTTAGCAGACCAACAGTTAATAGAGAATTTACCAGAGTTGGTAGAGTGCGGAGGGCAGTTGGTCGAAAGGGCAAATCTTAAATTGTCAAATAATTTACTTTTAATGTTTAATGTTAATTAAGGAAAATGGACAAAACTAAGCAGATATTTTTACACGTTTCCATCTGGATTTCAATTCTGCTTTTCTTCATTTATTTAGGTAGTAACGGCAAATTTAATTACAGTGCTGTTGTTGTGATTGTGTATTTCGGCCTGATTAATATCCTAACATTCTACATCAACTACCTTATCCTCTTACCTAAACTTTTAAATAATAAAAAGTATTTCTGGCTAATTACCAGCATTGTTTTATTGGTTCTTTCGGCCGGCTTGTTAAAATATGGACTGGCTACAATTTTTAGAGAATTTGTTCTATTACGGGGTGCAAAAAAGGTTGAAATCTCATTTCTCGACTATTATATGGGCTCTGTTTTCGTTAGTATTTTCTTTATCTTTCTAAGCACAGCATTAAAGTTTATGATGGATTGGTTTGTGAATGAAAAGGTGAAAAGTAATCTGGAAAACGAAAAACTTACCGCAGAATTAGCCTTTCTTAAATCGCAGATAAATCCTCATTTCTTATTTAATTCCTTAAATAATATTTATTCTTTGGCGTACCAAAAATCGGCCAAAACGCCAGAAGCAATATTAAAGCTTTCTGAAATAATGCGTTATATGCTTTACGAAAGCAATGATAATATGGTAAGCCTGAGTAAAGAAATAAGTTATCTTGAAAACTATATTGAGTTACAAAAACTTCGGTTCAAAAACAACTCATTTGTTCATCTGGATATTAGCGGCAATCCCGATAATCATACGATTATGCCAATGGTTTTAATTTCATTTGTTGAAAATGCTTTTAAACATGGCGTTGCAACGGATGAAAAGAATCCGATTGAGATTAGCATTCACATAGAATCTGATGAATTATTTTTTAAAGTTGTGAACAAAAAAAGCGACCTGAATAAAGATATAACAGGAGGAATTGGCTTGTTAAACGTTCAGCGGAGGTTAGACCTCTTATATAAGAACAAATACGTTTTAGAGATAAAAAATGAGCAGGATTTTTATAAATGCACGCTCCATTTAAAACTTTAAACTTTTAATTTGTTAGAGTTTGTTAAATTTTAAATGATTTGCAGGTTAATTTTTAAATTTAAAGCATGATACGTTGCCTTGTTGTTGATGATGAACCTTTAGCACTTGATATAATAGAAGATTATATCTCTAAAGTACCTTTTTTGAAATTGGTAAAATCTACTATTAGTGCTATTGAAGGACTTTCACTGGTTCAGAATGACGAAGTTGACTTGGTTTTTTTAGATGTGCAAATGCCTGAATTAACCGGAATCCAATTTTTGAAGATCATTAATGGCAAATGTGATGTAATCCTAACAACTGCTTACTCGCAATATGCTTTGGATGGATATGAATTAGATGTAACCGATTATTTATTAAAGCCTATTGCTTTTGATCGTTTTTATAAAGCTGCACAAAAAGTGTTACAGAAACAGCAGGATAATTCTGCAAACTCAGCAAATGGAAATGAAATTCAGGCCAATAATACCAACAATTTCATTTTCGTAAAAACGGAGCATAAAATTCAAAAGATTTACCTGGATGATATTCTTTTTATCGAAGGATTGAAAGATTATATTTCAATATTCACCAAAACGGAAAGAGTTATTACCCTTCAAAATATGAAAAAAATGGAAGAGGTTTTACCTTCCGGGAGTTTCGTGCGGGTGCATAAATCTTATATTATCGCGTTAGATAAAATTGATAGTATAGAGCGTAGCCGGATTCAAATTCAGGATAAAAATATCCCGGTAGGAGATACTTACCGCGAGTATTTTTTTAAATTGATTGAGAATAAGAATATTTAATTTAAGTACTAGCCTTGCTGGCTTTAATAGCTTTTTCGGTTCGTGCTACTACATCTTCAAGCAAATCTTTCTTGGGTTCAATTGGCTTTAAAACGGTTAGAGTCATTTTTTCGCCAAAACTTAAGGGGAATTTACCAAACTGAACCAATCTCCATGAACCGGTAATGGCTACCGGAACTATTAATGCGTTGGGTGCTTTTTTTAACAATGTGGCTATTCCGCCAACCGCAAAGGGCTTTAACTCTCCATCCCGGGAACGGGTTCCTTCCGGAAAAATGACTGCGGACCAGTTATTGGCTTTCATTCTCTGGCCAAGTTTTAAAATTTCAGCAACCGCTTGTTTGCTGTCTTTCCTGTTAATATTTGCGCCGCCTCCATATTTTAAATTAAATGAAATGCTTGGAATTCCTTTTGTAAGTTCAATTTTAGAGATAAACTTGGCGTGATATTTTCTTAAAAACCAGATTAAAGGTGGTATTTCATATAGGCTCTGATGATTGGCAACAAATATGATTGGTCTGTTTAAAGGTAAATCCTGATTGTTTTTAAATGTAATTCTGGTTCCTATTAGATACAAGGTACTCATCAAAAAAAAATTCAGAATATCTACTACTTTTTTATGCGCCGAATATCCACCGGTTTTTAAAGCTAACCACTGTATAGGATGAAAAATTGCTAGAAATAAACCGAAAATTATATATTGAATTGGAGAAAATATATACCCGAGAATTTTATTCATGATTTTGCAAACTTACAAATCTAAATATCCAATACAGGTGAATGATTTAAAAGAAGTTTGGTTCATTTTAAATTCAGACTTTTTCTGTTAACATAATTTTAAGCTTCAAGATTGCGGCTACACTCAATGAATCTGTAATTTTTCCGCTTTCAAGCATCTCATAAGCCTGTTCAAATCTTAGTTTTTTTACAACCAATTGTTCGGTTTCTTCGGGCTCTGATAAGCCAAATTCTAAACCTTCTGCCAAATAAATTATTGCCAGTTCATCACTTACAGAATTTGAAAGATGCATTCTTTGTATTTCTTTCCAGGATTTTGCCTTTATTCCCGTCTCTTCTAATAATTCTCTTTTTGCAGTATCTAAAGGATCGCTTCCCAAAGGGCAACCTCCAGCCGGAATTTCCCAGCTATATTCATTTAACGGAAATCTATATTGACCAACCAGCCAGGTATTTTTAAATTCATCAATAACTATAACTCCTATTGCCAAATTTTTGAAATGGACCTGCCCATAAATCCCTTTTCCTCCGGAAGGATTTAAAACCTGATGTTCTGTTAA
>JBBRCI010000039.1:0-25238 GCA_038204935.1 Sphingobacteriales bacterium | reverse complement strand
TGTTTTGGAAGTAAATGTTGTTTGGCAATTTCAATTTTTTCTTCAATGGTATAACCATTCACTTCAATAATTTCCATACGGTCTAACAAAGCCGGCTGAACATTACTTAGAGAATTTGCTGTCGCGATGAACATAACGTTTGAAAGATCGTAATCAATTTCCACGTAATGATCATAAAAAGCATTGTTTTGTTCCGGATCCAGAACTTCCAGCAAAGCTGATGAAGGATCACCTCGGAAATCATTACCTACTTTATCAATTTCATCCAATACAAATACCGGATTTGAAGCGCCTGCTTTTTTAATGGATTGAATTATTCTACCCGGCATAGCTCCAATATAAGTTTTCCGGTGACCGCGAATTTCGGCCTCATCGCGAATGCCGCCTAAGGCCATTCGAACATATTTACGACCTAAAGCTTTCGCGATAGATTTTCCCAAAGATGTTTTACCAACTCCCGGAGGGCCAACCAAACATAAAATTGGCGCCTTCATATTGTGCTTCAATTTAAGCACCGCCAAATATTCTATAATTCGCTTTTTAACCTTATCTAAGCCGTAATGATCTTTTTCTAAAATGCGCTGAGCCCGTTTCAAATCAAAATTGTCTTTAGTAAAATCATTCCAGGGGAGATCAAGCAATAGTTCCAGATAATTAATCTGGACAGAATAATCTGCTGCAGCAGGATTCATTCTTCCGGCTTTATCTAATTCTTTTGTGAAATGATCTGAAACATCTTTCGCCCATTTTTTCTTTGCGGCACGCTCTCTCAGATTCTCAATTTCCAGATCCGGAGAATTGCCTCCTAATTCTTCCTGAATGGTTTTTAATTGCTGATTCAGGAAATAATCTCTTTGCTGCTTATCTAAATCAACCCGAACTTTAGACTGGATCTGATTTTTCAGTTCCTGCATTTGCAACTCAACAGTTAAATGCTCCATCACCAATTTTGCACGTTCACGCAAATTGGCAACTTCAAGCATTTGCTGTTTTACTGGCACATCCGCATTCATATTTGAGGATATGAAGTTGATAAGGAAAGAATGACTTTCAATGTTTTTAATGGCAATTCCGGCTTCGCTTGGAATATTCGGCGAAAGCTGAATAATCTGCATGGCCATTTCTTTGATAGAAGCCATTATTGCCTTAAATTCTTTATCAGATTTTGGCCTTACTTCTTCAAATTTCTGAATACTAGCTTTAATGTAAGGCTCAGATTGAACCTCTTCATTTAAACGGAAACGTTGCTTGCCCTGGATAATAACAGTTGTATTTCCATCGGGCATTTGCAGCATTTTAATGATCAGAGCCACTGTACCAACTGAATTCAACTGGTCGAAAGTTGGATCTTCTATAGCTACATCCTGCTGCGAAACAACCCCAATCATGCGATTTCCGCGGTAAGCGTCTTTTATTAATTTGATAGATTTATCCCGCCCAACGGTAATTGGAATAACAACTCCGGGGAATAAAACTGTGTTTCTTAAAGGTAAAATGGAAAGTATTTCTGGAGTTTCCTCATTATTCATCTCCTCCTCATCTTCCTGAGACATCAATGGAAAGAACTCTGTATCTTCATTGATAAGAGGTAGTGCCCGGTTGAAATCAAAAGTGTCGTAATTACTCATCTATTTTGGAAAAACGTCAATATGACAGTGAAATATAAATATTTGCCTAAACAAGCGGCAAACAGTAGAAAGTGCAAGGCTTGTGCCAATGTAGCATTCTACTTAAATTCTGACTTTAAAGCGTTATTAGAATTTGAAAATCGTCTGATTTATTGCTCTAATTTTTAAGATTTATGTTTTTAATTCCGGCGTCACTGGCTTTAAATATTAAAGAACCACGGGATTTTCCGTTTACAATATTTACGATATTGCTCTGATCGTCAGAAACTTCCATTAACGAAACCTGCTTTAAACGTAGTTTATTCAGATCGCCCGGATTTTTGATCTCCAAATAAATACTGACCATGTCACGCTTAAATTCAAAGCCGACATATTCATTTTTTAATAAACGGTTTTTACTGTCAGTTATCTGGAATTTTTTGTCAATATAACTGAAACAGCTTTTTTCAAAATCTTTATCTGTTGCTCTAACAGGATGATTTGCTTGACGCGTTAATGCCTTTTCCAAATCATCTGTAAATAAATTCATGATCACTTCTGCAGATTTATTTTTGCTATTGTACTCAATCTGAGTTAATGAAGTATAAAATTTATGTGCTTCAACAACAGAAAAGATGAGGGTAAAAAGTAAAACAACGGTGATCTTTTTAATCATAACACAATTTAAGATGAATTTATTGAAGTCTCTAATTTGAAAAAATGTCCCGCATTTTTTTACGGGACATTTAATATATAAATCAAATTATAATTTTCCGTCCCGCTGCTGTTGCATCAGGTTTGGTTGTTTTTGTTGTTGCTTCTCTTTAAACAATTGAAATTGAGATTCAATAGTTTTTGCAGGGAAGTTATTGTTGTTCATGTTAATATCTGCAGTTTCTTGGAAAGGATCTATTGAGAATTGTTTAACAGGTTTTTTACTTACAATAAGCTTTGAAACTTTCTGATTATTTTTTCTCCAGATCTCTGCCGGAATGCGAACCAATTCTTTAGTTCCGTCTTGATATTCCATCTCTAAAACAATTGGCATAACCAAACCGCCTACGTTTTCAAAATCAAGAATGTAATAGTTTATGCCTGCTTTCAACGCATCTTTTTGTTTCTGATCTAGAGCTTCATAATACTCCTTGTACTGTTTCCGGTCGAAATCTGTTATTTCCAGAGCATCATATTTAGTGTAGAAATCTGAAAGTTCCGGATAAGTATCAATACGATATTTCGGAATTGACGTTTTATTCCTTTGTTCAGAGATTGAAAGTGCTTCTTTATCTCGTTTTGCCTTATTTTTTGTTTTTTCCGTATCCGGATTTTTAGAATCAATGCTGTACCAGCTTACATTATTTAGAGCAATATCAACGGGCTTTATTCCATAAAACCAACCTCTCCAGAACCAATCCAAATCTACCGCGGAAGCATCTTCCATACTTCTGAAAAAGTCTGCAGGCTCCGGATGTTTGAAGGCCCATCTTTCTGCATATTGCTTAAATGAGAAATCAAATAATTCGCGTCCCATTACGGTTTCACGCAGAATATTTAATGCAGTTGCAGGTTTGCCGTAAGCGTTAGGCCCAAACTGTAAAATAGATTCAGAGTTGGTCATAATCGGATCTAAAGTTGCTTTGTCTGAAGACATATAACCCACAATGTCACGTGGTTCTCCACGACGTGAAGGATAGTTTTCTTCCCATTCCTGCTCGGTTAAATACTGGCAAAAGGTATTCAAACCTTCGTCCATCCAGGTCCATTGGCGCTCATCAGAGTTCACAATCATTGGGAAAAAGTTGTGACCAACTTCGTGTATAACAACACCAATTAAGCCGTATTTGCTTTGCGGAGAATAGGTGCCATCAGTTTCCGGTCGAGGTCCGTTAAAACAAATCATTGGATATTCCATGCCACCAACCGGGCCGTTAATAGACCACGCAACAGGGTAAGGATAGTTAACCGTATATCTTGAATAAACCTGTAATGTGTGCGCAATTGCCTGGGTAGAAAATTTCTCCCAAAGCGGATTTCCTTCTTTCGGATATAAAGACATGGCCAGAATAGTTTTATTTCCAACCTTTACTTTCATGGCATCCCAGATAAACTTACGTGATGATGCCCATGCAAAATCACGAACATTATCTGCTTGGAATACCCATGTTTTAGTGGTTTTAGCTCTGCTTTTTTCATTAGCTGTTGCTTCATCCTGTGTGATGATTACCAATGGTTTATCAGAATCTTTTACTTTATTTAAGCGATCCGTCCATGATTTTTTCATCACATCATTAGGATTTTGCAAGGTTCCGGTTGCGGCAACAACATGATCGGAAGGAACTGTAATGCTTACCTTATAATCACCAAACTCCAGAGCAAATTCTCCGTTTCCTAGAAATTGCTTGTTCTGCCATCCAACTGCATCGTTGTAAACACAAAGTCGTGGAAAAAACTGAGCCATTTCATACAAATAATTATCATCTCCTTCAAAATATTCATATCCACTACGACCGCCATGAGTTTTGGTATTGTTGATGTTGTAATACCAATCCACAGAAAAAGTAAACTTCTCTTTAGATTTTAATGGTCTTGGCAAATCAACACGCATCATTGTTTTATTAATGCTGAATTTTAAAGCGTTTCCGCTTCCGTCTTTTACCTGCTTAATCAGGTACCCGCCTTTAAAATCTGTTCTGGTGAAAGTTTCAAGTGCTTTAAAATCCATTGCCGAACCTATTGTTTTGCCGGAAGCGGTCTCTGTTATATAGGTATCGGATGTGGGACTGAATAAATTTTGATCCAGTTGCAACCATAAATAGGGAAGTGCATCCGGAGAGTTATTTATGTAAGTAATAGTTTCTACACCTGTAAGACTCTGATTTTCATCATTTAAAACAACCTTAATATTGTAATCAACTTTTTGTTGCCAATATTCATGTCCTGGAGCACCAGAGGCGGTACGGTAGGTGTTTGGGGTTGGAAGAGTTTCTCCTAATTGCTGAAACTGATTTTCATTATAACCATTCTGCGCCATTGCACAAAAGGAAAAAAATAAGGCTGTAGTGATTAAAAAAATTCTTTTCATCTAGTAAGTTTGTGGTTTAAAGTGCTAAAAGTACTACATTCAGAAATAATACTAACTTCACGCCGTTAATAATACGATATTAATTTTGTTACAGAATCCCCCAATGAGATCTATTTTAAGTTTATTATGCTTTATTCTATTAGGAACAGCAGTTAACGCACAGAGCAATTACCAGAAAATGGGACAGAAAGCTTTGATTGACGGTGACTTTAAAATGGCCGTTTCCCATTTGGAAAAAGCAATTGCTACAGATTCTAATGATGTAAGTACTTTATACATGTTGGGATATTCTTATTATCACTCTTCAAACTACGGCAAGGCTATCAATACTTTTAACAGGTTAATTTCTTTACGTCCGAGCGAGAACAGTGCATATTATTACAGAGGAAAAGCCAGAAATATTATGGCTACCGAGACTAAAAATCTATTAAATTCAGATCGTGAAAAGCTTTTACTGGGATCTATAAGAGATTTTGGAAAGGCAATTCAGCTTGACGGTGAAGATATTAAGCTGTATCAAAACAGGGCTTTGGCCTACCGGGATTATGGTATTTTAAAAGGTCAGAAAATACCCGGATTGTATGATAAAACCAAAGCAATTCAAGCGTTCAAATCTTGTATCAGCGATTTTCAAAAGGTTCTAGATTTCAATCCCGGAAGGCAAGATATTACTGCGCAATTGAATGATGCCCGTCTTCATTTGCAGGATATTAAATAAAATTTATTGTCTAATATTTTATTTTAAATTTCCTTTGATCAAATAATCATTTTCTCCAATTATCAGAACATGTTGTTTTTTATCTATTTGGTATAATGAATCGGGGATGTAGAGCAGATTTTCAAACGATTGATATAAACGGTTGATAGTTTGATTTTTGATTTTTATTTTTTTAATCGAACCTTTACTGTTTTTTAGGATTTCAATTTCTCGGGTTCTTAATGAGCTATCGCGTGCTTTGTAAAGCAAACTTGAATCATTTTGTATTTTCTCATAACTATCTTTCCATGACGATTTATTTATATCCGAAGCTGTAAAGAGACTCAGCTCCGCTGCCCAGTCTATATTTGATATTCTTTTATTTTGTTTTACGCTGTTGCGTGAAACTGTTTTTTCAATCACGGGATTAGACGATTCTAATTTGACAGCTTCTTTTTCAAAATAGGTTTTCAGGTCAAAGTAAACATCAGGAGCTTTTTTTTCTGTTGTTTCTGATTTACATCCCAAAAGAAAACAAAGAATCAGTATTATTCCGGTATATCTCATTTTGATACCAATACGTTACCCGACATAGTTTCTGAAATCGGTATATTCATCAACGTCAGAATTGTTGGGGCTACATCGCCCAGTTTTCCATCAGCAATGTGTTTAAAATTGATATCAATTAAAATACATGGAACCAGATTGGTTGTATGCGCTGTATTTGGCGATCCGTCTTCATTAATCATAAAATCTGCATTCCCATGATCTGCAAGAATGATGAAAGAATATCCATTTTCAATACCGCATTCTACAACAGTTTTTAAACAGGAGTCCACGGTTTCAACGGCCTTAACCACAGCGCTGAAAACTCCTGTGTGTCCAACCATGTCCGGATTAGCAAAGTTGAGGCAAACAAAATCAGGCCAGCCGGCTTTAAGTTGCTCAACAATTGCATCTCTTATTCCTTCTGCACTCATTTCTGGCTTCAGATCGTATGTTGCCACTTTTGGCGATGGAATCATGATCCTTCTTTCATCAATAAATTCCTTTTCTCTCCCTCCTGAAAAGAAAAATGTTACGTGCGGATATTTTTCTGTCTCCGCAATGCGGATCTGTTTTTTATGATTCTGTTCCAGAACTTCGCCAAGCGTATTTATAAGATCATCTTTTTCAAAAACCACCTCCACATTTTTAAATGTATCATCATAATTGGTCATGGTGATATATTTCAAAGACAAAGGTTTCATGGCATATTCCGGAAATTCTTTCTGCGTTAGAGCAATTGTGATTTCACGCCCTCTGTCTGTTCTGAAGTTGAAAGAAATAACCACATCGCCTTCCTGGATTTTTGTGATTGGGTTTCCGCTGTCGTCAACTTTAACAATGGGCAAAATAAATTCGTCGGTAACATCATTGACATAAGACTTTTGAATCAGCTCAGAGATGTTTTGAGTTTTCTCTCCATCGCCTTTAACCAATAAATCGTATGCTTTTTTAACACGTTCCCATCTGTTATCACGATCCATGGCATAATACCGACCAATTGCCGAAGCAATTTGTCCGCTTGAATTTTTGAGATGATCTTCCAGGTCCTGCACAAAACCAAGTCCTGAGTTTGGGTCAGTATCTCGTCCGTCTAAAAATGCATGGATAAATACATTTTCGACATTATTTGCTTTTGCGGCATCACATAAACCTTTAACATGTTTTATGTGAGAATGAACTCCGCCGTTGGAAAGTAAGCCAATCAGATGAATATTTTTGTTATTCTCCTTAACATATTTAAATGCACCGGTTAATACCGGATCGGTATCAAATTCTTTCTCGTCAACTGCTTTATTTATTCGACCCAATTCCTGGTAAACCACGCGGCCGGCACCTAAATTCATGTGTCCCACTTCCGAATTTCCCATTTGGCCCCCCGGTAAACCAACAGATTCGCCCGACGCTTTAAGCTTTGAATTGGGGTAATTCGCTATTAAATAATCGAAAAAGGGTGTATCTGCCGCAGAAATCGCGTCAGATTTATCATGTTTTCCATATCCCCAACCATCCAGAATCAGTAGAATTGCTTTCTTTTCCATTGTTGCAAATATACGTTTGATGTTTCAAATAGTGAATCTTTTACATTTCATGGCATAATTTTGGTTAAGCTTTTAACTGAATATGAAAATTAAAGCATTATATATTTTATTAGTTAGTTTGTGCATTTCCATTTCGGTGAAAGCGCAAGGTGCCGATGCAATTGTTAAAGAGATAACTACGTTTCTTAAGGCTTCAAATACATCAGCAATAGCTGAAAATTTTGCTTCAACGGTCGAATTAGTCATTCTTTCTGAAGAGGATGTATATTCTAAAGTTCAGGCAGAAATTATATTGAAAGATTTTTTATCAAAACATAATCCCACTTCAGCTAAGCTGATACATCTTTTAGATTCGAACCCGAATTATCGCTTTGCGGTAGTTTCTTTAAAAACTGAAAATGGAGATTTTAGAGTCAGTTATTCATTAAAAGAAACGGGCGGGCGTTACCTGATCACGGATATGCGAATTGAATTGGAGAAAGAATAATTGAAAACTCATAAAATTATTACTTTTGAATTCATAGCACATCATGAATACAGATACTAATTTAATTCAATCCTTTGTACAGCAAGCACTTAAAGAAGATGTTGCCGAAGGAGATCACACCTCACTATCTACCATTCCCGCAAATAAACAAGGTAAAGCTAAATTGCTTGTTAAAGAAAACGGCATCATCGCAGGAATTGATGTAGCTCTGCAAATTTTTAAAGAAGTAGACCCCAACCTCAAAGTTGAAGTTTTAATTCAGGATGGCGAGAAAGTAAAAGTTAGTGATATTGCCTTCTACGTTTCCGGAAGTGTTCATTCAATTTTAATCGCCGAAAGGCTGGTATTAAATATTATGCAACGCATGAGCGGGATTGCCAGTACAACACATCTGGTGGTTGAAAAGCTTAAAGAAACAAATACCAAAGTTTTAGATACACGCAAAACAACTCCAAATCTTCGTTTTCTGGAAAAAATGGCTGTAAAAATTGGCGGAGGTGTAAATCACCGATTTGGTTTATACGATATGATTTTGATCAAAGATAATCATGTAGATTATGCGGGTGGAATTTCTCAGGCAATAGAAGCATCCAAAAAATATCTTTCAGAAAAAAATCTTAATATTCCTGTTGAAATAGAAGTTAGAAACCTGAGTGAATTACATCAGGTTTTAGAAACCGGAAATGTAGACCGGATTATGCTAGATAATTTTTCTTTTGCTGATTTAAAAAAGGCCGTTGAAATAATTGGAGGACGCTTTAAAACAGAAGCTTCCGGGGGAATAACAATAGAGAATGTTTTGGAATATGCTCAGTGCGGGGTTGATTTTGTATCAATGGGAGCACTTACGCATTCAGTTAAAAGTCTGGACATGAGCTTAAAAGCGATAAAAGACGAAAATTAAATCCTCTAAATCTTATTCAGCTCGTGGTTTTTAGTAATATTGTACCCCGATGATTTCAATATTTTCGATTTCAGCATTGATACTGGCCTATCTTTTCGGCTCTATCCCAACTGCGGTTTGGATAGGGCAGGCATTTTATGGTGTTGATGTTCGTGAATATGGAAGCGGTAATGCAGGAGCTACCAATACTTTCAGAGTATTGGGTAAAAAATCTGGTATTGCCGTAATGATTCTGGATATTTTAAAAGGCTTTACAGCCACAAATCTTGCCTATCTCATCGGTCTTTCTGTAACCGGCCCTCATAACTCTGTTCAATTTGCAAATTACCAGTTAGCACTGGGGATAACTGCGGTTATGGGTCATTTATTCCCTATTTTTGCCGGTTTTAGAGGTGGAAAAGGTATCGCAACATTATTTGGAATGATATTGGCAGTACACTTTCCGGCAGCAATGCTCTGTGTTCTTGTTTTTGTTGTGGTATTGTTAATATCCAAATATGTTTCTTTAAGTTCAATCCTTGCGGGTTTTACTTTTCCATTAAGTATCATATTTGTATTTCAATCACCAATCCGCTCGGTTGTGCTGTATGGAATGTGTATTTGTGTACTTATTTTAGTCACACATCAAAAAAATATCGAACGTTTATTAAAAGGCAAAGAATCCAGAGTAGATCTGTTCAAAAAGAAAGTAGTTTAATCAAAACTTGTTCAATACAGATTTATGAAAACATTCAAATTTTTGTCAGTTATTGCTATAACGGCAATGCTGGTATCATGCTCACAGGTGCCTTTAACAGGAAGAAGCCAGTTAAGTTTAGTAAATGACGAAGCCTTGCGGCAGGAAGCCGTTACCGCTTACCGCGATTTCCTGAATAGTCCTAAAACCAAAGTCATCAATAACTCTGCGGATGCACAACGGGTAAAAGCAGTTGGAGCGAAAATAGCAAGCGCTATCAATCGCTACATGCAAAATAACGGATACGGGAATAAATACAATTATCAGTATGAGTTTAACTTAATTGATAGTAAAGAAATAAACGCATGGTGTATGCCAGGTGGTAAAGTTGCTGTTTACAAAGGTATTTTGCCGATTACACAAAATGATGCCGGATTAGCGACTGTTATGGGTCATGAAATTGCTCACGCAATAGCTCAGCATGCTGCAGAAAGATATTCTCAAATGACAGCTGCTCAAATTGGTGGTGGGGTAATTGGTGCTGCTGCTGGTGGAGCTTCTCAGGGAACACAACAGGTTTTAGGTCAGCTTTATGGTATTGGCGGACAATTAGCAATTTTAAATTATTCCCGTAAGCAGGAGTCAGAAGCAGATCGTTTGGGTCTTGTTTTTATGGCAATGGCCGGATATAATCCGGATAGCGCTATAGGTTTCTGGCAAAGAATGGCTGCAGCCAACAAAGGCGGAGCACCACCGGAATTTTTAAGCACTCACCCGAGCGATGCAACACGTATTTCGCAGATTAGAAGTAACTTGCCTGAAGCACGTAAATATTATACAGGAGCTAAAAAATAATTCAAATTTAATCTTTAAAGTCCTGAATAAATATTCAAATTTTTGGATAATTATTCAGGACTTTTTGTTGCCTACAACTTAAGATTGAAGAACTTTAAAGATTGCTTCTGCTTTTAAAAGACATTCTTCATATTCCTTTTCAGGATCTGAATCTATGGTAATAGCGCTTCCCACCTGAAAAGAAAGAAATTTGTTTGCTGCATTATAAAGAATAGACCGTATTACCACATTAAAATCGAAATTATTTTCTTCTGAAAAATAACCAACAGCGCCTGAATATAAGCCGCGTTTACTTTCTTCGTATTTTTCGATCAACTCCATTGCTCTTATTTTTGGAGCTCCGGTCATAGATCCCATTGGGAAAGTGTTTTTAATTATTTCTGAATTTGAAAGTTCTTCATTTGGCTCACAAACAATCGTTGAAATCATTTGGTGAACTTGTTTAAAGCTATAAACTCCGAATAATTCTTCCACCTGAACTGTTCCTGGTTTGGCACTTTTGGTCAGATCATTCCGAACCAGATCCACAATCATCACGTTTTCAGAAAGTTCTTTTTCGTTACTAAGTAAATTGCTTTTAGAAAGTGAATCTTCTTCTGTGTTTTCAAAACGCTTTGCGGTTCCTTTAATGGGTTGCGAAATTAATTTATTTCCTCTCCGGCTTAAAAATCTTTCGGGCGTGGCCGAAATAATATACTTATCGCCAGTTTTGAAAAATGTAGCAAAAGGAGTTGGCGAAATCCTGTTAAGTTTTATAAATGTATGAACCGGATTTAAATTGGCATTAGCCGCGTAAAATTCCTGACAAAAATTGAGCTCATAAATATCTCCTTTACGGATATTTAGCTTTATGTTATCAACTTTATTCAGGTAATCTGATTTGTCTATCCTGTTTTGTAAACTGCCGTCAAACTCCGTTTGGAAAGCAATTGGAAGTAAAGTCTGATTAATCTCTTTCCAGATTATTTCCGCATCATCAGATTTTATACTAACCTGATTTCCTTTAATCAGGATAATATTTGCCGGCGAAAAAAAGTACAGATCTGGAAAATGTAGCTGATCCGAATTTTCCGAAACCAAATTTTCAATTTCATTTTTCAGATCGTAGCTCAAAAATCCGGGTACGAAACCTTGATTTTTTTTAAGGAAAGTATTTAGTTTATTGAAGGCTTCTCCGGTCTGACAATTAATTTCTGATAGTGCATCTGCAGCAATGCAAACATCAAAAGCAGAATAAGGGTCCTGGAAGTTGTTTGAATCAAAATAACAGGCAGTTCGGAATTGGTTTGCCCAAAGCAAAGCTTTGGTTTTAAATTCTTCGGAATTTGATGTTTTAAATTCTGCGGTTTGCACAAACTGAAAGTAAAACTCCCGGAAAAAATCCGGGAGCAGAATATTATTGAATTAGCACAAAGTAAGAGTTTGTACCCGGTCCGGACCGACAGATAAGTATTTCACAGGAACGCCTAAATGCTTCTCAAGATAGTTAATGTAATCCTGCAACTTCTCCGGGATTTCATTTACTGCCCTGATTTTGGTTAAATCTTCAGCCCAGCCCGGGATTGCTTCTAAAACAGGTTCTGCTTTAAGGGCATTAATATCATACGGCATATAATCTATTTTACTTCCATCATATTGGTAATGTGTGCAGGCATAAATCGTTTCAAAACCACTTAAAACATCAGCCTTGGTCATAACCAATTCTGAAACTCCGTTAAGCATTATGGCATATTTCAAAGCAGGTAAATCTATCCATCCGCACCTGCGGGGGCGACCGGTGGTTGCACCAAATTCATGACCAAGCTTTCGTAATTCCTCTCCGGTTTCGTTTTCCAATTCGGTTGGAAATGGTCCGCTACCTACACGCGTGCAGTAAGCTTTAAAAATCCCAATTACGTTTCCAATATTTTTTGGAGCCACACCTAAACCTGTACAAGCGCCTGCCGAAGTTGTATTTGATGAGGTAACAAAAGGGTAGGAGCCAAAATCAACATCCAGCATAGTTCCCTGCGCACCTTCTGCCAATACAGTTTTGCCATCTTTTAAATACTGATTTACAAAATGCTCGCTGTCTACATGAGGTATTTCTTTAAGCATTTCAATAGCTTCAAAAAATGCAGATTCTTTTTCAGAAAAATCAGGTATTTCTCCGTAATGAGAAAGGATAGATTTATGCTTATTAACCAGTTTGTTGTATCGTTCGCGGAAATCAGGTAGAGTAGTATCGCCTACGCGTAATCCGTTTCTGCCGGTTTTATCCATATATGTTGGTCCGATTCCTTTTAATGTAGAACCAATTTTATCGGATCCCATTTTGGTCTCAGAAGCTGCGTCTAACAACTGATGCGTCGGTAATATTAAATGAGCTTTACGTGCAATTACCAGTTTGCCCTGTGCAACCGGATTAAAACCATTTTTTTTCAGATTATCTAATTCTCGCTTTAGCGTAATTGGATCTATTACAACGCCGTTTCCAATCAAATTCATGGCTTTGTCGTTGAATATCCCTGATGGAATGGTATTTAAAACATACTTCTGGTTATCAAATTCTAAAGTATGCCCAGCGTTTGGTCCGCCTTGAAAACGGGCAATCAGATCATATTCAGGACTTAAAACATCTACAATTTTACCTTTTCCTTCATCGCCCCATTGGAGACCTAATAATACATCAACAGCCATTAGTATGTTATTTATAAATTTATTACTCAGGAAATTCCAAAATAATTTAAACTCCTGCAAAAGTATAATCCTATATGGATCTTTTTAATTTTTATTTCGTTTTTGTCCGGATGTTTAAAAGTTGTTCAGATTTGAACATTAATATTTAAGACCGATTTATGGATACGATTACTATTTGAGAATTTTTCAGATTTACTTAACGAATTAATTTTTGCTGGCAAAAGCATCACAGTGACCGGCTTTTAAACGACTGCAATTTCCATATAAATTCAGAGAATGGTGTGTGATCTCAAACTTCAGCAGATCGCCCATCATAGTTTGGATTTGCTGAATCCGCGGATCGCAAAATTCAACAACCTTACCACAGTCAATGCAAATGATATGATCGTGTTGTTTATATCCGTAAGATTTTTCGAATTGCGCCATATTTTTACCAAACTGGTGCTTGGTAACCAAATCGCAGGAAAGCAAAAGCTCTAATGTATTGTATACTGTTGCCCGGCTAACGCGATATTTTTTATTTTTCATGTGGATATACAATGATTCCACATCAAAATGATCACTTCTTGAATAAATTTCTTCCAGAATCGCGAAACGTTCAGGGGTTTTGCGAAGGCTTTTATTTTCGAGATACGCCTCGAAAATTTTCTTAACCATTAGAATGGTTTCTTGTACAGGCATATATTGGTTTACTACGTTCAAATTTATCCAAAAAATACTAAAAACAGAGCTTTATCAGGAAGCTTTATTAATCACATCAGCTTCAGAGTCAAATCTGGTTACAGAAGTAACTCCTCTAACCTGTTTTAAACGTTTAATTAAACTGTCTAAGTGTACGGTGTCGTTCACAAAAACCATTATTGAGCCATCAAAAATTCCTTCGTCGCTATCTACAGTAATAGAACGTATGTTGACCTTAAAATCGCTCGATATAATTTTAGTGATGTTGTTAATCAATCCAACATCGTCAATTCCTTTAATTCTTAATCCGGTTAAAAATGCAAGCTCCTTCTGCGAATTCCATTTGGCTTTTACAATTCGGTAACCGTAATTTGATAACAATTTGGCCGCATTCGGGCAATTTGTCCGGTGAATTTTTATGCCTTCAGAAACGGTTACAAATCCAAAAACATCGTCGCCGGGAATTGGATTGCAACATGCTGAAAGTTTGTAATCTATTTTCTGCAGATCTTCCCCAATTAATAATGTATCGCTGTCTTTGCCTTTATTTTTCTTCAGTAAGTTGTCAAACGGAACCGGTTCCGGTTTTTCAGGCTTGCTTTCAATTACTTTTTCAGATGCAACAAATTCCTTCAAATCTTTAATATCAATCAACCCTTTGGCCACATTGTAAAACAGATCAAGGGTTGAAGGCAGTTTGAAATAATAAGTAAGCTTATATAGATTATCAGTATTGTAAGTCACTTTAAGCGATTTGAGTTTCCGCTCTAAAATCTCTTTTCCGTCTTCGGCGACTTTGCGTTTCTCTTCCTTTAAAGCAGACTTAATTTTTGATTTTGCTTTAGCTGTTACCACGAAGCTTAGCCAGTCTTCTTTTGGGGTTTGCTTGCTCGAAGTGATTATTTCTACCTGATCGCCGTTTTGCAGTTTATGCGCTAAAGGAACCAGCTTATGGTTAACCTTTGCCCCGATACAACTTGAACCAATGTCGGTATGGATTTCAAATGCAAAATCTAAAGCAGTGGCATTTATTGGCAACTGCATGAGCGCTCCTTTTGGCGTAAAAATGAAGATCTCATCGGAAAAAAGATTCATTTTAAAATCATCCAGAAAATCAAGTGCATTGGCTTCCGGGTTATTTAGAAGTTCTCTGATTTTTTGTATCCACTGATCCAGACCTTTATCGGCAGAAGATTCCTTGTATTTCCAGTGAGCTGCAAAACCCTTTTCCGCAATTTCATTCATGCGTTGGGTACGAATCTGAACTTCTACCCATTGACCTTTCGGACCCATCACGGTAGTATGTAAAGACTCATAACCATTTGCTTTTGGCGATGATATCCAGTCGCGTAAACGATCCGGGTTTGGGCGGTAAAGATCTGTAACTATTGAATAGGCTTTCCAGCAATCAGATTTTTCATTTTCCAGTTTACTGTCTAAAATTATACGGATAGCAAAAAGGTCATAAATTTCTTCAAAGGGAATATTTTTTTTGCGAATTTTTGTCCAGATAGAATTGATAGATTTTGGCCGGCCATATAAATCAGCTTTAAGGCCTTGCTCTTCCAGAATTTCGTGAATAGGGTCTATAAAGTCTTTAATGAAATTTTCGCGTTCAGTTTTCTTTTCATTTAACTGAGTTGCAATCAGTTTGTAAGTTTCCGGTTCCATGTATTTCATGGAAAGATCTTCTAACTCTGATTTCAAAATGTATAAACCTAAACGGTGAGCTAAAGGCGCATATAAATAAACTGTTTCCGACGAAATTTTCAATTGCTTATCTCGTGGCATAAAATCCATGGTCCGCATGTTATGCAGGCGGTCGGCAAGTTTTATCAAAATCACCCGAACATCATCTGCCAGGGTAAGCAACATTTTACGGAAATTCTCTGCCTGTAAAGAACTGTTGTAATCAAAAACACCGGAAATTTTAGTTAATCCGTCTATAATTTTAGCGGTTTTTTTGCCAAATTCTCTTTCAATATCATCCAGCGTAATATCTGTATCTTCAACAACATCATGTAATAAGGCACAAACAATAGAAGTTGTACCTAATCCAATCTCTTCTGCAGCAATCTGGGCAACAGCGATTGGATGATAAATATAAGGTTCGCCAGATTTACGACGCATGTTCTGGTGACTTTCAAGGGCCATGTCAAATGCACGCCTGATCATGCGTTTGTCGCCTTTTTGCATGGTAGGCTTACATGCTCTTAACAACGCCCGGTATCTTTTAAGGATCTCTTTTTTCTCAGCTTCCAGATCGATCACTAACTCATTCATATGTAAAAACTATAGCTGTATTAAAAACCTTAAATAAATATTGGGTTACAATCTAACATTTTATCGTATATATAGTATAAGATTTTAGCTGTAACTTTACAAGGCATAAATTTATGAAAATTTTCAGGCTTGCGTTTATTTTTTGCTTGGGTTGCACGTGCTTTAGCGCCTCGGCGCAGATAAAGAATGACCCTTATATTAAGGGCAAAAACGATACCATTAACGTTGCCATTACCAATGTGGATGATGAACTCATTCCCTGGATTCCGCTGGAAGATGTAATAGTAATTTCTACCCGTATTTTCAAATCGCCTGAAGAAAGAGCTAAATTTAACAGGCTTAGATATAATGTGCTTAAAGTATTGCCTTACGCGATGTTTGCAAGGCACAGATACGCACGTTTACAGAGGGATTTGGGTTCTGAAATTTCCCGCAGGGAAAAGAAAAAACTGGTCAAAGATTTTGAGACCGAGATTAAAACCATGTTTAACAAAGAAATTAAAAATCTGACCATAACTCAGGGTGGAATTCTGATTAAATTAATTGATCGTGAAACCGGTAATAGCAGTTATGAGCTTCTAAAAGATATGAAAGGTGGTTTTACGGCTTTCTTTTATCAATCTGTTGCACGTATCTTTGGAAATAACCTGAAGAATAAATACGATCCGCAGGAAGACCGTGATATTGAAAACATAATACGAACTTCGGGGTATTATATGTACAACAACTAAATATGGATAAAAAATCGGTACATCAATTTACTGTTCAAAAAATGGATGGTGAAGTGGTGAGTTTAAAAGATTTTGAAAACAAGGTTCTTCTTATCGTCAATACTGCCTCAGATTGCGGTTTCACATCCCAACTTAAAGATTTAGAAAGTTTAAGGAACGAGTTTCCGAGGGAAGATTTTGAAATTCTGGCTTTCCCATCCAACGATTTTGGTGGACAGGAACCACTGGACGGGAATGAAATTGGAAAATTCTGTGAAATAAATTACGATACTCATTTCCCCATTTTTGATAAAATTCGCGTTCGCGGAAATTATGCCCACCCTTTATTTCAGTTTCTGGCAGATAAAAAACAAAATGGAAAGGTAAGCACTGCTCCACGCTGGAATTTTCACAAATATCTGATAAACCGAAATGGGGAAGTGATGGATTTTTTCTATCCTTTTACCAAACCCAATTCCTCAAAAGTCAAAAAACGAATCAGCAAGCTGGTTCAAGTTAAATAATATGAAATTAGATATTTTAGTTTTTGCGGTTCACCCGGATGATGCCGAATTAAGTTGCTCCGGAACTATTTTAAAACATTTACATTTAGGGAAAAAGGTAGGCATTGTAGATCTGACCAGAGGAGAATTAGGTACAAGAGGATCGGCAGAAATTAGGGACGTAGAAGCCGCAAACTCCGCTAAAGTGATGGGTTTAACCGTCAGAGAAAATTTAGCTATGCGGGATGGTTTTTTTAAAAATGATGAGGACCATCAGAAAGAAATTATTCGCATGTTACGTAAATATCAACCAGAAATTGTACTTTCTAATGCGATGGAAGATCGTCATCCGGATCATGGAAAAGCCGGTGAATTAATTAATGATTCCGTATTCTTATCAGGTTTATCCAAAATAGAAACTAAAAACGAAGGGGAAATACAAGAAGCGTGGCGACCACGATTAATACTTCAATATATTCAGGACAGATATATTAAGCCGGATATTCTGGTAGATGTTACGGATTTTTGGGACGTTAAAATGAAAAGCATCGCTGCTTTTGAAACTCAATTTTTTAATCCCGATGGTGATGAAAACGGAACATATATTTCATCGCCGGAATTTTTGAAATTAATAGATGCACGTGCCCGTGATTTCGGAAGATATATTAACACTACCTATGCAGAAGGCTTTACAAGCCGCAAATTATTAGGAGTAGATAATCTTTTTAATTTAAGTTAACGGCTATTAAGCGCATTGTCTTTAAAGTTTCCGGCCAAAATTCGTCCACTTGTAAGGCGCAAAGATCCTTTCCCATTGCATTTCCCGTTGAGCCAGTTTCCTTCGTAAACATTGCCGTTTTCATAAACCATTTTGCCATAACCGTTGCGGAGGTCATTTTTAAATTCTCCTTCATAAAAAGATCTGCTGCTATATTTATAAACCCCTTTCCCTGATCTTTTGCCGTTTAACCACAAACCGGTGTATAAACTTTTATCAGGAAATAAATAGGTTCCTGTTCCGTTAAAGTCATTGTTGTAATAATCTCCCTGATAAACCGCTCCGGATTTAAACCGATAAGTGCATTTACCTATCCGTACATTATTAACAAAATCTCCCTCATAAATATTCCCGTTAGGGAAAGTCATAATACCTTTACCATCAAATTTATCATCCTTAAAATCGCCAGTATATTTAAGTCCGTTTATTTTAAATAACGAACCATTGCCATTTGCTTTTCCATTTTGATAGTTTCCCTGATAGATGTCTTTATTTTTAAACAACATTTTTCCATAACCTTCTGCCTGAAAATTATTTATTAATCCCACATATTTATCGCCATTTTTAAAAAGATAAAATCCTTTTTTGGGAAGTCCGCGAAACCAGTCGCCCTCGAAAATATCACCGTTTTTGAATGACATTTTTCCAAACCCTTCAAACATTCCATTATTGAAATCGCCTTCGTACAAATCATTGCTATCTGTACGATACATTCCTTTACCATTGTCGCAATCGCCGGAAAGGCAATATTTTATTTGGGCTTCCGCGAAAGCGATACCAATGAAATATAAAATAGAAAAGACCAGAATATTTTTCTGCATTCTACTAATACGCAAAATGCCCGGCTAAAGTGCCGGGCATTTTAAATTTTGTGAAAAAGAGAACTATAATGTTGGAAGTATATTTTCCATTATTTCTAGTCCCTGATCGATGTGTTTTTCTTCCATGATCAAAGCCGGTCGGAAACGAATTGTATTATTTCCACATCCCAAGAACATTACCTTTTGTTCCAACCCTTTTTTAATGAAAGAATCTCTCATTTCTTTAGTTGGGAAATCAAACGCACATAGTAAACCTCTTCCGCGAACATTAGAAACTTTATTGTTTGATGATTCTGCGATTTTCTTTAAACGCTCTTGCAAGTAATTTCCTACTACAGTTGCATTTTCGAGCAAGTTATCTTCTCTAATAATTTCAAGATATTTTGATGAACGAACCATGTCAACCAGATTTCCACCCCATGTAGAATTTATTCTGGATGGAACTTTGAAAACGTTGGTTTCAATTTCATCAACTTTTTTGCCCGCTAAAATACCACAAACCTGCATTTTCTTTCCAAAAGCCAAAATATCCGGACGAGCATTTTCTCCAAAATGTTCGTGAGCCCAGAATTTTCCGGTTAGTCCAACACCTGTTTGTACCTCATCATAAATAAGCATACACTCATTTTCATCAGAAAGCTGGCGCAATTGTTCTAAATATTCTTTCCTTACGTGATTATCACCACCTTCAGACTGAATAGGCTCTATAAGTATTGCACAAATATCATCCTTGTTATCTGCAAAAGCCTGACGTATTTGAGCCAAAGAAAGTTCTTCACGTTGCTTTAATTCATCATAGCCTGCATCAGTATAAGGGAATTTAATTGCAGGAAATGAAACACGCGGCCAGTCGAATTTGGCAAACCACTTGGTTTTATCCGGTAATGTATTGGTTAAACTCAGAGTATATCCGGTACGACCGTGGAAAGCTTTTTCAAAATGAATTACTTTCATCCCTAGTTCGCGGGTATAACCTTTTTGGAAGTTTTTTTGAACTTTCCAGTCCATTGCCACTTTTAATGCATTTTCTACAGCTAAACCACCGCCGGCAACAAAAAATGCATGCGGCAAATAGTCTGGAATACCTACCTGAGAGAAAGTCTCCACAAACTGAGCATATTGCGTCGTGTAAATATCTGAGTTAGATGGATTGCTCATTGCGGCAAGCATCAGGTTTTTCTTGAATGCCTCATCGTTTACCATTTTTGGATGATTATAACCAAGAGGAACTGAAGCAAAGCAAGTAAAGAAATCTAATAAAGTACGGTCGTATTTTGCATCGTAGATATGCACTCCGTTACTTTTTTCCATGTCAAAAGTTAAGTCAAATCCATCAGCAAGAACGTGCTTGCTTAAAATTTCCTGAACCTGATCTGGTGCTACTGATATTTTGTACATAAGTTGTTTCGATTAGACTCAAAAATATCGAAAAGGGCTCAAACGGTCAAGTTTTGGCACTTTTTACAAATTTTATTAAAAAACAGGTTTAAACTGTTTAAACCTGTTTTTTAGTTAAAAACAAAATTGATGACCTCTCTTAAGTAAAAATTATTTTGAAATATTAATAGATTTTCTGCCTGAAATCATCTTATTTCTTTTATAATTTTATCAGACATTCCTAATAATCCGAAAAGTCCACCGGTATGAATTGCCAGAATTTTACTATTCTTTTCGAAATAATCCTTTTCGATCAGATCGAACAAAGCGTAAAATAATTTGGCGGTATAAACCGGATCCAGGAGAATTCCTGAAGAACTGCTAAAAGTTTGAATGAATTTTAAAAGTTCGGGACTTGTTTTGGCGTAACCTCCAAAATGATAATCGAGATGAATTTCAAAATTGTCTGATTCAGAATTGTAATTTAAAATTTCATTGCGGATAAATTCTCCGCCTTTTAGAACTGGAACTGCATGCAGTTTAGTATTTAATTTATTATTATTTAATCCTCTCAATATTCCCGCTGCCGTTGTGCCTGTTCCGGAGGCGCAAAATAGATGATCGTATTCTTGGTTTAACTCGTTGACTAATTCAGCAACGCCTTTTACAGCCAGTTCCCCGGACCCACCTTCATCAATAAAAAATGAATTTACATCTTCTGCGAAGTTTTCGTTAAAAAGTTTTTGCTTATCGCGATAAGCTTCTCTTTCTGTGAAAATTAATTCCATGCCGAACAAACGACACATCATTAATAATTGATTTTCAACTTTTTCACCACGTACAAAAGCCGTGCTTTTGAAACCAAACTTTGCCGAAGCAGCAGCGGTTGCCAGTAAATGATTGGAGTATGCTCCACCGAAAGTAATAAGATGAGTTTTATTTAAATTTTTAGCTTCCCGAAGATTGTATTTTAGCTTCCGCCATTTATTACCCGAAATAAAAGGATGAATGAGATCGTCTCTTTTAACAAAAACACGGATATTTTTCTCCCTGAAAATAGGATTAAAGATTTCTTCTTCCGGACTGTAATACTGTAAATCGATCATAAAAAAAGCCTCCCGATAAGGAGGCTCAAATATCTGTATTTAAAATTACTTGCCCAGACCAATACCAATTCCAACATTTGCCGAATTATATTCTCCCATGCTGTAAGAACCATATAATCGAAGAATTGCCAGATTCATTTGAAAACCAATAGTACTTTTCAATCCCTGAATATCATCCCGATTTAAATGTACGGGATCAGTAAAGGTAGTGTAGGTTTTTGAAATTAAATTCCCGCCAGTTACAACCGGATAATTACCCAGCATATCAGCTTTTGTTTTGGATGTATTATATCCAACACTTATAAAAGGAGTAAAGAATAATAATTTTTTAGAAATAATAGCTTCGGCATTCATGCCCGAGAAAGTTGCATCAATCATCTGGTTAGAAAAATCCTGACTTTGATTGCCATCTTCTGGTACAGAACCACTAGGTGCCTGCACGTCTAAAGGTAATTTATAATTGAATTGAGAATAACCAAATGCTACCGCGATATCTATAGGAATAACTTTGTCAATTTTATTTCCGGCAATTAGGGGAATTAATTCCACTTTAGCACCTGCGCCAAACATACTTAAAGAACCAAAGTTGTTTCCAATATTTACCTTTGGAACAGCTCTGATGCTCAAATCAATACCTTTTGGAAGACCAATTGTTGCCTGTAATTCGGGGGCGGGAATAATCGGTAAATTTTGCCCCTTCGGCATTGTAAATGATTCAATTTTGACGTTGTTGTCATCATAAACATCCATTTGAGGTCCTGATGATTTATTAGCCGAAAGTGTTGGAGCTAACACATCCGAATTATTTGATGGTCTTATATGACTGGACAATCCAATTTTTGTCACATCAAACTGATCATCTGAAGAGGGCACAAACGCACCGGTTAAGCCGAAACGAAATTCAAATCTGGCTGTATTTTTTGAGTGAGCCGTATTATTCCAACCGGAGTTTAATCCTACTCCAAGTCCTTTAAATAAAGGTTTGAGATACGCGGCTGTTAATTTAGTCGCATCATCAGGTCCTGCTTTAATAAGCCCGGAAACGTTGCGTTGGGCAAATACCGTTGATGAAAAGGTGAATAACAGAACAATTAAAAGGGATCGGAATAAATAAACTTTTCTCATTAAATTAATTAGGATGCTATGGCCTAAAGTAAATTTTCTTCATTAGAAATGGGAAAAAATTCAGAAGGATAACTGCGTTTTTAGTAAAATTTTTCATGTTTCATTAGGTTAGGTGTTGATCCTATAGCAACCATGATACCAAAATTGTTTATTAAGCAATAATTAGATTAAAGATTTAAATTTGCAGCATGATTGAGATGGATGAATTGCCCGAAACCGATGATAATGATCTGTATGAGCACTTTAATGTTGTGGTTGATAAAGGTCAATCGTTGGTTAGACTGGACAAATTTCTAACACAGCGTATTGAAAATACTTCACGCAACCGAATTCAGAATGCAATTGAAGGCGGAAATGTGCTTGTGAATAATAATCCCGTAAAGGGAAGTTATAAAGTGAAGCCATTCGATGTCATTTCTATTGTACTTCCTCATCCGCCGCGTGATACTGAAGTTTATCCGGAAGATCTGCCGATAGATATTATGTATGAAGATGATGATGTAATCATGATTAATAAAGCGGCGGGCATGGTGGTACATCCCGGATTTAATAACTATACCGGCACTTTGGTAAATGCTTTGGTCTATCATTTTCAGCAATTGCCGCAAATGCCCGGCAATGAAGGTCGGCCTGGTTTGGTCCACCGAATTGATAAAGACACTTCGGGATTATTGTTGGTCAGTAAAAATGAAAAGGCAATAACTTACCTTGCCAAGCAGTTCTATGACCACACAATCAGCAGAAAATATCTGGCCCTTGTTTGGGGAGATTTACAAGACGGAGGAACGGTGAGCGGCTATATAGGCAGAAGTGCAAAGGACCGTAAGGTTATGGCAGTTTATGATGAGGAAGATAAAGGGAAATGGTCTGTAACGCATTATAAAGTTTTAGAACGATTGAACTATGTTACCTTGATTGAATGCGAGCTGGAAACTGGCCGTACACATCAAATCAGAGCCCATATGAAACATATTGGACATCCATTATTTAATGACGGAACTTACGGCGGCAACCGGATTTTAAAAGGAACGGTTTTTAGTAAATACAAACAATTTGTCGAAAATTGCTTTGAATTGATTCCAAGACAAGCCTTACACGCTAAATCACTCGGGTTTATTCATCCGGGAACCAAAGAATTTATATTTTTTGATTCGGAAATACCACAGGATTTTCAACTGGTTTTGGAGAAATGGCGCAACTACGTAAAAGTTGAAAATTAAACTAATCAATGAGCAAACAGTATATCAATTTTAACGGAGAGATTTTTCCTTCTGATCATCCGGTTATGACCATTTCCAATCGAAGTTTCCGTTACGGAGATGGAGTGTTTGAATCTATGCGCTATGTTAAGGGCGAACTTAAATTTGTTGATTTGCATGCCGACCGACTTAAAAAAGGATTGAAAGCCCTGAAAATGGAAGGCTACGCTCAGGTCGATAGCTATTTTATCCGCGAAAAAGTTGAAGAATTAGTACGCCGAAATAAAACCGGTCCGAATGCTAGAGTCCGCTTTACTGCATTTAGAAACGCCGATGGCTTTTATAGTCCCAGCGGAAATAAAATGGGATATGCTATGGAAGTAAGCAAATTACCGGATGAAGTTTATCCCACAAATTCCCGGGGTTTAATTATTGATGTTTTTGACGAGTTGCCTAAGCCAATTAATATACTTTCAAACCTTAAAACCAATAATTCTCTGGTTTATATTTTAGCCGGAGTTTTTAAAAATCAGCATAAGCTGGATGAAGTTTTAATTCTGAATCAAAATGGTTTTTTGTGTGAGGGAATGAGCAGCAATGTATTTATTGTTTACGATAAGAAACTTTATACCCCATCATTAAGCGAAGGTTGTATTGCAGGCGTAATGCGAAATGTAGTTATGCGTCTGGCAAAAGAAAATGATATGGAATTGATAGAAGCTCAGATAAATCCCGCAATTTTAAATGAAGCAGATGAAGTTTTTCTTACCAATGCAAGTTCTGGAATTCAATGGGTGATGGGATATAACCGGAAACGTTATTTTAATGAAACATCACGGTTCCTATTATCAAAACTGAATAAACTTTAAGTTCTATAGCCTTACACCACGTAAGAATTCATCAATTTTCATTTTCCTTTTTCCTTCAAGCTGAACTTCCAGTAAAGAGATAAATCCATCCGGACAAGCAAATTTCAGGAAAGTCTTCCCATCAGTTTGATAAGTTCCAGCTTCTGTATCCAAATTTTTTTGCTCCGGAACAGCTTTGAAAATTTTTAAGGTTTTCTCCTGAAGCTTTGTAAATGCTGTTGGATACGGGCTTAATCCGCGAATGCGATTGAAAACTAAATTTGCAGGCTGATTCCAGTCGATAAGACAATCTTCTTTAAATAATTTGGGTGCATGTTTTAATTCAGTTTCAGAAGAATTTGATTGTGGATTTTCACGATAATGACCTCCTTCTATTGCTTTTACTGTTTTTACCAATAATCCGGCACCGAGTTCCATCAGTTTATCATGCAGATCTCCGGCTGTTTCATCAGCTTCAATTGCAATTTGCTCTGAGAACAAAACATCACCGGTATCAATTTCATGCTTTAAGAAAAATGTACTTACACCAGATTCCTTTTCTCCGTTAATAATCGCCCAGTTTATTGGTGCCGCACCGCGATATTGAGGCAGGAGTGATGCGTGTAAATTGATAGTTCCTTTAGTTGGCATGTTCCAGACAATTTCAGGTAACATTCTAAAAGCAACTACAACCTGAAGATCAGCTTGTAAAGCCTGCAATTCTGCAATAAAA
>JBBRCI010000038.1:0-26326 GCA_038204935.1 Sphingobacteriales bacterium | reverse complement strand
GGTACTCTTACTAAACGCAAGGATTTTGATGGAGCAAACGGAGCTTTCCCAGGAATAGGATCAGTTTTTACAGAGGTAAGCGAAACGGTGTCTAACACATCACCCATTCTGTCATCCATTGGCAATAAGTCAGTCAACGAGCTGAAAAAACTCAGCTTCACTGCAAAAGCTACCGATAAAGATTCACCGGCTAATACGTTGAAATTCTCCCTTGCTAATGCTGCTACGGGTAAATTCCCGCCAGGGGCAGTAATTAATAAATCTACCGGTTTGTTCACATGGACACCAACCGAAGCACAAGGTCCGGGAACATACAGGGTAAAAATTAGGGTTTCGTATGGAGATTGCAGCGATCAGGAAGAAATCGAGATCAAGGTTTGTGAAATCAACATTGAACCGGTTCTGTACGCTATTGGAAATAAAACTGTGAACGAAGGTTTTATACTCAATTTTACAGCCTCTGCTACTGATAGTGATCTGCCAGCCAATGTCTTAATCTTTTCTCTGGCCAAAGCATCTCATGGTAACTTCCCCACCGGAGCCCTTATTAATCCTTCCGGAGGCCAGTTTTCCTGGACGCCATCAGAAGATCAAGGACCCGGAATTTATCGCGTTAAAATTGTAGTTTCAGATGGTATCTGTACCGTGGCAGAAGAAATCCAGATCACCGTTAATGAAGTAAATTCAGCTCCTTCATTTACAAAAGGGACTGATAAAATTCTTTTTGAAAATGTCGGTCCGCAAGTATTTCCATCATGGGCAACTAATATTTCCAAAGGTGATCCGGGGGAAGAAGGTCAAGCAATAAATTTTATCGTCTCTAGTACCAATAAAACTTTGTTTTCTGCTCAACCCTCCATCTCCCCTGATGGAACATTGAGCTTCACTCCTGCCATCAATGCATGTGGTTCGGCTACTTTAAGCGTGATTTTAAAAGATGATGGCGGGACTGAATTTGGGGGTATTGATAAGAGTCCGGCCCAAACTTTTACAATCACTGTAAAAACTTCCAAAATTATGCTGAGTGCTTATCCCAACCCCTTCGGTAAAAATGCCAGCGTAGCCTTCACATTACCATCTGATGAACCAAGGGTAATTCTGGATGTTTATGATTTACAGGGATCCCGGGTTAAACGAATGTATGAAGGAAAAGCGAATGCAAATCAAACCCTGAAATTTGAATTTGATGGGTCTAACATATCCGCAGGAGTTTATATGCTTCGTTTGTCTACATCTAAAAATGTACAAACCTTTAAAATGATCATGACTGAATAACAATCTCCATTTAAATTTTATACAGAAGAACCCCGCTTGCCGGGGTTTTTCTGTTATCAGATACTTCAATTATAAATCTAATGAGAGCAAAACTTATAATTTGTCACAGATTTCGTTTAAACTTGCAATGATTATGAAAGCTTTTTACGGTGATTTAGAGTTAGGAATTTTAGGTGGCGGCCAATTAGGAAGAATGCTGATTCAGGAAGCCATTAATTTTAATGTGACAACCCGTGTTTTAGATCCTGATAAAGATGCTCCCTGCAGACATTTATGCGATCATTTTAAAGTTGGTTCATTAACAGATTATGAAACTGTATATAATTTTGGAAAACATGTTGACCTCCTGACCATTGAGATTGAAAAAGTAAATGTAGATGCCCTGGAGCAACTGGAGCAGGAAGGAAAATTAGTTTATCCGCAAAGCAGGGTAATCCGGTTAATTCAGGACAAAGGTTTACAAAAACAGTTTTTTAAAGAAAATAATATACCCACTGCCCCTTTTCAGGTTATCAATTCAAAAGCAGATCTGATAAACACTCCTTTAATTTTTCCATTTATGCAAAAATTGAGAAAAGATGGATATGATGGTCGTGGTGTTCAAAAACTAAGTACTCAGGAAGATCTGACTAAAGCATTTACCGCCCCAAGTATTATTGAAGAATTAATAGATTTTGAGAAAGAACTTGCTGTAATTGTTTCCAGAAATGAAAACGGTGAAGTAAAAACATTTCCGTGTGTAGAAATGGAATTTAATCCGGAAGTCAATCTGGTTGAGTTTCTGATTTCTCCTTCTACCTTAGATTTTGAAATCCTGCAAAGGGCAGATGAACTGGCTATTTCTATCGCAAATTCATTAAAAATAGTTGGTGTTTTAGCGGTGGAATTATTTCTTACTAAAACCGGAGAGTTGCTGGTAAATGAATTGGCTCCACGACCTCACAATAGTGGCCATCATACTATCGAAGGAAATTACACTTCGCAATATGAACAGCATTTAAGAGCCATCTTCAATTTACCTTTAGGTGATACCAGATCCATAACCAATGCGGTGATGATCAATTTACTGGGAGAAAAAGGGTATGAAGGTTCTGCTGATTACGAAGGCATTAACGAGGTTTTAAAGCTTGACGGTGTTTATATTCACCTTTACGGGAAGAAAATAACCAAACCATTCCGGAAAATGGGACACGTAACCATACTGGATGATGACCGCGAAAAAGCTATTGAAAAGGCCCGGTTTATTCAGGAAACAATAAAAGTCAAAGTTTAAAGATCAAAAAAGCACTTTATTTATATGAATAATTCAGATAAAAATTCGGAGGAGAAAATGGTAGGCATCATCATGGGAAGTCAGTCTGACCTGAAAGTAATGCAGGATGCTGCAGATGTACTGAAGGAATTTGATGTAGATTTTGAAATGACTGTTGTATCTGCTCACCGCACCCCGGAAAGAATGATGGATTATGCTAAGTCTGCAGCCAATCGCGGCCTGAAAGTAATTATTGCAGGTGCAGGCGGTGCTGCTCACCTCCCGGGAATGGTTGCTTCTATTACACATTTACCGGTTATTGGCGTTCCTGTAAAATCATCCAATTCAATTGACGGCTGGGATTCTATTTTATCAATTCTGCAAATGCCCAACGGTGTGCCTGTTGCTACAGTTGCATTAAACGCTGCTAAAAATGCCGGATTACTTGCTGTTCAAATTCTGGCTACATCAGATATAAAACTCACACAAAAATTTATAGACTATAAGCAAACCATGAAAAAGAAGGTTGAAGAAAGTGCGGAAGAAATGGAAAAGGGAAAATAATTAATTCCACATTGGGTTTTCCGGAAAGTTTGCAATATGTGCATATTTTGGTCCCAATGAAATGACAATTTCTTTCCACAGGTTTTCTTCATCCTGCACAAAGACAACTTCTTTATTGTAATTATTATTTATGAGCCAGGAATTTTCTTCAATTTCTGAATTTAATTGCTCATCTCCCCAACCAGAATAACCTACAAAAAATTTGATCTCATCAGAATTGATTTCATTATTATTTAACAGAATTTTTAATTTTTCGAAATCGCCACCCCAGTAAATTCCGTCAGAAATTTCAATTCCACTTAACAATCTGTCAAAACTGCGGTGAATAAAATGAAGTGAATCTTTACCAACCGGTCCTCCCACATATATAGGAAATGTACAATTCCAGCAATCCTGTATTATATCATTCAACGAAAGATCACTTTTTTGGTTCAAAACAAAACCCATTGCGCCATCATCAGAATTTTCTACCAATAAAACTACCGACCTTTTAAAATTCGGATCGAGCATAAAAGGCTCTGATATGAGCAAACTTCCGGTTTGATGTTTATTTGGATTGATCATAGCTTTTTAACAATATGTTTTAATTTCTGTTTGAGTTTTGAATTATACAATTTAGCTATTCAATTTTATTGTTGAAAGCCTGATTTGTTTAGCTTTGCATCATGTCAATAGAAAAAGATGCGCTAGAAAATTTGCGCCAGGATTATAAGTCATCTTCTTTAACTGAGAAAGAAGTTTCTAAAAATCCAATAAACCAATTTGAAAAATGGTTTAAGGAAGCTGTAGAAGCTAATTTGTATGAGCCAAATGCGATGACTTTGGCCACAACAAGCATAGATAGAAAACCTTCTGCCAGAATGGTTTTATTAAAAGGAGTTGATGATAATGGTTTTGTTTTTTACAGTAATTATTTAAGCGCCAAGGGCAAAGAAATGTCTCGTAACCCGGTGGTTGCTCTTGTTTTTTATTGGGGCGAATTAGAAAGACAGGTTCGCATAGAGGGTACTGTTGAAAAACTGAGTAAAGAACAATCAGAGAAATATTTCAATACACGTCCAAAAGGCAGTCAGATTGCAGCAGTAATTTCGCCGCAAAGTCAGGTAATTACAGACCGTAAACAACTGGAAACTGACTGGAAAGTGATGGAAGAAAAATATGCTGGAAAAGATGTTCCTAAGCCGGCACACTGGGGAGGTTATATAGTAAAACCGCAGGTTATAGAATTTTGGCAAGGCCGATCAAGTCGATTACATGATCGGATTGTGTATCGTAAAGCCGATAAAAATACATGGAAAGTAGTTCGTCTTGCTCCCTGATTAAAAAACTGCTTCCAATAAAAAATGCCATCTCCAATAAGAGAAGGCATTTTTTATTATTAAGAACTCCTTCTTAATAAACTTTAACCATGAAAATATAATCTTTTAACTTTTTGATCTGGTTTGTTCTGCTCAAACCTACAAGTGTATTCTTTTTGTTTAACTCCAGTTTATCTACAAGCGAATCTTGTGGAATTGAAGCTATAGACTGCAGTAAATAGTTAGATTTTATCGCGAAAGCTGCACCATCCGTTTGGGTTTGCTTTCCGCTGATTATACCAATCACATTTCCTTTATTATCTAATAAAGGGCCGCCACTATTTCCAGGATTTACAGAAATATCAACCTGATAGGCAACTGTATCTCCGGCATAACCGGTTAATGAACTCACATAACCTTTGTTAAATACTCGCTCATCACGCGGGAAACCAATGGTGAAAACATCCTCACCTAAATCAGATGTGCTTTTCTTAAAGGTATATGGCAAAGCCGATAAAGATTTAAATCCCGGATCTATAATCTGCAAAACGGCGAGATCATAAGCAGGATCTATAAAAATCTGCTTCACTTTAAAAGTTTCACCATCAGAGTTTTGTACATACACAGAGTCTGCATCTTTTACAACATGATAATTTGTAACTATATATCCGTTGGCGGAAAGCGCAAAACCAGTTCCTCCAAATTGTCCCGGATTTACAGGACCTTTTTCAGGACGATCATTAATACCTTTAATTAACTGGTTCTGAGATCTTTTAATACTGTTTAATTCACGACGTAATGCGCTGTAATTTGTAGTAATTGATTTGCTAAAATATCCAGAGGAAAGTAAGGTTAATAAAACAGCACAAAGAGCTACAGTAGCTGCAACAGCAGTGTTTATCCGGTAACGTTTCCAAAGAGTTTTAACCTTGTAAGTTGCTGGCAAAACTTCTTCTCTGATAGCAGCAATATCCAATCCTTCATGGATTGCATCCATTTCAGAATGAAAAGATTTTTGCTGTCCGTATTCAGTTACCTGATTAATAAATGCCTGATGTTCGATTACTTTAAGATCAACCTCCGGATTTTCTGCCCGAAGTTTTTCAAATTCAGCAACTTCAGTTGGAGATAATTCTCCTCTTAAATATGCCTCAATTCGATTAATCAATTCAAAATCACTTTTCATTCTGTGGTTCTTATTTTTGAAAAAATAGCTTTTTCAAACGTTGCAGGCATTTATACTTTTGGGTTTTTGCGTTATCTGCATTGGTGTACCCAAACTTATCGCAAATCTCCTGCATTGATTTGCCTTGTATATAATAGTCTTCGATAATAGTTTTACAGGGTTCTCCTAATTGAATAAGAGAATGCTCCATTTGTTTAAACTGGTTATCTTTTTCTTCATGATGTTCAAGGTCATGCTCAACTGCAATAAAATCATCAAAATCATTTATATCTGATGGCATATTGCGGCTTTTCTGATTTAATCGTTTAAGCCATAATCTTCTGCAAACGGAATAGATAAATGTTTTAAGCTTACTATTCAGTTCAAAATTTCCCTCTTTTACTTTATTATATAGTACGATAACTGATTCCTGAAAGATGTCTTTTGCTTCATCTTCATCACCGTTATTGGTTAGTACTAATTGCAAAACCATCGGAAAATAGTTTTTATAAATTTTGTTGAGCGTATCTTTTGAATCGTTCAGTATCCCAACAATTAACTCTCTATCCTCCGGAACTGAACTAATTAACTTTTTGCTCACTATTAATACGTTTATGGCTGAATTGTAACCCAATGATAGGGAAAATATTTTTTTATTTTTTGGATTCTCAAGAGGTTACCTTTTAAGAAACTGGGTATTAAGTTTAAATATTTAAAAAAACTTTTAATAACATAAGAATGAAAAATTTATTCAAATTCGGTTTTTTAGCTTTTGCGATCTCCTTATCTGTTGCAGCTTGTAATACTAACAAATCTGAAAACAATATGGCTGATTCAATTGATTCTACTGCAGAAATGACTACTGATTCTATTGACTCTGCATCAGATGCAATGACTGATACTATTGATTCTACTGCTGATGCAAAAGTAGATTCAATTAAACAATAATTGATTACCCTTTAAGAAATCGCCTAACAAATTGTTTGGCGATTTTTTTTTAAAAAAAAAACTAATTCATCGGGTTACCTTTTAAACATCCCGGTATTAACAGTAACTTTTATTAAACAATTTAAAACTCAAACATGAAAAATTTATTCAAATTCGGTTTCTTAGCTTTCGCAATTTCTTTATCAGTTGCAGCTTGTAACACTAACAAATCTGAGAACAACATGGCTGATTCTATCGATTCAACTTCTGATGTTACTTCTGATTCTTTAGAGAACATGGCTGATACTGTTGATTCTGCAGCTGACGCTAAAATTGATTCAGTTCAAAACTAATCGAAAAATAACTTTACAAAAGCCGCTCATTTTATATAATGAGCGGCTTTTGTGTTTTTTAGTATTTGTTATAACGAGAAAGGCCTTTCAAAATTGAAAGGCCTTTCTCGTTCACATATTTCTTTACTAATTATGCTGCCTTTTTCATCAAGCGTTTTATTTTCTTAGAGTTCATATCTGCTATCAGATACATACTTGGCACAAGAATTAAGGTAAGGAATGTGGCAAATCCTAAACCGAATATCATTGTCCAGGATAATGGCCCCCAGAATGCAACGTTATCTCCACCAAAATATAAGTGCGGATTAAAATCGGTAAACAGGGTTGCAAAGTCGATGTTCAAACCAACTGCTAAAGGAATTAAGCCCAGCATTGTTGCAGTTGCAGTTAGAAGTACCGGTGTCATCCTTGCTCTTCCAGCTTCAATTATAGCTTCGCGAACATCCATTCCCTGCTCAATCATCAGATCTGTAAACTCTACCAGCAAAATACCGTTCCGAACCACAATTCCCGCTAGGGCAACAATTCCAATACCCGACATTACAATTGACATTTCCATTCGGAATAAAGTTATTCCCAATAAAACCCCGATTATACTAAACAATATCTCACTTAAAATAATCAGAGGCTTGCTTACCGAGTTAAATTGTGTAACCAGGATAATCAGAATTAATCCCAATGAAATTAACAAAGCGGAACCAAGGAACGCGGCTGTTTCCATTTGTTCTTCCTGCTCACCTGCCATTTTCACCTCAACTCCTCCCGGACTTTGGAACTGATCTATTTCACTTTGAATATTAGCCACAACTTCATTCGGATTATAATCGCTCAGCACGTTGGATGAAAGAATAATAATTCTTTTTCCTTGCTTCCGTTTTACACCGCCGTAGGTATTTACATAATCAATAGTCGCAAAAGATGACAGTGGCACTTGCCTGATCATTCCTCCCATTCCCATATCGCGATAAGTAACACGCATATTTCTCAACGCATCCAGATTATTCCGCTGATCTTCCTGAGCACGGAGATTAATTTCATAATCTTCATCCAGATCACGGAATTTAGAAACTTCTTTTCCAAAAATTGCTGTACGCAAATCCATACCAATCTGACCTGTAGAGATACCTTCCCGATTTGCACGCTCACGATCTATATCAAAAATTATTTCTGGCTTATTATTCAAAAAATCTGATTTTAATTCTTCAATTCCACCAATTTGTTTAGAAGCGATATAGCTTTTTAATTTCTCTGAAGTTTTAACTAACGAGTCCAGATTGTCGCCGGTAATTTCAATACTGATTGGTTTAGCAGTTGGAGGTCCTCCCTGCTCCTGTGCCACAGTAATTTCTGCTCCGGCAATTCCTTTTACTGCATCGCGGATTTTATCCAGATATAAACTGGTGTTCTCACCAGATCTCTTACCATATTCAACAAAAGCAACTGTTACCTTCCCTTTATTGGTATACTTACCCTGATCTTCGTCTTGGGGATCAGTAACTCCAACCGTTACGTTTGAAATAATGGATGAAACATCCGGATTGTTTCTACCTACAACAGCAGTAACTTTTTGCTCAACCTTCTCTACAACCTGATTGGTGTATGCCTGATCTGTTCCTATGGGGAGACTAACATATACATACAAAAAGTTCGGATCGCCGCTGGGGAAGAATACCACTTTAGGTGGAATAACATATACCAAACCCAGAGTTAAAAAGAATAAACCAACCGTACTGTAAAGCATTACACGTGGTCTGTCTAATGCCCATGAAAGTACTCTTACATACCGGGCCTGAAATCTCGGCCAAATATTAGTTTGAAAATTACGAACTGCTCCCGTTAGGAAAAAGTGATTCAGCAGGAATAAAATTGCCATTAAAACAACAAAGTTTCCAAAACCAAAATTAATCAGGTAAGCCACAAGTGCAAGCCCGCCCATAACAAGAAGAGTTCGTTTCACTTTCTTATCAAAAGTTGGCTTTGGCGGATTATGATCTTCAACTGTCATAAAATCCACTGCAAATACCGGATTGATAATATAAGCCACCACCAAAGAAGCCAGTAAAGTAATAATCAAAGTAATTGGTAAAAAGAACATGAATTCTCCAATTACTCCGGGCCAGAATAGCAATGGAATAAATGGCGCCAATGTTGTTAATGTCCCAGATAGAACGGGCAAAAAGACCTCTCCCGCAGCATATTTAGCTGCTTTTACAATTGGCATTTTACCATTATCAAAAATCCTGTGGGTGTTTTCAATTACCACAATAGCATCATCCACAACTATTCCCAAGCCTAATAAGAATGAAAAAAGCACGATCATATTCATCGTAAAACTAAACCCAAGTAATCCGCCCAATGCGGGCATAGCCATAAAGGCAATAAACATGGATAACGGCACAGACATGGCTACAAAAATGGCATTGGTTACACCCATGAAAAACATGAGGATAATGGTAACCAGAATAAATCCAATAATAATGGTATTGATCAGATCATGCAGTGTAACACGTGTTTGATTTGATTGGTCGCCAGTAATTGTAATATTTAAATTTTTAGGAAGCGATGTGCCTTTCATTTCGGCAATCATTGCATTGATCTTATCAGATGCCTCGATCAGGTTTTCGCCACTTCTCTTCTTTATGTTAAGCGTAATAACATTTTTGCCATATAAGGTTGCATAACTTTCCTGCTCTTTAAAAGAATCATTTACCTCGGCAATATCCCGCAAATAAACAGAAGCACCTGTTGGTGTTTTTATGATCAGATTAGCAATTTCAGAAGCGTTTTTAAATTCCTTTTTTACGTTCAGGGTTCTTCTGAGACCATCCATTTTAATAGTACCACCAGAAATTGTTAAGTTCTCAAAACCAACAGCATTTTCAATATCACGGAAAGAAATCTGACTGGCTGTCATTTTATTCAAATCCACATTGATTTGAACTTCCTGATCTAAAGCACCAACAATATCAACTCCCGAAATCTCCTTCAACCCTTCGATTTTATCTTTCAGGTCATCAGCATAATCTTTAAGCTTTTTAAGATCATAATCTCCTGATAAGTTTACATACATAATGGGCAAATCTGCAAGATTAATATCCATTACATTCGGGTCATTCGGCAAATCATTGGGTAAATCCTGCCGGGCTTTATCAACCGCATCTTTAACCCGTTGTTTAGCATCTTTAATATCTACGTTGGTATTAAATTCTGCCGTTATTATCGAGAAATCCTGATAGGAATTAGAAGTGATCTTCTTTAAGCCCGAAGTAGATTTCAATTGTCTTTCAATCTGTTTGGTTACCAGATTTTCCATATTTGCCGGAGAAGTACCTGGATAAACGGTCTGCACGAATATTTTTGGAATAATTACTTCCGGAAAGTTCTCTTTTGGTAAATTCTGATAAGAAAGATATCCCATAATGGCTATAATAACCGTTAAAACATATATGGATGTCTTATTATCGATGGCCCAGCTTGAGGGTCCAAATTCTTTATGTACGTCTTTCATCTTATTGAATTAAGATTTGCATCGCCTGATAAGGCTTAATTAAAATTTTACGATATCGCCTACGTTCATATCCTGGAGCCCGGTTGTGATTACCTGATCGCCTACTTTAAGTCCGGATAAAATCTCGGCCTTTCCATCAGAAACTTTTCCCGACTGAACAGATACCCGTTTTGCTTTCCCATTATCAACAATAAATACATATTCGCCACTTTCAGCTTTCTGAATACTGTTAACAGGAATGATCAAAGCTTTATCGTTTTCATAATCAACAATTTTGAATACGGCAAGCATGTTTGGACGAAATCTTTTGTTTGACGGCAATTTTACTTCTACATTGAAACTTCTGGAGGCCGGTTCAATAGTTTTAGATGCGAAAGAAATTTTACTTTGCAAAGTATCCGGCACATCGGGGAATATAATTGTTACCGCATCGCCCTGATTTACTCTTCCGGCATAAGATTCTGCAACCAAAGCCTTTGCTTTTAATTTACTTGCGTTGATTACCCTAATTCCGGACATTCCCGGCATAACTGCCTGACCAACTCTTAAATTCATTTCATCAATAGTTCCTGATATTGGAGACTTGATTTTGTACATAGACATTTGAGACCTTAAAGTCGCAATACGGCGCTCAGCAGCCACTTTTTGTGTTTTAGCATTGATAAACTGAACTTCAGTACCAATTTTCTGATCCCATAAATTTTTCTGACGGTTATATAAATTTGTTGCCAACTCTAACTGAGTTTGCAATTCTGCGATGTTTTGCCTTAAAACTTTGTCGTCAATTTGTGCTAATACTTGTCCGCGGCTAACATTCTGACCTACATTTACATAAACTGCAGTAACTATACCTTGTGCTTCCGGATTTACCTGAACGTTTTCTTCGGCATCAATTTTTCCCTGAACCTCCAGATAATTTTTAAAATCTGTTTCAGTTACAGTATAAACGCTTACATTTTTAGAGTTTGCAGCAGCATTTACAGTTCCTACTTCTTTTTCGAGTTTAGAAATTTTGCCGTTTAATTCTACACGTTCTTTTTTAAGTTTTTCAAGTTCCGATCTCTTATCAGATGATTTTCCGGCACAGGCAGCCAGAAATAAAACGCTTGAGAAAAATATTAATCTTTTCATTTTTAATGTGTAATTGTTAGTAGTTTATTTTACCAGCTGCTTTATCCAGATTCACTTTATTGATCAGCATGTCATATAAAGCATTGATATAATTATTTTGAGCTTCTTTAAGAGAAGTTTCTGCAGTAGTTACTTCCAAACTGGAACCTACACCCTGCTCATATTTTATTTTAGAAACCCGCAATACTTCTGTTGCCAGTTCCATATTACGTTTTTGATTTTCTAAGGATCTAACCCCGTTTTTATACATGGTCTGCGCCTGAGCGATTTCCAGATTAATACCATTTTTTAAATTAATGAGATTATTTTCTGATTTTAAAACCTCCAGCTTGGCATTTCTAACTCTGTAAAGTTTCTGACCTCCGGAAATCAATGGAATTGACATTCGCAAACCAACTACCGTTGTCGGGAAACTCTGATCATATAAACCCGAGAAAGTATTTGATTGGAAGTTGGAAGATGTACTTCCAAATGCTGCTAATGAAGGCAAAAACTGACTTTTATATCTCTTCAAATCTAATTCATTGAGTTTCTTTTGAGTTTCTAATAAAGAAAATTCAATTCTGGATTTGTAAGCTGTAGAATCCGTTTTTATAGTTGCGTCTGGTTCCATTTGCAGAGTTTTCATAGAATCTTTCAACTTCAGCGGCGTTTGAATAGGCATACCCATTTGAAACTTCAACAGATTTACATTCAGAACTAATAAATTCAGAACGTTCTCTCTCTCTGTTTCCAAATTATTGTTAAGCACTCTTAATCTATCCGCATCAATTTTTTCTACAAAACCATTCTTATACAAAACTTCAGTATCGTGTAATGATTTTTGCAAACGATCTCTGTTAGCATCTAACAAAACCAATTGCTCGTTACTTATTAATACAGAATAATATGCTTTGGTAACCGCTACGGCCGTTTCAATTTTTGTTCTGGCTAAATTGCGCTTGGATAACTCTTTAAAGGTTTTTGAAGCCTGCAAACCAACTATATAACTTCCGTCAAACAACAACTGACTAACTTCTAAACCTGCGGATGACTGATATTTAGATCCAAACTTGGCAGGGAAAAGGGCTCCGTCTCCTTCAGGAATTTGGATGGTATTTCCATTCGCATCTTTCACTCCTTCTTTATTAAGTATATCATATATACTTGGCGAAATAAAATCAGGTAAAAAAGTGGTTGGGACCTTAATAAAATCCTGAAAATTTAAATTTCCGCTAACCTGAGGTAAACCAATACCAATAGTTTGCTTGACTGTGTTTACAGCTATCTGCACATCTATCTGCGCATTTAAAATAGAGTTCTGATGCTGCTGAGCATATTCAATCGCTTCATTTAAACTCAGATAGAAAGGAATGGAATCCTGTTTTTGCGCTTTTGCGGATAGGGTTCCCAACAAGCAAAAAAGCACTGCGTAAAGTTTATATTTCATATTAGCCATTATTCTTCTTCAGTAATGTGTTTGTATTTATTAGTTAGCTTATGACCCTTAATGGTGCAAATTCCATAAAGAAAATGATCGGTAATTTCTGTCATGATTTGCGCTATATGATATTTATTGGCTGGGTAAGTTGCCTGACTAAATACGGTATCAATCTGGCCAATTCTCATCCAGGTTAAAATCTCCAGATTAATTTCTTTACGATAATAACCTTCCTGTACACCTCTGACTAAATTTTCGAAAATCACTTTATATAATTTCTCCTCTCTGAATATTTTATAAAATTGCCATGCCTGTGGGTGATATTTTTGCAGATCATAAAAAAGTGCAGGGTTCATGTTAGATAACATTTCCTGCATGTGTGTTACAGCCGAAAAAACTTCATGAACGGCATCTTCAGAATGACTAAAGGTTTCATCCATCACGCAGATCTGGCCCTCCATTTTCTGACTCATCATATCAACTACCAAACTGTTCTTATCTTTAAAACTCTGATAAATAGTTTTTTTAGACATTCCCAAATGTTTGGCTATATCATCCATCGTCACGCTCTTTATCCCATACTGACAAAATAATTTGTCGGCTTCAGCGATGATATGTTCCTTAATTTCCAAATTTTTCCTTTTTTTTTCGGAAACAAAACTATGGAAACTTTTTTCAATTCCAAAGTTTCCATTAGTAAATTATTATTAAATTTTGAAAATGACATTTGGTAAATAATCAAATTTAAATCCCGGAAGGAATTTGATTATTTCAAAAAATGTAACTTCGCAAAAAATATTTCGCATGAATTTAACAGCCCTTACAGCAATATCACCTATAGACGGTCGCTACCGCAAAACCACGGAGCAATTAGCCGGATATTTTTCTGAGTCAGCATTAATAAAATTCAGGCTGTATGTAGAAGTTGAATATTTTATCGCTTTATGCGAAATACCTCTTCCACAGTTGCAAAATTTTAAGAAATCTAATTATGATTTATTAAGAAATATCTATTTAGAATTTTCTGAAAATGATGCGCTAAAAATTAAAGAAATTGAGAAAACAACCAATCATGATGTTAAAGCAGTTGAATATTTTATTAAAGATAAATTCGATCAGCTACAGCTTAATGATTTCAAAGAGTTTATTCATTTTGGATTAACTTCTCAGGATATAAACAATACGGCGATTCCACATTCATTTAAACTGGCTTTAAATGAATCTTATTTGCCCGCTCTAAGTAAACTGACCGATATTCTGGATAAACTGGTAAAAGATTGGGCAAATATTTCATTGCTTGCCCATACACACGGTCAGCCGGCTTCTCCCACCCGTTTAGGAAAAGAAATTAAAGTTTTCGCAGAGCGGATATCCATTCAAAAAAATCAGCTACAAAGCATTCCCTTTTCTGCTAAATTTGGAGGTGCAACCGGAAATTTCAATGCACATTTTGTGGCCTATCCAAACATCAACTGGAAAGATTTCTCCAATAATTTTGTAAATAATATTCTAAAACTGAATCGCTCTGAATTTACAACCCAGATAGAAAATTACGATAATTTTGCCGCTCAATGTGATGCCTTAAAACGCATCAATAATATTTTAATAGATCTGAACCGGGATATGTGGACGTATATTTCTATGAACTATTTCAAGCAAAAGATAAAAGAAGGCGAAATAGGTTCATCGGCCATGCCGCATAAAGTTAATCCCATAGATTTTGAAAACTCTGAAGGAAACTTGGGAATTGCCAACGCATTGTTTGAGCATTTTGCAGCCAAGCTTCCAATTTCAAGACTACAGCGGGATTTAACAGATTCGACAGTTTTAAGAAATATTGGTGTACCTATGGCACATTCCTTAATCGCCATCAGATCTACAATAAAAGGATTAAATAAGCTGTTGTTGAATGAAACAGAAATTAAAAAAGGCCTTGAAGCTAATTGGGCAGTGGTAGCGGAAGCCATCCAGACAATTTTAAGACGCGAAGCTTATCCAAATCCGTACGAAGCTTTGAAGGAATTAACAAGGACAAATCAGCAGGTAAATGCCGAAACAATTGCCGAATTTGTTGAAGGATTAGACATCCACGAAAGTGTTAAACAGGAAATTAAAAACATAAATCCGCAGAATTACACGGGGATTTAGCAGTCACTTATATGTCATAAATAGCTGAATAAATATTCAGGAAATTTTAAATGGCTAATTTTGAAACATTATTATAAAAATATGAGCACAGCAACTTCAAATATAAACGTTTACACAGAAGGCACGCCGAATCCGGCAACCATGAAATTTCTGGTAAATAAATTATTAATAAATAACAGTGTAGACTTTGCTACCAAAGAGAGTGCAGAGAAATCGCAATTTGCAAAAGAATTATTCAAATTCAATTTCGTAACCGGAGTTTTCTTTGCGAACAATTTTGTAACCATCACTAAATCCGAAGGTGCAGACTGGGCGGATATTGAGCCAATTCTAAAAGAATTTGTAAAAGGCGCCGTAGAATCTGAACTTCAAATTCTGGAAAAAGAACATGTTGAAGCAAGTTATGAAGGAACCGAAACAGAGATCAAAATTCAACAGATATTAAATGATTATGTAAAACCGGCTGTTGAACAGGATGGTGGCGCAATTACTTATAAATCTTTTAATGAAGGTGTTGTCACTGTAGAATTGAGAGGCTCTTGTAGTGGTTGCCCTTCTTCAACAATTACATTGAAATCGGGAATTGAAAACTTACTTAAAAGAATGGTTCCGGAAGTTACAGAAGTAGTTTCTGAAGCTTTATAAATGAAAAAGTTTAAAAAAATCCCTGCTAATTTTTTCTAGCAGGGATTTTTTTTTATTTCATTGTTGCTAAAATCTCTTGCCGAACACCCTGCGACCATTCAACAATAGCTTTTCTTTGCGCATCATTCAAATCAGAATCCTTGTGGATCAGCGTATAAGATTTTAAAGGCATATCACCTCCTTTTACTTCATCACCCACTTCCTCTAGTTTATGTTCTGCTTTTTTGGAGGGATAACTTGCAAATTCAGAAAAATTTAATTCTCTTTTTGCTTCGTTAATGTGGTCATTTAACCACCATGCTACAGGCTGCACATTTGCATACCATGGATATTCTGTATTATTCGAATGGCAATCATAACAAGCAGTTTGAATAAGTTGTTTTAAACTATCCGGAGCCTTATAATGAGCAAAAATATCATTGGGAGTTGGAGCTGCCGAAATATTTCTTTCCGGTCTGATAAATTGAATAATAACGATTACAGCAGCAATAGCAATTAAAACCTTTTGTGTTCTGGTCATATAAAATAAGGTATTAGGTATTAAAATGTCGATGAATAACTTCCAGAATTTCTGAAGTTATATTTCCGTTTGTAGCTACAACTTCTCTCTTTTCAATGCTATTATTTTTTCCGGCAAAATCTAAAACTTCTCCGCCTGCTTCTCTTACTAAAACGATGCCGGCCGCAACATCCCATGAATTTAGGTTGTATTCAAAATATCCGTCAAATCTTCCGCAGGCTACATAGGCCAGGTCTACTGCTGCAGAACCAATCCGGCGCAAACCATGGCAGCTTTGCATTAATTCCCTAAAAACCTTTAAATATGGTTCCTGCTTTTCAAAATCATAGTATGGAAATCCGGTAGCTAATAGAGTATTTTCTAACTTGGGAGCTTTAGAGACATGAATGGGATTATCGTTCAGAAAAGCGCCGCCATTTTCCCAGGCAGAAAAGCATTCATCTCGGTTAATTTCATAAACAACACCCAGAATTAATTCATTATTGCGTTGCAACGCAATACTTATAGAAAATGTAGGAATACCGTGAATGAAATTGGTTGTTCCGTCAAGCGGATCAATAATCCAGTCGTAGGTTTCACCGGTTGTAATCCTGGTTTTTTCTTCCGTGATAAAACCAGCTTCGGGCAAAAGCCTTGACAAACCTTCTACCAACTGTTTTTCGGCCGTTTTATCCACATACGAAACAAGGTCGTTTAAACCTTTATATTCTATATGTTCCCTGTCGAATATTAAACTTTCCTGCCTTATAAAACCTCCCACCTCTTTAGTAAGAGCAATAACCTGGGAAGTTAAGGCAGCTAAATTCATATTTATGCGTTAAGTGGTAAAGTTTCAGGATGTTTGCGGGCATAACTAACCGACCAGAAAATACCTATAATTCCACTTATAACTAATATAAAGGAAATAAGTTCAGCTTGCGTGAAATTTAATCCGAAAGCATGATATTTTGAATTTACACGTATCAGCTCTACTAAGAATCTTTCAAGACCATTCATGATCAGATAAATTGACCACATTAAACCGGGTATTTTTATACGATCTCTTAACGACCATAAAATTCCAAATAAAATTAAGCAGGCAACAACTTCATAAAATGAAGTTGGAAAAACACCTACAGGTAATTGATTACAATAATTTCCAATACATCCCGGAATCGGAACGCCTTCGTGTACCACATTGTGCGGATATTGAAAAGACCAAACCCAGTCTGGCGCCCAGCTTAACCAGGATGGTTTAGCCGCTACATTTTCAATTCCCCAATCACCGTCACCAGACATATGGCAACCAATACGGCCAACTGCATAAGCAAGCATCATTCCCGGAGCGCCAATATCCAACATATGAACCCATTTAACACCGTATTTTGCAGAATGATATAAAACAGCAGCTCCCCCAAATATTAAACCTCCATAAAATGTTAGACCGCTAAAAGATAAAATACCGTCGATTGGATCTTTAGCAAAATCATCCCAATATTCCAGGTTGTGAAATATTTTAGCTCCCAAAAATCCCCAGATGGCAGCCCACATAATCAATGTTCCCATTGTTTGATATGGATGAACTATTTCTTTAACAACTTTTGGTTTTGCCAATTGCTGCTTTTTCTTTTCAGAATAAGCCCAGTAAACAAAAATAGCGGCCAAAATTAGACCACCAAAGAAATTTCCTCTTCCCGAAAGGATAAAAGATTGAGGATTTGCTACAAACTCAGTATAATTTAAAAATCCGTCGAGCAATTTGTAACCTACAACGAACCCAAAAATAGCATTCATTGCCAATTCAGCTATAGAAGCACCTTCGCCAACCGTAACATTTCTTGTAAAAGGATGAACAAGACCTATTTTTTCTTTGCGGATGAATTCCTGGGTGAGAGCCCAATATCCGGCCATAAAGGCCAGAGCTACAAAAAATCCGAAAGTTTGAATGGGAAGTGGTATATGAATACCAAAAAGATATTCAATTAAATAAGTTATGGTTGGAAACATGCTCTAAATATACAATGTTGCTTGAAATCGTAAAGATTATTTAATTAATTAAGAATATTGCAAAGCGATTTGAAATTTGCAAAAAATAAATTTAAACGTGGACAGTTTCATTTTCTAAAATCTCAACTTCGCCATCTGCAGAAATACTGATTAGTTTAACATTTTTTATGGTGTTTATCAATATCGGATCGTATGGCGCTTTCACTTTCACATAATTCCGGCTGAAACCATGCATAAAACCTTCTTTATGATCTGATTCAAAAAGAATTTCAACCTGGTTATTTAATTGAGTTTCATAAAATGCACGTCGTTTTTTTTCCGAAAGAATATGAAGCATTTTACTTCTGTCGGCACGTTGTGAACCCGGAACCGGATTTGGCATTTCGGCTGCCGGCGTATTTTCTCTTTCGGAATAAGTGAAAACATGCAGATAAGAAATATCTAATTCATTCAGAAAGTCATAGGTTTCCAAAAAATCTTCGCGGGTTTCGCCCGGAAAACCAACTATAACATCAACGCCAATACAGCAATCGGGCATTAGTTCTTTTATTTTGGCAACTCGTTCTACATATAATTCCCGGCGGTAACGTCGTCGCATTAAACCAAGAATTTTATTTGAACCTGACTGAAGCGGAATATGAAAATGAGGCACAAATCTTTTAGAAGTAGAAACAAACTCAATAATTTCATTGGTTAGCAAATTAGGCTCAATTGATGAAATCCGGATACGATTAATGCCGTCAATTTCATCCAGAGCTTTTACCAGATCAAAAAAACGATCTTCTCTTTTTCCGTTGCGAATTCCAAAATCACCCAGGTTTACGCCTGTTAAAACTATCTCGTTAACACCTGAAGCTGCAATTTCCCGGGCTTGCTCCAATACACTTTCGATGGTATCACTTCTGCTGGATCCCCGGGCAAGTGGAATGGTACAAAAAGTACAGGTATAATCACAACCATCCTGAACCTTTAAAAAGGTCCGGGTACGATCTCCAAAAGAATAAGCTGGAACAAACTGATTGGTAGCAGAAATTTCCTGATTAAATATTTGAGTTTTCTCTTGCTTGGTGAGATCATTAATATGGTCTATAATCTGGAACTTTTCTGCTGCACCAAGAACCATATCCACTCCCGGAATTTCGGAAATTTCTGCAGGTTTAAGCTGCGCATAACAGCCTACAATGGTTATATAAGCATCAGGAGAATGTTTTAAAGCCTCCCTTACTACCTTACGGCATTTTTTATCCGCATTCTCGGTAACCGAACATGTGTTGATCACATACACATCGGCCTTATCTGTAAAGCTAACAGTTTCATAACCCGCAGTAGAAAACTGGCGACTTATGCTGGATGTTTCTGAATAATTAAGCTTACAACCTAATGTATAAAATGCGACCTTTTTGCTCATAGAATGCGCAAAGATAAGTTTTAAGTTTCTTAGGTTAAAGAATTCGGGGCATAAAAGCTATGGATGAAAACCTGTGAATAGTAATCTACCTTGATTTTTTTTCTCCCCATCGAAAAGATTCATTTTTAAGTCCGCAAAGATCTAAAACACGATCGACTACTGTTGAGGCTAAATCTTCCATATTTTTTGGTAAACTATAAAATGACGGGCTAGCCGGACAAATAATCCCACCGGCTTCTGTAATAGTTTTCATATTATTTATATGAATTAAACTATATGGTGTGTCCCGGATCACCAGAACTAACTTTCTGCGTTCCTTTAAAATTACATCAGCAGCACGGGTAGTCAGATCATTTGAAATACCTGCAGCAATTCTGCCCATCGTCCCCATGGAACAGGGACAAATGATCAATGTATCAAATTGTGCAGAGCCTGATGCAAACGGAGCAGAAAAATCATTTTTATCATAAAATTTAAAATCCAGGTTCTTATAATTATCGTTGTTAAGCTCTACGGACCAAACAGCTTTTGCATTGTCAGACATAACGATTGCAACTTCATCTAATTGATCTTTTAACAGCATCAATTTATCTAATAAAACTTTTGCATAAACAGAACCGCTTGCGCCTGTTATTGCCACTGCAATTTTTCTTTTTTTCATGTTGAAATAGTAAGGAAAATTAATATTACAAAAAAGGGCCGAATAACAAGTATTCGACCCTACATCTACCTATGAAAAACATGCCCTTTGGGAGGGCGATACAAATATATACAAAATGCCTTTCTGAACAACTTTTTTTAACAAATGTTTAATTAAAGTTAAATTTTAACTGTTTTTGAAACAAATATTAAACTAACTCCCTCTTTTACAATACCCTAAAACTTATTAACATTTCAAGGAATGAACAGTTTTAGAGGCATAAATGAGATGAAAGGCTCATAATTTTACCAAGGAAACTAATTTAATTGATAATTCTTTTATTTACTAAACCGAATATATTGATAAGAGTTGCAAAATACTTAATGTAAACAATACGTTTATTTAATATTTGCTTTAATAAATAAATTTAAAATTTCATTTTAATAGGTCATTTATTTACAAATACACCCTTAAAAAAATAAGTGAATTATATAATGTTTTGAATATCAAAAATCTTAAAACTTACAAAATCATTCATGCTTAAAAATCTGACTTTATTTGGACCTGTACTTTCAATCTCAATTCATTAAAATAATTCAGAATACCAATTTTTAAAGTCCGCACCTTTTAATTGTTCGATTATCTGAAGCAACTCGTATTGAATATATTCATCCTTTTTTCCATAATTGCCAGATTGTATGTATGCATTTTCAAACAATTCCTTAAATGTCATTGAGATATAATTCCTATATTATCATCGGGCATTTTCTAAAAAATGATGTACATGCTTCTTCAGGTTTAAACATTTAATTATGCAAAACATGTTCTTTGATGATTGGGAAAGTATTTTACGTGCTTTCACTATTACTGTTCTGGGTTACGCCACACTTGTGATAGCCATCCGCCTTTCCGGGAAAAGGACATTGTCGAAGATGAATGCTTTTGACTTTATTGTCACAATTGCATTAGGCTCCTGCCTGGCGGCCATATCGTTAAACAAGAACATCGCACTGGCAGAAGGTATGGTAGTATATTCCACCCTGATAGGCCTACAGTTTATCATAACCTGGTTATCCGTTCGAGTAAAGAAAGTAAAGACTATTGTTAGTGGCCAGCCTGTGCTGCTGCTGTATAAAGGAGAGCTATTGGGCGAAGTGATGAAAAAGGAACGGATAACTCAGGAGGAAGTATATGTAGCCGCAAGGGCTAACGGTGTTGCCCATCTCAATGATATTGAAGTAGTGATTTTGGAGACAACTGGGGACCTTACCGTCATTTCCAAACTCTCAACAGATGGTAGAAGTGCGGAAACTTTAAAAAATGTACTAAAGTATCCTGATAATGGAAATTTAAATTAATCTCCCTTCTTAGTTAGCGTTTGACCATTCCAATAATAATTTCTATTTTAAACAATCTACACAAAATACTCTTAACTATCATTAGGTATATTATTCTATGCAATCAACAGAAAGTAATAAAAATAAAGATGACAGGCGGGACTTTACTAATAAAGTGTGGCTAACAGGTGGGATAATATCCTTAATCCTGGTATTTCTGCTATTATTTAAAGCGCTTTTCAGTATTCTGTTATTGGTGTTAGCTGGCACACTGATGGCTATCTATTTTCATGGTTGCGCCAGGTTATTGAAAAAATATTTACATCTTCCCCGCAAACTTTCTGTACTTTTTTCTGTATTGCTTAATGTCATTTTGCTGGTCGGTTTTTTCTGGTTTGTGGGCGCAAGGCTGAATCAACAGATCTCACAATTATCAGATACCCTGCCACGAACTATCAACAATGCAAAAGATTGGATGAAGCAGTATCCGGCGGGCGAGAAAGTTTTGAATTATTTGAATGCATCAGGAGATTCTGTAAAAACTCTTTCAGTGGTCAAACAGTTTTTTTCCTCTTCTTTCGGCATCCTGAGTGATTCGTACATCATTCTGTTACTGGGCTTATTTTTTACCGCCGGCCCACTTATTTACAAAAAAGGGATTATAAAGTTATTGCCGTCCAAGGCAAAAGACCAGGGAGAAAACCTATTAGAAGAACTCCATAAAGTTTTAAAAAACTGGATAAAAGGACAGCTTTTCGGTTTCGTGTTCATAGCGTTGCTTACTGGCCTCGGATTGTGGATAATCGGGATGCCACTGATTCTAACGCTGGCATTAGTGGCAGGCCTGATGAATTTTATTCCAAACTTTGGTCCGATAATCGCTTTAGTGCCTGCTTTTCTCCTTGCGTTAATGCAAGGTAGCACCACCGCATTGATTGTGGTTTGTCTGTACACCGGTATTCAAATAGTGCAAAGTGCAGTAACACAACCTTTAATCCAAAAGAAAATGGTAAATATGCCACCCGCACTAATCATTTTTGGACAGGTAGCTATGGGCTTGTTGGGTGGTTTTTGGGGTATCCTCCTGGCAACACCAGTTATAGCTATATTGATGACAGTGATCGACAAGCTTTATGTCCAGAAACAACCGGTTTACAAACAAAATAACCAATAAGCAGAAACGCCATATTTCCGCTTTCCTCTAACTTCTATTTTAACCAATTTTATTTACCCGTTTCAGTTTTTTTTTAATATTAATAAAACATTAAGGTCATTATTTGGGTAGATTATATTACAAGGTTTAGATTATTCCACCAATTAAAGGTGATTTTTAAGCCCAGTTCTTATAAACTTTAAAAAAAAACGTTATGGCAGAAATCAAAATTGAAAAGAAAAATGTAATCTGGCCGTGGATTATTGCTGGTATCCTTATTCTTGCTGTGATACTGTACTTCTTATTTTTCCGAAATGATGTAGATGACAATGCTACGATGGTTCAGGATACTACAGAGGTGATGAATACCAATGAAAACAGCAGTTCAGCGGTTACGGAATTTATAACTTTTGTCGAAAGCGATACTGCCTCTATGGGAATAGATCATGTATATACGCATTCTGCACTTATAAAACTTGCAGATGCAACTCAGGCTATAGCAGACAAAACCAGTTACAAAGAGGTGGGTAATATAGATAAGGCAAGGGAATATGCTGATAAAATCACAAATGATCCAACGGTTACTACGCATGGTGATAATATTAAACAGGCGACAGGCTTACTAAGCACTACACTACAAAACATACAACAAGCCAGTTTTCCTCAATTAAATATGGAGGCAGAAAATTTAAAATCAGAATCTCAGGCCATCACCACAGATGAATTGACATTAAATCAAAAAAAGAATGTTAAATCATTTTTTGACTCTGCTTCTGTTCTTCTGAAAAGAATGAATTAAGAATTTACCAATTTTAAAAAAATACGATTATGGCTGACGAAAATAAAGATTTGTATTATCTAAATGAATTATCAGACTACAAAGTAGCAGAAGATTATCCGGATGTAAGAGGTTGGGAGGTAAAAGATGCAGATAACCGTACCATCGGTAAAGTAGACAATTTATTAGTTAGTAAATCAGCAAAAAGAGTGGTTTATCTGGATATTGAAGTTGATGAAGCTGTTATAGAAGCCGGACACGACACCTACGGCGAATCCGCAGCTAACGGTGTTCATGAATATTTGAACAAAGAAGGAGAAGACCATTTGATTATACCAATTGGTATGGTGAATTTAAATGAAAGTGAAGAGTTGGTTCACTCAAATCAGGTAACGCACGAAACTTTTGCAAAGACCAGTAGGTTTAATAAAGGAGAGGTTATTAATCGTGATTACGAGTTATTGGTGTATGGATCCTACTTACCAAAATCAACAGACACAAGAGTTGAGGACGATAAAAACTTTTATGACCGTAAAGAATTTAAAAAATCTTAAGGTACTGATTAGTTAAACTACAATATTTATTTGAAATGTGTTTGCTAATGAAAAAGGTACGATTCTATAAATGCGCTGAAATCCAGCGCATTTTTTATTTAGAAGAGCGACCGCAAATCTAATTAGAATAGAATTAATGCTATCTCTATGCTACCGGTCTACCCGAAAGCGCATGAAAAAGCCTTCCTGAAGTGAATCAGAAAGGCTAATATCCGGGTAAATGATGGGGCTCGAACCCACGACCCTCGGTACCACAAACCGATGCTCTAACCAGCTGAGCTACATCTACCGTTTATTGTGTTTGCAAAAGTAAGTAATTTGGCCTATTCTGCAAATTTTTTAAGCTTTCGCGATATAAAAATTTACCTAAATGATGATTCAATTTATATGGAACTGAAATTCAGTAAATTATAATCTTATACCCTCAATTTAATTTTATAAAAATCTAAAAGCACACTGACCGCACATTCCTTTAATACAATTTAGGTAATATTGCTATTTAATAAATCAGCTGGAATCACTAAAATGATAGAATTGTTTACAGACGGAGCATCAAGCGGAAACCCGGGACCGGGAGGTTATGGTTTAATACTCAAATCTGGAAAACACTATAAAGAAATTTCTGCCGGATATAGAAAAACCACTAATAACCGTATGGAATTAATGGCAGTCATAGTGGGTTTGGAACAGGTAAAACAACCTGGTCAGGATATTATGATCTATTCTGACTCAAAATATATTATTGATTCGGTAGAAAAACGCTGGGTATTCGGCTGGGTTAATAAAGGTTTTGCAGGCAAAAAAAACAAAGATCTCTGGCTGAGATTCTTATCAGTTTACAAATTACAGCACGTCAAATTTACCTGGGTAAAAGGTCATGCAGGTCATCCTGAGAACGAGAGATGTGATGAATTAGCAGTACAGGCTTCTCAAAGTAAAAACCTATTAATCGATTCAGTTTTTGAAATTGAAAGTCAGAAATCTGATATATTTTAAAGGTGCCCGATAAGGCACCTCATCAATTTATTTTAATCAATCCCTCCTACTATACCCATCTTTTCAAGTTTAGCTTCTGCTTTTGGGCTTTCCTCTAGCGGAGAAAACTCCTCCATCATACTTTCAGCCATTCTTACCATATTTTCAGAACCTATAAATATTGCTGAACGCTGATGCAACGAAACAACATTTTTTTCAAGAACTCTGTGATAACCGTCAGTTGCTCTTCCACCAGCCTGCTCAATTATAAAAGCCATCGGATTACATTCGTAAACCAGTCTTAGTTTTCCATTTGGCGCACTGGAAGTGGTCGGGTAAATAAATATTCCTCCTTTAATCATATTGCGATGAATATCCGCAACCATAGAACCTATATATCTTGAAGTATAGGGTCGTTGACTTTCCAAATCTTCAACCTGGCAATATTTCAGGTATTTTTTAACCCCATCTGGAAAATGAACATAATTACCTTCATTTAAGGAATATATCGTCCCGTTTTCCGGGATTCTCATTTCTGGGTGCGAAAGGCAGAACTCACCAATTGAAGGATCTAATGTAAAACCGTTGACACCTTTACCAGTAGTATAAACCAACATGGTTGATGAACCATAAATTACATATCCTGCAGCAACCTGTTCTGTTCCGTTTTGCAAAACATCATCTAAAGTGGCCTTTCCCTCAGTACTTTTTCTCCGGTAAATAGAAAAAATAGTTCCAACAGCAACGTTTACATCAATATTTGATGAACCGTCGAGCGGATCAATAGCAACAATGTATTTCGCGTTTTTAGAAACTTCTCCATCAATGGAAACGAATTCGTCATTTTCTTCTGATGCCACAATGCAACATTCTCCACCGCTTGTCAAAGCAGAAATAAACTGTTCATTGGCATAAACATCTAATTTCTTTTGCGATTCTCCCTGAATGTTCATCGTTCCTGCATCACCCAGAATATCCATTAAACCTGCTTTGTTAACTTCGCGGTTCACAATTTTGGCAGCTATTCCAATATCCCGTAACAGTCTGGATAATTCTCCCTTAGCGTAAGGGAAATCATTTTGCTTCTCAATAATAAACTGACCGAGTGTTTTTAATATCTGCATATACTTAGTGTACTTTTTACGTTATCTTATCCCTAATTCTATGGCTTCTAAGGTATGAATTTTTTCTTCAGAAATGCAAAACCGGAGCAATGTGCGCACTTTATGCCAACCATGCTTTCCGGCAGCTCCAGGATTTAAGTGTAAACACTTGATTTTTTCATCAAA
>JBBRCI010000037.1:0-27051 GCA_038204935.1 Sphingobacteriales bacterium | reverse complement strand
ACTTTAACTGATGTTCAGGAAGCTGACCTGTTAAATGATTTGTTTTATGTGAATGTTCATTCCGCAGCTTTTCCGGCTGGTGAAATAAGGGCTCAGCTCAGCAATCCAACTGTTGTAGTTTCTACTAATGGAACCGGATATTAGCTGGGTAAATATCTTCTCTGTTTGTTAATACATCCGGATATTTTATTATTCGGATGTATTTTAAGATTTCATCATTTTAAGAAATGTCGCCAAACGCTTTTTCATTTCCCGCCTATCAACAATAAAGTCCAGAAAACCGTGCTCCTGAACAAATTCTGATGTTTGAAAGCCTTTAGGCAGATCTTTTTTAATAGTTTCTTTAATGACACGCGGTCCGGCAAAACCAATTAAAGCGCCGGGTTCTGATATGTTGACATCTCCAAGCATGGCATAAGAAGCGGTAACCCCGCCGGTTGTTGGATCTGTAAGTAATGAAATGTATGGGATTTTTGCCTGGCTCAACAACGCTAATTTAGCGGATGTCTTGGCCATCTGCATTAATGAAAATGCGGCTTCCATCATTCTAGCACCACCAGATTTAGAGATCATTAAGAAAGGGATCTTATGCTTAATGCTGTAGTCAATTGAGCGGGCAATTTTTTCTCCCACAACCGAACCCATAGATCCCCCAATAAAATTAAAATCCATACAGGCGATAACAAGATCTTCACCATCCACTTTACCCACACCAGATCTTATTGCGTCGTTTAATCCGGTTTTTAAATAACTTTCTTCAAGTCTGTCGGTGTATTTTTTAGAATCGCTAAATTCCAGAGGATCTGCTGAACGAATATTTGCGAAAAGCTCAATGTATTTATTATCATCAAAAAGTATAGAAAAATACTCTTTAGAACCAATTCTTAGATGGTAATTGCAATATTGACAAACGTATTTATTTTCTACCTGCTCGGCATAATGTAATGCTTTTTTACATGACGGACATTTATTCCACATGCCATCTGGCGCTTCTTTTTTCTCCTCTGTGGAAGTGCTAATACCTTTTTTCTCTCTCTTGAACCAGGCCATTTTATTGGATAAGTGTAGCTACAAAGAAACAAAAATTTTAAGAACCATACAGGTTTTTAATCTGAAGGCTAAATCTTTGAAAAGATTACAAGTAAATAAATTTTGCTTTTCTTAAATTGCGAAAGGACAAATAGATTAACAACACAATATCAGCATAGAGTATTAACAATAAATCAATTTAACCTCTTTGTCTTGCTCTTAGAATAAAATTTATAATTTCGATACAATTAAAATTAAACCAAATGGATCTTAAAAATTACAAAGGCGTATTATACGGCGATTCCGTACAGGAATTATTTGAAATAGCTAAAAAGCACCAGTTTGCTTTACCTGCAGTAAATGTTATAGGTACAAATTCTATAAATGCGGTAATGGAAACAGCTAAAGCAGTCAATTCACCGGTAATTATTCAGTTATCAAATGGTGGTGCCCAATTTTACGCCGGTAAATCTTTAAACAATGATGCTTTACAGGCATGTATCCTTGGAGGAGTTTCTGCAGCCCAGCATGTTCATTTATTGGCCGAGCATTATGGAGTTGCTGTAATATTACATACAGACCATGCTGCTAAAAAATTACTGCCATGGATAGATGGTTTGTTAGATCATGGAGAGAACTTCTTTAATCAGCATGGAAAGCCCTTATTTTCATCCCATATGCTGGATCTTTCTGAAGAGTCAATTGAGGAAAATATAGAGATCAGTAAAAAATATCTTGAGCGTATGAGCGCCATGGGTATGACCTTAGAAATTGAATTAGGTGTTACCGGCGGAGAAGAAGACGGCGTTGATAACAGTGATGTAGATAGCTCTAAATTATATACCCAGCCATCTGAAGTTGCATATGCTTTTAAAGAATTATCTGAAGTTAGCGAGAAATTTACCGTTGCTGCTGCATTTGGAAATGTTCATGGCGTTTACAAGCCAGGAAATGTAAAACTGCAACCCGTTATTTTGAAAAATTCTCAGGATTATGTTCGTGATGAATTTAATTTAAAATCAGAAAAGCCTGTGAATTTTGTTTTCCACGGAGGTTCTGGTTCTACACCGGAAGAAATTCGTGAGGCCATTTCTTACGGAGCTATTAAAATGAATATTGATACAGATATGCAATGGGCTTTCTGGGAAGGTATCAATGAATATTATAAGAGCAAAAAAGATTATTTGCAAAGCCAGATCGGTAGTCCGGATGGAACTGATTCGCCAAACAAAAAATATTACGATCCACGTGTTTGGTTAAGAAAGGGAGAAGAAACCTTTGTAAAGCGATTAACTCAGGCATTTGAAGACCTCAACTGTATAAACGTTAACGATAAATTATAACAAAAACGGTCCGTTCCTTTATTGGAACGGAATCGTTTTGCTAAAACAATACCGATCTCATGACTAAGAAAAGTAAGAAAAGTTTTTTTGAGCGTTTCGCAAATAAAATAACCTCTTTTACAGGTAGTTCAGTTGCATTTCTTAGTGCATTGAGTATTGTAATAATCTGGGCGTTTACGGGTCCTATTTTCCAATATTCTGAAACCTGGCAGCTTGTGATTAATACAGGAACCACTATTATTACCTTTCTGATGGTTTTCCTCATTCAAAAATCGCAGAATAAGGATTCTAAAGCCATCCAATTAAAGTTAAACGAGCTTATTGCTGCTAACGAAAAAGCAAGTAACAGAATGGTTGATATTGAAGATCTGGATGAAGATGAACTTGATGGTTTACATGTTTTTTATGAGAAATTAGCTGATCTCGCTCAAAAAGATCATGACATTCATGAATCGCATTCTATTGATATAGCGGAGAAAATTCATCAGCAAAAAAAGAAAAAAAGGGCATTTATTTTAGAAATAAAAAATGACCAACCTGAAGCTGAGATTGCTAACAAAGAAAGCGCAGCGAAATCACCAGAAATAGAACCTGCAAAAACGCAAAACGATAAACCGAAAGCCAAGCCCGCTAATCCAAAAGTTCAGACAAAGGCTAAATCAAAGACCAAAACCTCCGCAAAAAAAGATGCTAAATAATATTGAAGTTAAAAAAGTAAGTAATCAGGGTGACCTGGATAAAGTTTTTGCGGTTAGAACTAAAGTTTTTGTAGAAGAACAAAATTGCCCGCCCGAATTGGAGTGGGAAAATGAAGATGTTTCTGTTCATTTTTTAGCAAGCATAGATGATAACCCTGTCGGAGCCTGTCGCTGGAGGAAAACTGAGAAAGGTTATAAGCTTGAGCGATTTGCAGTATTGGAACAATATCGTGGAAAAGGGGTAGGACAGGAGCTCGTAAAAGCAGTTTTAGCTGATCTGCCGGACGATGCAGATTATGTTTATTTGCATGCGCAGATCTCCGCAATTGGTTTATACCAAAAATTTGGTTTTCAAAAAGAAGGCGACCAGTTTGAAGAAGCCGGAATACAGCATTTTAAAATGCGTCTTCAGAAATAAAAGCTTTTTTATTGAAAAATCTGGGAAGAAAATTCCATTGCTTCCTGCCATTTATTCATATCCAAATTTAAATTTTCGCCTTTAGAATTCAGGTAACCGATTACATTCTCAGTAGCAATATTTCCGGTTAGATCATCCGCTGCCATCGGGCAACCTCCATAACCTTTCAAGGCACTGTCAAAACGTTTGCAGCCACTTAAATAAGCGGCGATTATTTTCTCTTCCCAGGAAGCAGGAGTACTGTGTAAATGAACTCCAAATTCTGTATCCGGAAAGTTTTTAACCAGTTCGGGAAATAAGTAATTTATTTTTTCTGCTGTAGAAATGCCAATGGTATCAGCCAGTGAAATAATGTTTACACCTCTTTTTACTAATTGGGAAGCTAATTCGGTTACAATTTCATAATTCCACTCATCCCCGTAAGGATTTCCAAAACCCATAGAAAGATATACAACTGCCTGCCTGTTATTTTTTGAAGAGAGATTTACCAATTCTTCAACCGTATTTAAAGATTCCTGAATACTTGAATTTGTATTTCGCTGCTGAAAAGTTTCTGAAACGGAAAAAGGGAAACCTAAATATTTAATTTGGGGATGTAATATTGCATTTTCAACTCCTTTTAAATTCGCAACAATGGCCAGAAGTTCTGTGCTGCCGGATTTTAAATTCAATTGCTCCAAAACTTCAGCTGTATCTTTTAATTGTGGTATCGCCTTTGGCGATACAAAACTTCCAAAATCTATGGTATCAAATCCAACTTCCAATAATAAATTGATATACTCTGCCTTTAAGCGGGTAGGAACAAATTCATGCATTCCCTGCATGGCGTCTCTCGGGCATTCAACTAATTTGATCATGATTAGGATTCGAAAATTATTTTGGTAAAGGTTCTTCAGTCATAGATTCACGGTTGAATCTTCTGATAATTAACCGGGTTCCCCGATCGTAACTAAAGTAATTCCAGATCCAGTTTACAAATGTGACCAATTTATTTCTGAAACCAACCAAAGACATCAGGTGGACAAACATCCATATAAACCAGGCAAAAACTCCCTGAAATTTAATTTTATGCAGATCCACTACAGCTTTATTTCGACCAACAGTGGCCATGGAGCCTTGATCGTTGTATTCAAAAGGTTTTGGTTCTTTATCGTTTAATATTTGGATGAGGTTAGAAGCAAGATGTTTTCCCTGCTGAATTGCGGCCGGAGCGACGCCGGGCAAACCATTCGGATATTCATCTGTGATCATCGCGGCTACATCGCCTAAAGCAAAAATACGTTCCTGACCAATAACTCTGTTAAATTCATTAACCTGTATTCGTCCGCCTCTTACAACAACTTCCTGCGGAATTCCATCGATAACACAACCTTTAACACCTGCAGACCATAAAACATTTTTTGTAAAAATGGTTTGTCCGTTATGTAAAGAAATTTTTTCACCATCATAAGCCAGAACACGCATATCTGTGTAAACATGAACACCCATTTCCTGTAAAAAATCCTTCGCCTTGCGGGATGCTTCAGATGACATGGCCCCCAAAAGTTCCGGTGAACCTTCTATAAGGTAGATATCCATATCTTTCAAATCAAGCTCTAAATAATCTTCGGGTAGCACGTGCATTTTAAGCTCGGCTAAAGCACCCGAAAGCTCAACTCCTGTTGGTCCGCCTCCAACAACAACAAAGTTCATGAGCGAATCTTTCCGTTGCGGATCAGGTTCTATCAAAGCTTCTTCCATATTTTGCAGAATCATGCTTCTCAGGTTAAGCGCTTCGGTAATTGTTTTCATGGGCATACTGAAATGCTCAATTTCCTTTTGACCGAAAAAATTGGTGTCTGACCCTGTCGCAATTACCAGATAATCATAATTAATCTCACCTGCATCTGTTATTAAAGTTCTGCTTTCCGGTACAACTTTCTCAACATTTGTAACTCTGAAAGTAAAGTTTTTAAAGCGCTTAAAAATTTTCCGCAAAGGAAAAGCAATGGAATCCGGCTCCAGGCCGCCTGTTGCAACCTGATATAAAAGAGGTTGAAAAGTGTGGTAGTTATGCCTGTCGAGCATTAAAACCTGCATTTTTTTGTTCTTAAGTCTTTTGGCTAATTCTATGCCGCCAAAACCACCGCCCACAATTACTACTCGTGGGTATTCGCTTTTTTCCAGGGAGTTTTCAATCATATTTTAAGGTATAAATATGCTGCAAGTTTATTGTTCGTCTCCGCGAATGCGAAAAACCATTCCGTTTAATGCTTCATTCATTCTAATCTGGCAGGCCAGGCGACTGTCAAAACCTGCATCGGGCAAGGTATCAAGCATATCCATTTCTTCATCTCCGGCGGTAGGCAAATCATCTAAACCTTTTAAAACTTGCACGTGGCAAGTTGCACAAAGGGCCATTCCGCCACAAGTTGCAAGAATATTATATTCAGAAGCTTTTAAAACTTCCATCAAGCTAAGGCTTATTTCTTCCGGAACTTCTACTTGTTTTTGCTCGCCGTCGCGATCTTCAACTGTAAATTCAATCATTATTAAAATTCGTTCACACCGTAAACGGTTGTGTATTTAAAGCTTAATTTCTTATCAGGATAAACATATTTGAAAGCGCTCTGAACCATCAGGGCTGCTTCATGGAAACCACATAAGATCAACTTTAGTTTTCCCGGATATGTATTTATATCGCCAATGGCATAAATGCGTTCTACATTTGTAGAATAATCAAACGTGTTTACAGTGATAGCAGATTTTTCAATATTCAATCCCCATTCTGCAATTGGGCCCAACTTTGGACTCAGGCCGAATAATGGAATTAAATAATCTGTTTCAAGTGTTTTAGCAACTTTATCTCTGCCAATTACAGAAACTGATTCCAGATTTCCGTTTCCGCCAACACTCACTAAATTCGATTGTAAAATTAGGTCTATCTTTCCTTCTTTTGCCAGTTCGAAAACTTTTTCTGCAGAATCCGGCGCTCCACGGAAAGTGTCTCCACGGTGAATCAGCGTAACTCTTTCTGCAACTTCAGATAAGAAAATTGTCCAATCAAGAGCAGAATCTCCACCGCCGGCTAAAATTACTTTCTTATTGCGGAAGTGTTCCGGGTTTTTAACCATGTACTCAACACCTTTTCCTTCAAAACTCTGCAATCCTTCTATTTCTGGTTTGCGGGGCTCAAAGCAACCTAAACCACCTGCAATAACAACAGCCTGACAATGAATTACAGAACCATCGCTGGTGCCAACAATAAAAGAACCGTCTTCCTGCTTGTCTAATTTTTCAACTCTTTCTCCTAAAGTAAAACCCGGGTGAAAAGGAGCAATCTGTTCCATTAATTTGTCCACCAATTCCTGCGCTTTAATATCCGGGTAACCTGGAATGTCATAAATAGGTTTATGAGGATAGATTTCAGATAACTGACCGCCAATTTGCGGTAATGTATCAATCAGATGGCATCGCATTTTTAGCAAACCTGCTTCAAAAACTGCAAAAAGTCCTACCGGACCGGCTCCTATAATGCAAATATCAGTTGTAATCATTGTAATTATATTTTGATGTTAATGGTTATTGTAATTTTTTGTTTGCTGAGGATTGAATTTTTATATCAATTTCCTTTTACATCCAGGTTGTTATAAATTGTATCTAAAATCCGTTTCAGATTCTTATAATCATCTTCGGTTAAATTTTCCCAGGCTTTCATTCTGATTTCTGCCATTTTTGGAGCCCAATCTTCCACATGATGTTTTCCCAAATCTGTTAAATGAACGGTAAAACTTCTGCGGTCGGCCGGATGAATTCTTCTTTCCGTTAAACCTTTTTTGCAAAGAAGATCAATAATTCTTGTTAAGGTAGGATGATCTTTATCAGTAATTTCAGCAAGCTGACTTTGATTCAGATCATTATTCTGGCTCAGGTTGCGCAGAATTAACCATTGATCTACAGTAATGTCGTAATTCTCTGCATTAAACCTTCTTTGGGCATATTGCTTCACCTTGCGAGCCGTGCGATCTAATAAATCTCCATACGTACTGAAACGGTCTGTTGACATAGTCAATAATTAGTGCAACAAATATCGGAAATTATTGTAAATAAAAAAGGCTTCCGGAATACCGAAAGCCTTTTTTACACTAATTAGAGAATATTATATTTTTTTCTTCTCGTTTGTCTGAAATTCTACAACCACAGGTGTAGCAACACAAACTGAAGAATATGTTCCGAAGATAACCCCAATCAACAATGCAAAAGAGAATCCTCTAATTACCTCGCCACCGAAGATGAACAATACGGTTAACACAAAGATTACTGTTAATGCGGTAATAACTGTCCGGCTTAAAGTACTGTTAATCGCATCATTAATAACTTCTTTCATATTATCTTTTTTGGAATGGTGCAGACCCAAGTATTCTCTGACCCTGTCAAACACTACCACGGTATCGTTAATGGAATAACCAATAACAGTTAACATGGCCGCAATAAATGCCTGATCTATATCTAAATTGAAAGGTAATATTCCGTTAAATAATGAGAAGAAGGATAAAACCAGCAGCACATCATGCAATAAGGCCACCAGGGCTCCTAAACTAAACTGCCATTTACGGAATCTCACAAGTATGTATAATGAGATCACGATAATAGAGAATAATACAGAGTAGATAGCAGAGATTTTTATATCATTCGCAATGGTTGGTCCAACCTTTTGCGAGCTTAATATCTCTGATGAGTTACCAACTTTAGCTAAACCCTCTTTCAGCTTATTTTCAACAATCTGATCTGTTTTTTCATCAGTTTCATCAATCAGGTATGAAGTTGTAACTCGAACCTGGTTATCAGGACCGAAAGTTTTAACCTCGGTAGTTGTTCCGAAAGTTTCGTTTAATTGTTTACGTACATTTTCTGTTTCAACACTTTTGTTAAATGCAACTACGTACGATCTACCACCTTTAAAATCTACACCTAAGCTAAATCCGCGTGTGAACATGGAGATCAAACCTAAAGTGATGAAGATACCGGAGATCATGTAGAAAATGCGACGATTCTTTACGAATGCATAATTCGCGTTTTTAAAAGTATGAGAACTCCATGGATGTGAAAACTTGATTTTGATGTTCTTATCAAGCATCCACTCAAACACTAATCTTGAGATTAAGATTGAAGTAAATAATGAAGTAACGATACCGATCATTAAGGTTGTAGCAAAACCTAAAATTGGTCCAGAACCGAAAACGTAAAGGATAATACCTGTTAAGAAAGTTGTAATCTGCGAGTCTAAGATAGAAGGCATCGCATGTTTAAAACCATCAGCAATAGCAATTCTTCCACTCTTGCCATGCGCCATTTCCTCACGAATACGTTCATAAATCAATACGTTGGCATCTACCGCCATACCCATTGTTAACACGATACCGGCAATTCCAGGTAAGGTCAATACAGCACCAATGGAAGCAAGAACTCCCATCAGGAAGAAAATGTTAACAAAAACAGCAATGTTTGCTACAGTACCAGCACGGTTGTAATAGAACATCATAAAGATCAATACTACCACCAAACCAACAATTGCAGATATTAAGCCTGCGTTAATTGCTGCTTCTCCTAAAGATGGTCCAACAACAGCTTCTTCAACAATACGTGCAGGAGCCGGTAACCGACCAGCTTTTAAAACGTTTGCCAAATCCTTAGTGTCTTCAATCTGGAAGTTTCCGCTGATAGAAGAAATACCGTTTGGAATTTCGCCCTGAACAGTAGGAGCAGAGTAAACAACATTATCTAAAACAATAGCAATACTTTTTTTATTGTTCGCATCCGCGGAAGCTGCAGCAGTAATGCTACGCCATTCGCGGGCGCCATCACTGTTCATAACCATTACTACTTCCGGATTTCCACGCTGATCGTAATCTGCACGGGCATCAGAAATAACATCGCCACCTAAAGCCGGACTTCCATCCATTTTAGTTGGCTTTAATGCATAAAGCTCAAATACTTTAGAATCTGCAGTAACCGGTTTAACAGCCCAAACTAATTTGATATTAGCAGGAATAATAGAACGGATTGCCGGAGAAGATAAATAAGCGCCAATTTTGGCTGTATCTTTTTGAGCCGCAAAACCAACAACCGGTCCCGGACGCAAACCTTGCTGGCCATTTTCTGCCTGGTAAGTAGCAGGGCTTAGTAATGCGAATAATGGATTTTGTTTAGCCTGATCTAACTGGGATTGTGCTAAAGCTGAAGTATCATTTTTAGTTGTGTCTTTTTTGCCTAAAGTTGCAAGTTTACCTGAAGCAACAGTATCAGCCTTAACAACAGTTTTATTTGTATCAGTAACCGTATTTGTAGAAACTAAGGTTTTGTTGATGTTTTCCAGTAATGGATAAATTTCTCTGTTATCGTATGTTTCCCAGAACTCTAATTTTGCAGATCCCTGTAATAATTTACGAACTCGCTGTGGTTCTGTAACTCCTGGTAGTTCAATTAAAATACGGCTTGAACCTTCCTGTAACTGAATGTTGGGAGAAGTTACACCAAATTTATCAATACGTGTACGAAGAATATTAAATGAACGGTCGATAGCACTTTTTGCTTCGTTGTTCAGAAAAGTTAAAACTTCAGAATTACTTGCCGCAATTTTTATCTGTGATGAATTCTCTTTGGTTGCAAATATCGGAGCAAGTTTTCCATCAGGGCTCAACTTCTCAAACTCTTCTCCAAATAAGGAAATAAAACCTTGTTGACTTGTTTTTAAACGTGCCTCGGCATTAGCCAAAGCTCTGTTAAAATTAACATCCTGATTGTTGTTAGATAAATTACGTACCAATTCAGTTAAACTGATTTCCATGGTCACGTTCATACCACCCTTTAAATCAAGTCCCAGTGGAATTTCGCGTTCTTTTGCATACTGGTAAGTGATGTATTTAACACTGCCAAATACAGGCTGGGTAGCCATAGAATCTAAATACCCTTTTTCTCTTGCCGGATCTCCCTTGGCATATTCTCTTGCATTATTTTCTACATGCTTAGCAATCCACGTGAATGATAGTGAATATAAACATGCAATTGTTAACGCTATTGCAGCGAATTTAACTAGTCCTTTACCTTGCATTTTAATTTAATTGTGTAATAATGTTGCGATAAGCCGTTTTGATTAAGACGGCAAATCTAACTAAATTTTCTATTTATGGAATTTTTAACAAAGATTTTATCCCGCTTGAAAATCAGCGTTTAATATAGTTGATGAATGTGTATGGATAGGCGTTTTTCTCGTCTGGCTCGTGTTCAGTTCTTTCCACTTCTATCCATCGGTTTTGGTCAATTTCCGGAAACCAGGTATCCGCATCAAAAGTATGACCTATTATGGTGAGATATAATTTGGTTGATTTTTGTAATGATTGCTTAAATATCTCGGCACCGCCAGCAATAAAGATTTCGTTTTGTCCGGCACAGGCCTCAATTGCTTCATCTATTGAAGAAAATACCTCGGCACCTTCAATCTTTAAATCTTTTTGTCGGGTTAACACGATATTTCTGCGGTTTGGCAAAGGCTTGCCAATGGAGTCGAAAGTTTTCCTTCCCATTATTATGGGATGACCGGTTGTAATATTTTTAAAATGTTTTAGATCTGCCGGCAGATGCCACGGAAGTTGGTTGTTCTTACCAATTCCATTATTTTCGTCAACAGCAACTATTATGCTTATATCCATGTAGTAGTACTTGGTAATTAGTATTTAGTAATTAGTATTTAGAAGTTGGTGGGATAAAATTTGGTCGTTATCCTTGCTCTATATTCTTTATTCGTTGTTCTTTCTTCTTTGCTCGTTATTCTTTGCTCTTTATTCCTTGTTCTTTATTCTTTCCTCTTTATTCTTTATTCCTTGTTCTTTATTCCTTGTTCTTTATTCTTTCCTCTTTGTTCTTTATTCCTTGATCCTATCAAACAGCAACTTTTGCTTTAATATGAGGATGCGGATCGTAATTTTCCAGAGTGAAATCTTCAAATTTAAAATCGAAAATATCTTTTACTTCCGGATTGATCTTCATTTGCGGTAATGGTCTCGGATCGCGGCTCAGCTGAAGGTTTGCTTGCTCAATATGGTTGTTGTATAAATGAGCATCGCCCAATGTATGCACAAAATCGCCGGCTTCCAAACCGCAAACCTGTGCCACCATCAAGGTTAATAAGGCATAAGAAGAAATATTAAAAGGCACACCTAAAAAGATATCGGCGCTGCGCTGATATAACTGGCAGCTTAATTTTCCATCGGCTACATAAAATTGAAAAAAACAATGACAAGGCGGAAGCGCCATATTTTCAATTTCGGCAACGTTCCATGCAGAAACAATTAATCTGCGGGAATCGGGATTGCTTTTTATCATGTTGATAACCTGGGTGATCTGATCAATGTGTCTTCCGTCTGGTGTTGGCCATGCTCTCCATTGAGAGCCGTAAACCGGGCCTAATTCTCCGTTTTCGTCAGCCCACTCGTTCCAGATGCTAACTCCGTTTTCTGCTAAATACTTAATATTGGTATCGCCTTTTAAAAACCAGATCAGTTCATGAATAATGGAACGCAAATGCACTTTTTTAGTGGTAACCATCGGAAATCCATCCTGCAGGTTAAAACGCATCTGGTATCCAAAAACACTAATTGTTCCGGTTCCGGTGCGGTCATGCTTCTGCGTTCCGCTTTCCAGCACATGCTGCATCAGGTCTAAATATTGTCTCATGTATTTTGTAATGTGTACAAATAAAATAAATGTATTTTTGGCATCCTACTAATGTTTATAAAAACAGAACATGTTCAGAACTCATGATCGTATTTCCAAACGCTAAAATAAATCTCGGGTTAAATATACTCAACAAACGTGCGGATGGTTACCACGATTTGCAAACCATTTTTTATCCGGTGAATGTAAAGGATGTTTTGGAAGTTATCGAATCTGATGAACTCAAATTTACGTCCTCAGGAATAAAAATTCCCGGAGATCCGGAAGAAAATTTGTGCTTAAGAGTTTTTAAGCTGCTTTCGCAGGATTTCGATCTGCCCAATATTCATATTCATTTACATAAAAATATTCCTATTGGTGCTGGATTGGGCGGAGGTTCTTCTGATGCCGCATTCCTGATGAAATTGCTGAATGAAAAATTCGAATTAAATATCTCAGAAGACCGAATGGAAGAATATTGCCGGCATATTGGATCAGATTGTGCTTTTTTTATTCGCAATCAACCCGTACTTGCTTATGATAAAGGTGACCATTTTTTGCCTTTGAATTTAGATCTGAGTAACTATTTTATGGTAGTTGTTATGCCCCCGGTCCATGCATCAACGGCCGATGCTTACTCAGGAATTATTCCCTGTAGTTTTGAAAAGCCGCTTGAAGAGTCGCTTTATATGCCAATTAAAGAATGGAAAAACCATATTCGCAATGATTTCGAAAAATCTGTGAAACGCAAATTTCCTCAGATTGAAAAAATAAAAGAATATTTATATGAGCATGGAGCTTTATATGCTTCGATGAGCGGCAGCGGAGCGGCACTTTATGCACTATTTGAAAATGAAGTGCATTTCCCGGAACTTGAACAAGAAAACCGTGTTTTTTACGGAGTTTAGAAATTTGTTTAAAAAATATTGAACCTATTACTTTAGCGATTTCTGACTTAACTGAGGTTCAAGCCACTCTGTCAATTTACCTTCTTTTTCAATTGCCTGAACTTTTTCAATTAATGGATCTTTTTTAAGCTGGGCTTTGTTAAGTTCATAATCTTTCAAAAGTTGGTTAATACCCGCAATATTAGCAGGAATCAGGTTTTTATCGCCGAGATGCTCCAACTGATATAAGGTATATCCAAACATAAAACTTAGCAACAAATCTGCGTTTCTGCTAGAGAGTTTCATGATGTAAGGTTCAATAACAACCTGCACGTATGGGCAGCCGTAGATCCATTTAACTAAAAAATCTTCAGTTTTTTTACGCTCTGCCGGCTGATAATTTCGGGGATGTTCTGCAAGCCAGTTAATTCCTTTTATTACATCACTTTCATATTGCCTGAAATCTGAAGTGTTTTCCAATGAATAATCAATCGGGACAATTGTATCCTGTGCAAGGCAATTCTGTGTTACAAGAAACAGGATGAACAGAAAAAAATATTTGCTCAATTTCATTTTAGTTGATGTAATCCCGGTCTTCATCGCTTAAATATTTTTTATTGCCCTGTTCAGGTTCTCTTCTGTCGTGATCATTAAAAGATTCGCTTTCTTCTGAAAAAACTTCCATTGGAATTTCTTTTTTGGATGGTCTCCCCATTAAATAACCAAAAAACAAACCTACAGCGAAAAATATTCCGAGGATAGCCAGTAGCATTACATTCACGTCGCCGAAAAACCAAAATCGGATTTCATGGGTATTTTTCATCAGAATAATGGTTAACAAAACGGAAAGGATAATGATAAAAATAGTTTTTGGTTTCATAGAAATTTAATAGCTATAGGTAAAGCTCATTTCGAATATCGGATTTTTAGAAGGTTTTTCATTAACAAATATAATTTTCCCGCCAAGGGAGAAGTTTGGCAGATAAAACCTAAGCAAATTCATGTCAGCATATAATTCGGCTCCAAAGGTTCTGGGCTCCACAGTTTCTCTTTTAGCGAAGTTCTCAAAATCGGTAAAAAAGCCCCCTCTAATACGTTTAATATATGCCAATGGCCCAAGTTCCCAATCCGGATAAGCAATTGGGAAGCGGTAATTAAGCAATAAGGTGTTAGTGATATATTTGTTGGGGCTCAAATGTGAATATCCGGTTACACGGGGAATATCTGTAGTAAGATCATAAACTCCACTGCCAAGCTGATAATTAAATCTGGCCTGTATGGAATGATTTGTGAAAAATCCCGGGAGGTAAAACAAACTTCTGAAACTAAACAGATCTCCGTTAATATTGGTAAACGGAAAATGCTGATAGCTGAAAGTTAAGTTTTGTCCCCATTGCGGAGCCAGATCACGTGCACTTCTGCGAACATTGTGATTCAAATAGATCTGGTATTTCATCGGAAACAATAGCTCAGACCTGAATGAAGATGATCTGTTTAAAATATTATACCGATAGGTATAACTGCTGGATGTTTTAAAACCCATGCTATACGTATCATTTAATCGGTTAAAAAGAAAGGGCACGCTTACTTCCATCTCTGTAAAATTTTCCCGCCAGTTAACGGGTACTAAAACGGTATCCTGACCACTCAGTCTTCTGGAATAGGCCAGTCTTGCCCGGTTAATATATCTAATATCCAAAATAGGATAAAACTTCTTGTATGTAAATCCGGTTAGGTATTCACTTTTCTTCAAATTATTGTCGTACTGATATCCGGCATAAAAATCCATCGTGTTAAGTTTGTTATTAGAAATCAATTTCAAACCAATATTATCGTCGTAAAAATTGGCTCCATCTGCAATAGGTTCCAGACTGTGAAAATAAAACAGGTTGTTAATCTCGCGATAAGGTTTGCTTTCATATTGCTTAGTGGGAATGCTGTCAAAAACATTTCCGGTATTTTCCTGGCGGGATAAAGGTTTTGCATAATCAATAAAAGTGTTTTCTATATTTTCTATTGATTTCTCCTTTTGTTTGCTAAGTATTACTGAACTGGCATCATGACCTAGAAACTGATAGTTGTTAAAAAAAAGCTGGTCGCGTGGCTTATCGTAAGTGGGGTTGTAAGCGCCGAATTGTGCATTGGTTATTTGGGTGATTTCTTTTGTCGAAGTTTTAAGTCTGTAAATATTATCGATTCCATTGTAATGCGCTCTGAAAATTATATCGTCTCCGGCATATTTTGCATTGGAGATTAATTGTTGCTGGTAAGGAATAAGTTGTTGCGAAGTTCCGGTACTTCGATCTAACTCGATTAAGGTGTTCCCGTTTTTAGTTACGCTATTATAGATTATTTTCTGAGCATTCAGATTTACTGAAGGATTTTGAATAATATTGAAATCGGAGTTTGGATATTCCTCACTAATTTCTCCAGTTTCCGGATTGAGTTCTACCAGATTCATCTGATTATTTTCAGATAATTTTACAGCGATGATAAAACCGGCATCGGGAGATAAAGCCGGTGAAAATAATCTGGATTTATGAGTGAGTTGTTTTACTGATTTTTTTCTGAGGTCATAAATATTGATCACACTAAAGGACCGTTTTTGAAAACGCTTATCGTATCTAAATTCATCCCATACAATTTTTCCGTTCGCATAATTAAAATTAGGCTGCTCCTGAAAACCGATCTTAATTAGTGACTTTTCCTTGCCTGTAGAATCAATGCTTAGAAGGGCATGAGACTTAGAATAGCTTTGCTTTAAAACCAGAATTTTACCGTCCGGTAAAACCTGTGGTAAAAGGTAATCGGTCGGGATATTTTTTACTTTTTTATTTAAGGAATTATACTGAACAGAACCGATTTCGGAAGCGTGCTTTTTCCATAATTTTTCGAGCTCATTTACGGTGGAATCATGAAGAATTCGCGTGTTCATTCCGCTGATTTTTTTAACGGATCTGCTTAAATTATATGGTCTGAATGGGTTGCTTTTTAGATGATTGAAAATGCTGTCCATTGCCATTCTTCCTTCATCGCGTTTAAGCTTGGTTGTCATAAAATAGCCAAGCTGATAATAACCTGGTGTACGATCTTTAACAGAGCCTAAATAATCTTTGCTGTAGGAATATTTTTTACCACTTAGTGTATTTGTTCTGAAAATCAATTCCCATTCCGGTAGCCTGCCTCTGCCTGCATTTGTAAGAGCAGTTTCGATACCAACAGCATCACCTTCATAAAACCAGGGGGGTAAAGTTATTCCGAAAACCGCCAATGCTAATTCTTCAAAAAATGGAGCTTTTAGCTTTCCGGTCAATTTATCAAACTGTACCACATGTCTCATCTCATGGACTGCCAAACTGTTTAGCCAATCCTGATAATCGAATGATTGTGGGGGAGGAGTAAAGAACTCAGAACGGCGGGGTGCAAGCTGTACAAACCCATTAGATTCTGTACCCTGATTTTGTAAAATGATAGAAATTTTGCGGGGATTTACTTCAAGGCCAGCACCCACTTTTAGAATGATATCTTCTAAAGTATTGGCCATTCTTTGAGCCTCATGTTTCAAAGTAGTAGGGTAGATGATTTGGAAGTGAATAGTGTTTATTTGCTCCCACTTTACACTTGGAGGGTTTTGTTCACTGTCAAATAACTGGCAAAACGCAGTTGATGAATGTATGCTTAAGATAATGATTGTAAATACTCTGATAGACAGTGATTTGTATGTGTTAATATAATTCATAGAAGCACGATGCTAATAAAATTAGTTTTATAGTTTTGTTGCAACTGAATTTATGTGAACTTGAACTTTTTTTAAAAGCATCTAAGTATCTGATTATCATATGAAAATATAAATTATATTTTTCCTTCATTTTGGTATTTAATCAATTTTATTTTAAGATTTTTTGAAGTTTAGGGAATTTTTAATCAGGTTTTTGATATCTCCCGTTTCCCTTATAATTCTACACTAAGTAACTGAATTTATTTCAATTTTTCTTAGGATCGCAATATGTGGTTTTGATTATTAGTTTAAAATTTCTCCCAGCTATATTTTAATCATCGTGCCTTAGGATATCTGCTAATTACAAAAGGTAATCACAACAAATTTTGAGGGTATATTACTTTCGGTCACTCAGCTGTTTTTTAAATCCTAACGACAATTAAATCTTCTGCTACATTTTTAAAAAGCTAGTTACTGCTGCTCTTCTAAAATTCAAATAGGGTAGTCTGAATTTTATAGATTTCTAATTTCAGGATTTTTTTGACCAAAGGATTTCGAGGGAAATTTTAACGGATAAACCATGTCCGTCTGAATTTTGGAAAATTGAGTTTGGAATTTATTTAGAATTAACTGCAAGGTTTTCAAAGAGGCTTAGTGTAAAAAGGGCATTTTAAACTACTGGAGAGTGCTTAGCTAATCGCTTCTTTTGTATCTTGTTTTTGATAAAAGGATAAAGGAAAATAGCAGTCATTATAATCAAAGCCCCGACATAAAAACCGCCGGTCATTTGTTCTTTTTTCCCAAAGAAAAGGAAGGCTAACATAATTCCGTAAACCGGTTCCAGGTTGGTGATTAAAGCTACCCTGAATGCCGATAATTCTTTCATCACTTCTACACCTGCAACGTATGCAATAGAGGTACAAATTGTTCCCAGAATCAGAAGATATCCTAAGTCTGGATAATTCAATTTCATCTCGCTTTTAAAGCCCCCCGTAAAGAGAATAAATATCGAAATCCATACCCATGCTCCTATCAATTCATAAAAGCTAATTACTGGTGCGGCCCGGTTTTTTATCTGTTTTGAATTAATAATTGAAAAAAGACTAGCACATAGAGCGCTTATAAGACCATAAATAATACCGGATGTGTATTGTGATTCAAATTTAAAGATCATGTAAATGCCGCCTATTATAAGCAGTCCTGTGGCAATCTCTAATTTTGAGATTTTTTGCTTCTTTAAAATAGGTTCTAAAATGGCGGTAAAAAGTGTGAGGGAAGAAAGGCAAACCAGGGCCACAGAAACTGTTGAAGACTTGATAGACTGGAAGAATAATATCCAGTGGGCACCTACAATTCCGCCGGTTAAAAATAATTTTATAAAGGTTTCTCGGCTAACTTTGAAGCTTGTTTTGCTCAATTTAAAGTATAAAAATAAGGTGACAAAAGCGATCAAAACCCGGTACCAAACCAAACTTGTTGCGGAGATAGAAATTAATGCACCCAATATTCCGGTAAATCCCCAAACCAAAACTGTACAATGTAATATGACCAGGTTTCTGTTAATGGCCGGGTTTCCGGAGATTTTATGAGGCATTTAATTTTTATTTTGGAGCTTTAATTAAGAGATATATTCCAACCATCCCAAATATTAAATTGGGAATTATTACTGCAATTATAGGAGGCAATCCGCCTTTTAGTGCAAACATGGTAGAGAATTGTATAAAGAGAATGTAAGCGAAACTTAGAAATATTCCTATTCCAAGAGGCAATCCAATGCCTCCTCTTACCTTGCGGGATGCTAAAGAAACTCCCATCAGAGTTAATACAAAAGCTGAAAGAGGATAGACAAATCGCTTGTATTTCTCCAATTTCAGATTCACAATAATGCCTGTTCCACGGGTTTCCTCCTTTTCGATCCGATCATTTAATTCACGCATATTCATCGCTTCGTAAATGTTATCATAAATTTCAAAGTCTTTCGGACGTATATCCAGCGTTGTATCTTTGCTGTTTCCGTAGGTCATATTTTCCTTTAAACCATCAATAGTTCGGATAGAATAATTGTCAATTTTCCACTTTCTCTTTACAGAATCCCAGGCAATTCTATCAGCTACCAGCTTTTCTTTTAGCTTGTCTCCGCTGAATTTATCCAGACGAAATTTATAGCCAATTTTAAGTGAGTTGTCGAAATTCTCTATATAAACATAGCTGTTACTGTCAATCTGCATGTGTGTAAACATCTTTGAATTGTCAGCTTTTGGATTGATATATACATTTTCAAAATTAACTTTCAGTCGGTTTGTTTCGGGTATGATGAAAAGATTAAAGATCAGGGTAACCAGAAAAACAACGGATGAAGCGATTAAATAAGGGAACAAGAATCGTTTAAAACTTACTCCACCACTTAAAATAGGAACAATTTCTGTCTGATCGGCCATTTTAGCAGTGAAAAGTATTACCGCTATAAAGTTGATAAGTGGTGATAAAAAATTAAGGTAAAATGGAATGAACCCGGCGTAGTATTGAAATATAATTTTATGTAATGGCGCCTCGTGCCTTAAGAAATCATCCAGTTTTTCTGATACATCAAAAACTACAATTATAATGGTGAAAATGCCGAGAGTAAAAATAAACGTTCCCAGATATTTCTTTATAATATACCAATCGATGATCTTGATCATTCTTCTAAAGTCGTTGTGATAATTGCTTTACCATTTTATTTTTCCAGTCGTAAAAATCACCGGAAATGATCTTTTCACGAGCTTCTTTTACCAACCATAAATAAAAATGGAGGTTGTGCAAAGTAGCAATCTGCGATCCAAGTATTTCTTTAGAATGCACCAAATGACGAAGATAAGCTTTAGAATAATTTTTATCTGCGAAAAGTTCACTGTCCTCTTCTAACGCTGAAAAATCATTTTTCCACTTTTCATTGCGAATATTAATAAAGCCGTTTTTAGTAAAAAGCATTCCATTCCTTGCGTTTCTGGTTGGCATAACACAATCGAACATATCAATTCCCAATGCAATATTTTCCAGAATATTAATCGGTGTACCTACGCCCATTAAATAACGCGGTTTTTCTACGGGCAAAATTTCACAAACCAAATCGGTCATGGCATACATTTCTTCGGCTGGTTCGCCCACAGATAATCCGCCAATTGCGTTTCCTTCTCTTTCAAAAGAAGCAATAACTTCTGCAGATCTTTTACGAAGATCTTTATATACAGATCCCTGTACAATAGGGAATAATGTTTGAGAATATCCGTATTTACCTTCGGTATTGTCAAAACGATCGCAGCAGCGTTTTAGCCAGCGATGTGTCATTTCAATAGAACGGCGGGCGTATCCATAATCACATGGATAAGGAGTGCACTCATCAAAAGCCATAATAATATCCGCACCGATGATACGCTGAGTATCCATCACATTTTCTGGTGTAAACAAATGTTTTGAACCATCAATATGAGAGCGAAATGTAACTCCTTCTTCTTTGATTTTTCTGACTTCAGATAATGAATAAACCTGGTAACCACCGCTATCTGTCAAAATCGGCATGTCCCAGCCATTAAATTTGTGCAATCCGCCGGCAAGTTCAAGTGTATCCAGACCAGGTCTTAAGTATAAATGATATGTATTTCCAAGAATAATTTGTGCTTTAATATCGTCCTTCAGCTCCCGCTGATGAACCGCTTTAACCGTCCCTGCAGTTCCAACAGGCATAAATATGGGTGTTTGAATAGTTCCGTGATCTGTAGTTATTTCTCCCGCACGTGCTCTGGAAAATTTATCTGTTGCTTCTAATTTAAATTTCATTCGTTATCCTTCTGTGGAACCGCCGCAAAAATAGGAAAATTTAAGGCTGTTAAACTAGTGGCCAATTGTAAAATGCATTCATCAAAATCTTTAATTTATCAACAATGACATTTTTTTATATAAAAATTAGAAATTTGCGCTTTATTTAATCGTATATACTCCGGCGTGAATTATTTTTTCCTCTTTATATTTATTCTGTTTCAGCTAAGTTTTCTAATACAGCTTTATTATACAGTAATTGTTCATCAAAATTTAAAAGTATTTAAAAACAGACCGGTTAGAAAAACTGAAAATCCGGTTTCTGTTATAATATGTGCCAGAAATGAAGAGAGGAATTTGGAAAAGAATCTCGTTCATATTTTAGAGCAGGATTACAAAAATTTTGAAGTTGTGCTGGTAAATGATTGCTCAATAGATGATTCTGATTTGGTTTTGCGACGATACTCTGAAAAATATCCCAACTTACATGTAGTAACTATTAACGAGCACGATCGGTTTAAACATGGAAAAAAGTTTGCTGTTACATTAGGTATAAAAGCCGCAAAAAACGAGATTCTAATCTTTACTGACGCAGATTGTCGGCCGATATCAAAAAACTGGATCAAGCACATGCAGAGCAATTTCTCCAGTAAAACTGATATCGTTTTAGGTTATTCGCCTTATGAAAAATTAGCCGGATTTGTGAATAAACTGATCCGTTTCGAAACGTTTTTCACCGCGTTAAATTACCTTTCTTTCGCCCTGGCGGGAAGACCTTATATGGGGGTGGGAAGAAATATGGCGTATAAAAAAGCGCTGTTTTTTAAAGGAAAAGGTTTTGCTTCACATATGCATATCCCTTCCGGGGATGATGACCTGTTTGTAAACCAAAATGCTACGGCAACTAATACAGCCATAGAAATAAATTCGGATGCCCAGGTTTGGACCGATCCGAAAACAACTTTGGGCGCTTATTTAAAACAAAAAATCAGGCATCAGGGCGCCGGCAAAGTTTATAAAAAACAGCATAAACGCATGCTGACAATGCAGGCCGGAACTGCAATTTTGTTCTATATAACTCTATTTATTTTAATCGGCTTGCAGGCACAGTGGTGGTTTCTGCTTAGTCTTTATTTGTTAAGGCTTGCTGCTCAATTATTTATATACGCTCCAACATTAAAAAGACTAAATTACGCTGATCTTGTCTGGTGGCTTCCTGTTTTCGATTTCATTTACTACTTTTATATGCTATCGCTCAGCATTATTACATTGTTCAAGAAAAAAGTAGAATGGAAGTAAATCCGAATTTTTCAGATAATGCCAAGAATGATTTTTACCTGGTAGAAAAGGCAAAAACTGGAAATCAAAAAGCGTATGCAGATTTAATGCAGCGTTACAAAGATTCAATTCATTTTATGGCCCTTAAAATGGTGAACAATAAAGATGATGCCATGGATCTTACGGTAGAAACATTTGCAAAAGCATTTGAAAACCTTGAGAAGTACAAGCCTGATTTTGCGTTCAGCACATGGCTTTTCAGAATTGCCACCAATAATTGTATCGATTTTATCAGGAAAAAGAAACTTCACACCATGTCTATTGATAGTATGGTTGATGAAGATGGTGATGACCGTCCGCTGCAGATCAAATCTGATACGTTAAATCCGGAAGAAACTTCTATAAAGAAACAGCAGAGCGAGCAACTGAAAGACATAGTTGATAAACTTCCTAATCGTTACCGCATACTAATACAGCTGCGTTATTTTGATGAATTATCCTACGAAGAAATTGCGCAACAACTTGATTTGCCATTGGGAACTGTTAAAGCGCAGCTTTTCCGTGCCCGTGATTTGCTTTCAAACGTAATGAACCGCAATAAGAAAAATTTACGAAGTGACTTCTGATCTGATCTTTCAACACTTTCCAAATTTAAGTCCTGAACAAAAAGAGCAGTTTTCTAAATTAGAAGAACTCTACCAGCACTGGAATTCACAAATTAATGTGATCTCCCGTAAGGATATTGATAAACTATACCTGCATCATATTTTACATTCTCTGGCAATTGCCAAAGTAATCAGCTTTCTGCCTTCAGAAAATGTATTGGACGTGGGCACAGGCGGCGGTTTTCCGGGTATTCCTTTAGCCATTTTATTTCCGGAAACGCAGTTTCATTTGGTTGATTCTATCGGAAAAAAAATCAAAGTGGTTAAAGGTGTAGCTGATGCTATCGGGTTAAAAAATTTAAAAGCCACTCATGCCCGGGCAGAACAAATAGATGAAAAGTTTGATTTTGTGGTATCCAGAGCCGTTACTCAACTAAAAGATTTCTATCCCTGGATAAAAAATAAATTCAATAAAGATTCCAAAAACACGCTTAAAAACGGGGTTTTATATTTAAAAGGTGGCGATCTCGGTCAGGAAATTAAAGAATCGGGTTTAAAAAATGTTCAACAATTTCCGATAAATGCTTATTTTACTGAAGAATTTTTTGATACCAAATATGTTATCTACTTTTCAGCACAATAGCTTTTGTCTTTACTTCATCAAATAGCGTTAACCCGCGTGCTGGGCGTAGGCAATATGCTTGCCCGAAATTTGATGAGTTATTGCGGTTCTGCAGAAGAAATTTTCAAAACCAAAGCTTATATTCTCAACTCCATTCCCGGTATCGGACCTAAAACAGCCAAATCTATTTCTGATCAATCGGTTTTTGATCGTGCTGAAGAAGAGATAAAATTCATAGAAAAATATAATATCAAGCCTCTTTTCTTTACGGATAAGGAATATCCATCACGATTAAAAAACTGTGCTGATGCACCGGTGCTTTTATATTTTAAGGGTGATGCAGATCTTAATGCTTCCAAAATAATAAGTGTGGTGGGCACCAGAAACGCTACCGAATATGGGAAAGAGCTTTGTCAGAAACTTATTTCAGAACTGCAGGTTCATAATCCGCTAATAATTAGTGGACTGGCTTATGGAATAGATAGTTTGGCTCATAAAGAATGTTTAAAAAATAACATGAAAACAGTTGGTGTGTTAGGCCACGGCTTGGACCGGATTTACCCGGCTCAAAACCGAAGTCTTGCCGGAAAAATGTTGGAATGCGGTGGTTTGCTGACAGAATTTATTTCAAATACCAATCCCGACAGGGAAAATTTTCCGAAACGAAACCGCATTATTGCGGGAATTTCTGATGCAACTATTGTGGTAGAAGCGAATATTAAAGGAGGTGCATTAATTACGGCCGAAATTGCCAATTCCTATAATCGGGATGTTTTTGCATTTCCCGGAAGGATTGATGCAGAATTTAGTTCAGGTTGTAATTATTTGATAAAAACAAATCGTGCTAACTTAATTTCCGGAGTAAAAGATCTGGAATATTTAATGGGCTGGAATGAGATAAATGCCAAAAAAGCAGCACCTCAGATAAGCATGATGTTAAATCTAACTGCAGCCGAGCAAAAAATTGTAGATGTTTTAAAATCAAATTCTCTGATAGAAGTGGATGAACTGGCCTTAAAAACCAATATGCAGCAAAGCAAACTGGCGGTAAGCATTTTAGGATTAGAAATGCAGGGAATTGTAATTGCCTTGCCGGGAAAAGTTTATAAACTCGCTTAAAGAGTCAATTTAATCTTCTTCGTTTTTTGGGAAGTCAAAAAACAATTTTTCTCCGGTACCCGAACTGATCATTTCCCATTGGTCAAAAGGAAATTCAATCAGAACCATTCCACAGGTCGGGATATTATAAATATCCGCATGGCTTAAAAAATTGGCCAAATCTGTAAAACCTGGATTATGGCCAAATAAAGCAATGAAATCATAATCATTATCCAGCTTGTTTATTACTTGCAAAAGCGCTGTTGTATTGGCTTCGTAAATTGCTTTTTCTTGCTGAATATCCGATTTTTTAAAGTTGAACGCTTCCGCAAAATAACCGGCAGTTGTTAATGCCCGCTTCGCCGGACTGCTCACTATTTGTTGAGGAATTATTCCTTTTTTTACCAAACGTTTAGCCATTTCCGGAGCATTTTTGTTGCCACGATTATTTAACGGACGATCGAAATCTTTTTGTCCGGGAGTGCTCCAGTCTGATTTTGCATGACGTACCAAAAGAAGTTTTTTCATGTTGTTGAATTATTGGTCAATGATTCAACCAAATTCAGGTCGATATTGTTCATGCATTTAAAATGCCCGCGTGGGCACTTATCAAAACCAATTTTGGAGCAAGGCCGACAGGGCAGGCCCTTAACTTCAATTATTTCTGATTGGCTAACGCGATAAGGAAACATTCCAAATTCCGGAATTGTATTTCCCCATATGGAAATGATAGGTTTATTAAATGCAGCGGCAATATGCATTAAACCCGTATCATGCGTAATAATTTTTTCGGATTTTTTAACCAGAAAAGCAGATTGATCAAGCGTTAATTTTCCGCAGGCATTGTAAACATGATTTCCAGAAAGTCTGCAAATTTCTTCCGCACGTAAAAAGTCATCAGTCCCACCGAGCAAAACAATAGGTTGATTAATTTTTTTGCAAAGTTCTATCAATTTAGGTTGCGGAAGCCTTTTGGTAGCATGCTGAGCGCCAATTACTAATCCAATAAATTTTTGGTGGGTGGCAGGAAGTAATTCCTTTAAATTATATTCATTAGCCAGGAAATAATCTAGTCCAAGTCCATCATTTTTAACACCCAGAAATTCTATGGTTTTTAAATACCTGTCAACAATATGGATTTTTGGTAATTTATTGAGATGCAAATTTACCATCATCCACTTCTCAATATTTAATTTATCGAATGATCGGGATTCAACGCCCAGGCGGAATTTAATGATCCGGGTACGTAAATTATGATGCAGATCTATTATGTAATCGAATTTTTCTTTCTCTAGCTGCTTTATTGTAGCCGATAATGAACTCTCCAGCAAATGCAATTTATCGATATAAGGATTCTGATCCAGAACAGTTTTAAAAGCTTTCTTTGTTAAATAATGAACTTCAACATTCTCAACCTGCTGCTTTAAACATCTGATAACCGGCGTGGTAAGCACAATATCGCCAATAGAACTAAACCGGATAATTAGAATCTTCATTTATTTTGGATATAGATATTGTTATTTTTTCTTGTTAAAAAAATCTGTGATCTGTTCCAGGCTCATACAGTTTAAACAATTTTCTGCCGCTACTCCGCCTTTGCGGGCTACATTAATTCCATAATGCATATCCAGCAATCCTTCCTGGCGATGAGCATCCGGATTTACCGATAACATAACACCTTTACTGATTGCGTATTGATGCCATCTCCAGTCCAGATCTAGCCGCAAAGGATTTGCATTAATCTCAATTACCACATTATTTGCTGCGCAGGCATCAATCACTTTTTTATGATCTATCGGGTAACCGCTTCTGGTTAACAACATACGCCCGGTTGGATGGCCCAAAATACGAGTGTATGGGTTTTCAATTGCTCTGAGCAACCGTTCAGTCGCTTTTTCTTCCGACATTTTTAATACTGAATGAACCGAAGCAACTACAAAATCAAAAGATTTTAATATGCCTTCATCGTAATCCAATGAACCGTCATATAAAATATCAGATTCAATTCCCTTAAAAATCTTAAAGGGAGCAAGCTTTATATTCAGTTCATCAATTTCCCGGTGTTGAGCCGCTACGCGAATTTCATTTAAGCCCTTGGCATAAAAAGCAGATTTAGAATGATCGCAAATTCCCAGATATTCAAGCTTTAAATCATCTTTGCAAAATGTAGCCATCTCTTCCAGCGTATGCACGCCATCGCTCCAGGTACTGTGATTATGTAAAGTTCCTTTTAAATCTTCAAACCTAACTAATTGGGGAATTTTATTGTTTTTGGCCAGTTCAATTTCGTTCCCTCCTTCCCGCATTTCAGGCTCAATAAACTGCAGTCCGGCCAGATTATAAATTTCATTTTCGGTTTTTCCGGAAATTGATTTGCCGATTATCAATTCTAAAACCTTTTCAACATGCTCAATACTTCCGGTTCGTTTAAATAGTTCAGAACCGAATTCTTCAGCTTTGCAAAACCGGATGTAAACTTTAAAGCCTTCTTCATTTTCAGCTTGGATGGAATTTTCATCTATTGAGTTTACTTTTAATAAAGTTTTTTCAACCGATTTTACAATGGATTCAGAAAATTCTAAAGCACATAAAATATCCAGGCCGTCAATAATTTCGCACTTGCGGCGATAAGGGCCTGTAAAACTTATTTGCTCTTATTTTAATATTTCCTGAAGCTGAACTAATAAGCTGTTCGCAAATTTCTCAACCCGGGCATATAAAAAACGGCCGCTACTGGCCATTTTAAATTCAATAATGCGTTTAATCTCTTCCTGAGTTTTAAGACCAAAACCTTTTGCTTCAATTAAACGATTTTCATTGCAAGCGTAATACAACTCTCCGCTATTTTCAATTCCAAGATCTTTCCAGA
>JBBRCI010000036.1:0-27510 GCA_038204935.1 Sphingobacteriales bacterium | reverse complement strand
GAAATAGAAATACTGGCAAGACCAAAAGGCAAGCGACCTTTATCTATCAATCAATTATCAGGGGGCGAAAAAACTTTGACAGCTACTGCCCTGCTTTTTTCTCTCTATCTGTTAAAACCTGCCCCGTTTTGTATTTTTGATGAGGTAGATGCACCTCTCGACGATACCAATATTGACAAATTCAATAATATCATTCGCAAATTTTCTGACCGCTCGCAATTTATTGTTGTATCTCATAATAAGCGTACTATTGCCAGTACAGATATTATTTACGGTGTTACTATGGTAGAACAAGGGGTTTCCAGGGTTGTCGCCGTAGATTTACGAGAGGTTGCCTGATATTTGGAATAACCTTTGCAATCATATAAACATTAATCCGCCATTTATAATACAACAATTCTAAACCACTAATTTCTTATCTCAGAATTTCACAAATAATGAAAAAACTACTAATACTATTTCTATTAAGCACTTCTTTATATGCTTCGGCGCAGAGGATAGACCGCACACAATTATTGAGTGACGTGGAAACACTTTCATCAGATAAATTTGAAGGCCGCAAAACAGGCACCGCGGGGAATAAAATGGCTGCAGATTATATTGTCAACCGTTTTAAAAAAATTGGCTTAAGCTTTTACCAGGATAGTTTTAAACATCCATTTACATTTAACAACCGCAAAGGCGAGGAATTAAAGGGTACCAATTTGATCGGATATATTAAAGGCAGAAGTAAAAATGTGATTTTGATCTCCGCTCATTATGATCATATTGGAATTACCAATTCAGAGATCAATAACGGTGCGGACGATAACGCTTCGGGAGTTGCAGGACTTTTAGCAATGGCTGAGTATTTTAAACATCACAAACCTAAAAACACTTTATTATTTATTGCTTTTGATGCCGAAGAAATGGGTTTGCAAGGATCTTATTCATATATCAAAAATCCGGTACTGGAAGGCGATCGTATAAAAATGATCATAAATATGGATATGATTTCGCATAATGATAAAGGTGAATTGTATGCCGCGGGAGCTTTTAAAAATCCGGAGATCAAAAATATTTTAAAAGATGCGGATAAAGACACAGGCATTAAAATCCTTTTTGGTCACGATGATCCGAAATTAGGAAAGGACGACTGGACAATGCAAAGTGATCAGGGAGCATTTGCGCAGAACAATATTCCCTTTGTTTATTTTGGTGTAGAAGATCATAAAGATTATCATAAGCCAACAGACGAATTCAAAAATATCAACCCTAATTTCTTTTACAGTGCAAGCAATGCTATTCTTAATAGTGTTATCAAACTGAACAAGCAACTTAGGAAGATCAATAAAAATTTAGCTCCTGATTTTCAGCGAACGCTGAAAGATAAAATGATCATGGAAAAAAATTAGTCAAAAAAAAATCCTGTACGTTTGAGCACAGGATTTTTTTTTGCTTTACAAATTTACTTTTTCAAACGTAATTTGGTTTCTACCATTCCTTTAAATTCATGTCGGTTTAGCTGATCATTAATTCGTTGAACTTCTGCCTGAGAAAATGAACTTGAACTTATTTTATTTCCGCCTCCGCTTGTAGCAAGGAAACTTCCTGTTGCTGAATAAGAAAGTGCATTGGCTAATAACCTTTCTGATGGATCACCAAAGTCTTTACCAATATCATCAAAGTCATCACGGTCAACTGCCATTCCATCAAAATAATCTCCAAAATTTTGAGAATTTTTGGTTTGAAACTGAGGGATATACATATCCAATTTATCAATATGAAGGGCAAAGAAACCAACTGGTTTTCCGTAAGTCTTTTTACCAATTAATTTGACATCCATTACTGGACGAAGATTATTTATAACCAGTTCACTGGCAGAAGCTGTTGATCCGGTTACGATAAAATAAGCACGTGTAATATTTGCTGAACCACGTTTCTGGAATCTTTCTACGTTTCCGGCAGCCTCCGTAGGACTGTAATTATAATCAAAGTAAGAATATAATCTTCTTACGCCATCATTTCCATTAGCATAAAATTTTTGATTTTTCAATATTGTTGCCTGACCGTCCTGCATGGTTTTAGTCCAGTAAGTTGTATACATTAAATTACCCGTCGAACCCGTTGGAGCAATTAAATTAGTTAAAACATCGGCAGTAGATACAGAACCACCACCATTATAACGTAAGTCTACAATAACTTCAGAAATTCCTTCAGAAGAAAAATCTGCAAACACCTGATCTAAATTAGCCGAAGAATTTGTGGTGAAACTATTGAAAACCATATAACCCACTTTCTTTGAACCAACTGTAAATACTTTGGTAAATAAAATAGGATTTAAACTATAGGTTCCACGGTTAAAATTAACATCAATGGTTGTTCCGTCCAGATTTTTCAGGGTCATTGTAATGTTCAAATTACTACCAAAAATGGAAGTATTTAAAAAGTCAACATTTGCCTGGGTATTTCCATTTACGGTTGTGCTTCCATTTAATTTTACAACTTGCTGGCCTCTTTTAACTCCTGCGGTTGCAGCAGGAGAATTTGGATATACATATCTGATTCGAAGATCACTTTTGTCGCCGTTATTAAAATTAGCAGAAAAACCGTAATCCCCACTTACTCCGTTCAATTGATCAGATAAACCTCCATCATCCAGAAAAGAATACTTATCAATTGCTTTTCCGGTAGCAGGATTAATTTTATAAGTTTTAATTTTTGCTAATTCTGCTTCAAAATTGGCATAACTACGGGCATTAAAAACTGCTCCGGTTGGCAAAACATCGTTCCAGAAATAGGTATCCTTTGCATAAAGGAAAATAGAGTCTTTCGTTAATTCTTCACGTGTAGCAACTGCTACCGGAGGAACCGGAACAGGAACCGGAATAACTACTTTGGGATCTTTCTTACATGCCGTAAAAATCACCAGGAAACCAAAAATCGCGAGTAAGTTTCTGGCTTTAATTTTATTTATAAAAGCTGTCATATCTAAGATTTAAAAATGCAATCTAATTTTAATTCTGAATAATTAATAATTATGTCTAATGATATTACGATAAAAGACGCTAAATAGATGTTTGCTAGAATACCTTATTATTTGCAAAACACTATAAGACGTACATACGATAGATTTTATTTTAAACAGTTTGAGATAAAGTATATGAATTGACAAAAAGATAACAAATAACATACGGATTTGTATTTTTGCGATTCAATTTTTCAATTATGTCCAAGCGTACCCCCATAAAGCAATTATTAAACACAACAGAATTCAATCAGCAGGTAACTGTAATGGGTTGGGTTAAAACATTCAGAAACAACCAGTTTATAGCAATAAACGATGGTTCTACAATACATAATATACAGGCTGTAATAGATTTTGCAAATACGGATGAGGCTTTATTGAAAAGAATTACTACCGGTGCTGCTATTTCTGTAAGCGGCAATCTGGTTGAATCTTTAGGAAAAGGTCAGCGGGTAGAAATTAAAGCCAACAATGTGGAGATTATAGGAGACAGTGATGCGGAAAAATTCCCGCTACAGCCTAAAAAACACAGTTTAGAGTTTTTAAGAGAGATTGCGCATTTAAGATTTCGTACCAATACTTTTAATGCGGTTTTTAAGGTAAGACATGCTTTATCATTTGCTGTTCATAATTTCTTTAATGAAAAAGGCTTTGTTTATATGCATACGCCAATAATTACCGCTTCTGATGCCGAAGGTGCAGGTGAAATGTTTCGCGTTTCGACTTTTGACCCTGATAACATTCCAAGAAATGAAGATGGTTCTATTAACTACAAAGAAGATTTTTTTGGCAAGGCAACTAATTTGACCGTTTCGGGACAGCTTGAAGGCGAGTTAGCGGCAATGGCTTTTGGAAACGTGTATACATTCGGTCCTACATTTAGGGCAGAAAATTCAAATACTACTCGCCATCTTGCTGAGTTTTGGATGATAGAACCTGAAATGGCTTTCTTTGACTTGGATGACAATATGGATCTGGCAGAAGAACTTTTAAAGTATGTAATCAATTATGCTTTAGAAAACTGTTCTGATGAATTAGAATTTTTAAAGAACAGATTACTTGAGGAAGAAAAATCAAAACCACAGTCAGATCGATCTGAGCTGGACTTGATCTCTAAATTAAATTTTTGTCTGGATAACAATTTTGAGCGTCTGACTTACACTGAAGCTATACATATTTTAAAAAGTTCTAAGCCGAACCAGAAAAAGCAATTCAAATATTTAATTGATGAATGGGGTGCCGATTTGCAGTCTGAACATGAACGTTATCTGGTTGAAAAGCATTTTAAAAAGCCGGTTATCCTAACAAATTATCCAAAAGATATTAAGGCGTTTTATATGCGCCAGAATGAAACTGACGAAAACGGTCGAGATACCGTACGGGCAATGGATATTTTGTTTCCGGGAATAGGTGAAATAGTTGGCGGATCTCAACGTGAAGAAAGATTAGCGGTTCTGGAACAAAGAATGAATGAAATGGATATTCCTACAGCGGAAATGTCATGGTATCTGGATACCAGAAGGTTTGGCTCTGCTCCGCATGCCGGCTTTGGATTAGGATTTGAAAGACTGGTTTTGTTTGTAACAGGAATGACCAATATCCGCGATGTAATACCTTTCCCAAGAACACCCAAAAATGCTGAATTTTAAAATTCTGAACATAAAAAAAGGAATCGCAATGCGATTCCTTTAATTTGTATAGATTTCAATTACTGAGCTCTACCTGTTTTTTTATCTTTAGCTCTACCAATTACATAACCTGTACCGGCTCCAACTACTCCACCAATTACAGCACCACGACCATTCTTCTTATCAATAAGAACTCCGGTAACGGCACCAGCTCCGGCACCTATCACAGCACCTTTAGCTGCAGAACTCCAGCCTTTTTTTGCTGCAGGTTGAGATTGAACATATTTAGTTTCATGTATAACTCTGGTTGATGAGTTATTTGCTACTCCATTACTGGAAGAAGCACTAACCAAACTGGCTTTTTCTGCTTCACGCTTATCAATTTCTACTTTTACAGCTTCAGCTCTGTTAAAGCTATCAAGCTTTAAACTGTCTTTGTATTCTTTCGTATTCTGATATGCTTGCGTATTGGTATGTGCATCGCTGTTACACGCAGCAATTCCGGCTGCAAGTCCAACTAATATTAGTAACTTTTTCATTTTAGTTTCGTTTAATTACTATAAAAAATTAATAGTGATTTGCTCATACCTTAGAAAAAACAATGCCAGAAAAGTTTTTTAACTTATATTAAAACATTTATAAATTGTAAAAATGATTCCTTTTTAAGAATTAAAAACTTACAACAACCTAATTTTAAGCTAATTAAATTATATTAACATTATAAATATTAATTTTCAGAATTAATGAAAATATATTTTAAACCACAGACCACTATTAATAATATTAATTAATTTTACCTCCTCTAGTTAATTTCTATATACCATAACCTTGCATGAAAAAAAAGATTCTTGTTGTTGAGAATGATACAGATATACTTAACATTATTTCTCATATATTAATCGAGGAAGGCTTTCACCCTATACTGTGCCCCACCGAGATTAATATTTTTGATATAATCACTGAGAATAATCCTGACATTATTTTATTGGATGTGATCAAACCAACTAATCAGGGAACAGAACTTTGCAGGGCGATTAAAGCGGCAGAAACTACCAGGCATATTCCGGTTATTGTTTTATCAACTCACTCTAAAATTGATGAAGTGAAAGAAATTTGTGCGGATGAGGTTATTAAAAAACCATTTGACATTTCTTTTTTAGTAAATGTTGTGAAACAGCAATTAGTTGCTTAAGGAATAAAAGAATAATCCTCAAATTTTTTCTTCATTATTAATCAAAGAAACTTCCTGCTTATACTTTAATGTGTATTCATCTTCGAGAATACTCATTTCAACTATGCTCCAAAAAACATCGTTTCTCTTTTTGATATCACGTAAAGTTCCGTCAATATTAAATCCACAATTCTGGTAACATTTAATCCCGGGAATATTAAAATCATATACTCCCAAGCTCATACGGTGAAGTTTTAGATCTTCAAAACCGATTTTGAGCATAGCCCTTATAATAGCAGAACCTGTACCTTTTCCCCTGGTTTTTGGATCACCAACAAGGACTCGCGTAATTCTGGCGGAACGATTTGGTCTGTCAATTACACTTAATGATATATGGCCAACAGCTTCACCAGATAAAACATCTACTGCTTTATAAATTAAAGTTACGGATTCTTCAAAATCATTGGTAAACCGTAAATATTGGTGTAATTTATCTTCTGTTAAAGGAAATTTAAATTGAGAACCTGCCCAGTTAATCAATAAATCTTCACTATCTACCCATTTAATTAATTGGGGAAAATCTGCCTGAGTAAAATATTCTAATCTGATCATAAAAAGAAGGCGAAAAATTAAATGATTTCTTTCAGGCGAAAGTCCCGATACACAAATAAAGCATATCAAAAAGATATTCCAATTAAAATCTTAATATTTATTCAAAAATTCTTCTCTGGCCATTCTTTTTGCTTCGCGATAGCTGTAACCTTGTTTCTCCAGATTTTTTCTGCGACAAATAATAGATCGGCGCACTTCTGCCCAACGGCTTATGAAATACCAGGCAGCAATTAACAGAAATACATATAGCAGCGTTCTCAAAATACTCTATTGTTTAATCAGGATTTAATTGGTTCTTAAAACCAGCTCCGTTCAATTTAGGGCAAAGATATATTTACTGGTATGATTTTTTCTATGGCAATACAAAATAATGACTTCTAAAGTAGTTCAATTTAGGATTCAAAAATGTTAAATTATGCCTTTGATAAAACTATCTGAATAAATATGCATCCCTGGATAAAGACAGCTATTAAAATTGCCGGAGCTATTATCGCTCTCATACTTGTTATTTGGCTGGGTATTACCTCATATGTTTATTACAATAAAAATCAGTTATTACAAAACATCACCTCTCAGTTAAATGAAAATCTGAATGGAACGTTAACCATTCAAAGTATGGAACCCGCACTTATAAGAGGTTTTCCGGCTATTTCAGTTTCACTCAAGAAAGTTTTACTTCGCGATAGCTTATGGGAACAACATCATCATGATCTGTTAAAAGCTGATGATGTTTTTATATCCATCGATGCTTTTACACTTTTGTCAGGAAATCCAACTATTAGAAAAATTGTAATTTCCGATGGAACCATCTATTCATTTACAGACAGTTCCGGCTATAACAATCTCAATATTTTTAAGAAATCAAAATCAAAAGATAAAGGCGATAGTGATAGAAAGAAGATCAATAAGGTAGAATTACAAAGGGTTAATTTAATTGTTGAAAATGAAAGCAGGCAGAAATTATTCAGCTTCAATGTAAAAGATTTTTCAGGAAAAATAAATTACAATCCCGGTGGTTGGAATGCTGTTGCAGACCTGGATGTTTTGGTAAATAACCTGGCCTTTAAAACCAGTCGCGGAAGTTTTCTGAAGAATAAAACTTTTAAAGGAAAACTGGATCTGAAATTTACAGAAAAAAGCAATTTGTTAACTGTGCCTTTACAGGATGTTGAAATTGGAGGAATTGATTTCGAGCTTGGCGGAAAATTCTCTTTCGACGGTCTAAATCCATTTTTTGCATTGGATATTAAAACCAATTCAATAAAATTTGATGAAGCGCAAACTTTGCTTGCTGAAAATATTTCCTCCAGAATTAAAATATACAAATTGGAAAAACCACTTTCCGCGGAGGCGAATATAAGAGGAATTTTAAAAGGTGGCGGAAATCCCATGATTAAAGTTTACTGGAAAACTACCGGAAATACGTTAAGTTTTAAAAATGAGACTGTAACCAATTGTGATTTTAATGGTTCCTTCAGTAATCAGCTGGATAAGACTAAACCCAGATTAGACGCTAATTCCACCATTAACTTTTATTTTTTGAAAGGAACCTGGAATAATATTCCATTCAAAGCAGATTCAATAACCATCACTGATTTAAAAGAACCCATTATTGCAGGAAAATTTACGGCCAATTTTCCCCTGACCAAATTAAATCCAGTTATTGGAGGTCAAACCATCCGTTTTAAAACGGGAACAGCACAATTAAATTTGCTTTACAGAGCACCTTTTTTGCAGAATAATCCCAACAAACGTTTCATCAATGGAAGTATTCTTATAAAAAATACCGACGCAATTTACCTGCCCAGAAATTTACCTTTTAATAATGCCCGGGCAACTTTAGTTTTTAAGGATCAGGATCTGTTTTTTAGAAATGTGCATATAAACAGTGGCGGAAGCAGTTTAAACATGAAAGGCTCTATTCTGAATTTTCTGAATCTATATTATACAGATCCTCAAAAAATGGTTTTAGACTGGCAGGTAAATAGTCCGGAAATTAACTTAAAAGAATTTTTAGGCTTTTTGGGAAAACGAAAAAGCAAGGCATCAAGCAGTGGTGGAATAAATAAAATATCTGCTGATCTTGATAAAGTTTTGGACCAGGCCAGCGTTCACATGAAACTCGCAGTGAATAAAATGCATTATAAAAAATTCATCGCGACAAGCGTAAATTCAGAATTAACGATGCGCCAATCAGGCATTAAAATCAATAACGTAAGCTTAAAACATGCCGGCGGAGAATTGAGAATGAACGGATACATTGATCAGAAAGGCAGTGTAAATGATATAAAACTGAATACTCAGATAAACCGGGCAAATATTAAAGAGCTATTTTATTCCTTTAACAATTTTGGTCAGACCGGAATTACCAGCGAAAATCTAAGAGGAACATTAACCGCGAATACAAACGTTGCCGGCTCATTAAGAGACAATGGAAGTGTAGTTCCCCGTTCAATACATGGAACCGTGGATTTTAGCTTAAAGAACGGTGCTATAATAAATTTTGAGCCCATGGTTAAAATAGGTGATTTTGCTTTTAAAAACCGCGATTTTAACAATATCACTTTTAAAAACTTACATAATACTCTGAATATTCAGGGAAACAAAGTAATTATTCCGCCCATGCGCATAGAATCAAGCGTGTTAAATGTGTTTTTAGAAGGAGTTTATGGCTTCAGTTCGGGTACTAATATATTTCTACAGATTCCGCTCAGAAATCCCGAAAAGGATAAAGACATAACCGATCCGGAAGAGAGGGAAAGAAGAGCAAAAAAAGGAATTGTAATTAATTTACACGCCGAGGACGGAGAAGATGGAAAAGTTAAGTTTAAATTAGGACGTGGAGATAATTAAGCCTGTGGTCTATTCATGTAGGCTACTGTAAACTGATATTCAACCATATTGTTGATTGCTGAAAACAATTAATCTATCAATGAAAATTCTTTAAATTTACACCTATGCTAATTAAAATCTATCCTGAAAATCCGAACGAAAAAAGCATACAGCAAGCTGTTGAAATTTTGAGAAAGGGAGGAATTATAATTTATCCTACCGATACCATTTATGGCATAGGTTGCGATATTACCAATCAGAAGGCAATCGAAAAAATTTGTAAAATACGCGGAGTAAAACCGGATAAAGCAAATTTTTCATTTATCTGTTATGACCTTAGCCATATAGCTGACTATATAAAACCTATTGACAATGAGACCTACAGGGTTTTGAAAAAAGCATTACCGGGTCCGTTTACTTTTATTTTTAACGCCAGTAAAAAAGTTCCTAAACTTTTAGCATCTAATAAAAAAACTGTCGGAATTCGTGTTCCGGATAATAATATTGCCAGGGAAATTGTCAAAGAACTGGGTAATCCAATTTTATCTACTTCCATCCGCGATGATGATGAAATCATTGAATATTCTACAGATCCGGAATTAATTCACGAAAAATACGAAGATCTGGTAGATCTGGTTATTGATGGCGGATATGGTAATAATGAAGCTTCCACAGTTATAGATTGTACTACCGGAGAATTTGATATTATCCGTCAGGGAAAAGGAGATCTTGAAGAATACGCCTGAAAAGCTAAACCACTGCTAATCTTATTCTTATACATGTTTTTTAACCTGGAAATTATCTAGGGATTTAAAATAATTTTTTCCTTTAGAGCACTATTGTATTGTATGCAGCATAAATTGTTAAAAACTTTTAAACTTGTTAATAATTAGTTAATATACTGGTACTGAATAATTTTTAGTTTTGCGGTCAACTTAAAAACTAATCATCAAGTTCAGTCTATGAAAAAACTTTTACTAAGTCTAATTATTCTGGTTGCCACAATCACTACAAGCTCTGCGCAGATTGTAATTAGTGAGATATATGGCGGCGGAGGAAACTCTGGAGCATTCTATAAGAATGACTTTATTGAACTTTATAATGCCGGAACTTCGCCCGTAAATGTAACAGGTTGGTCTGTACAATATGCAAGTTCAGGCGGTACTTCCTGGCAAAAAACTACATTAAGCGGAACTATCCCTGCAAAAGGTTTCTATCTGGTACAGGAAGGTGCTGGGTCAAACACACTTGCCGAAGAACTTCCATTACCAGACGCATCCGGCAGCATCGCAATTTCCGGAACTGCAGGTAAAATTGCATTATGTAATGATGATATTTCACTTACTGGATCAAGCAATCCTTCTTCATCAGCCATTATAGATTTGGTTGGTTTTGGAAGTTCAGCAAATTTCTATGAAGGTTTTGGTTTGGCGGATGGAGGTCCAACTTCGGCTCCGTCTAACACAAGATCAATAGAAAGAAAAGCAAAAGTTACAAGTAACGAAGGATCTATGAGCACTGGAGGGGATGACGAATTTGAAGGAAACGGTTTTGATTCAAATAATAACAAAACAGATTTCTTTACCCGTGCACCACAGCCTCAAAACTCGTCAAATACAACAGAGCCTGATTTTGGCGCTCCAACCTACGTTGCCGGATATCCACAGCCAACAAATCTGAACAATGCAAGTTTTGATTTGCTCATCAATCTGAATGAAAAAGGAATTTCATATTTCGTTTTATTAGCACAAGGTTCAGCGGCACCAACCGCAGCACAGGTTAAAGCAGGAACTGATGCTTCCGGAAAAGCGGTTACAAAAAGTGGTTCTGTACAAATCGAAGAAGCTTTTACGGAATACAGCACAAGCTTTTCTGGCCTGACCGGCAATACTACTTATTCGGTATTTGTTGCGTCTGAAGATGCGAATCTAAATCTACAAGCATCGGCAGTTAAAGTAGATGTAACTACCAGTGCAACAGCTCAGCCAGATGTTACGCCGGCAACTGCATCTTTAGTTTTTGAAGGTGTTACATCAATCAATAAAACTACTGCTCCACTAAGTCTTTCATTTACGGGTACTGATCTAACATCAGATGTTTTGGTTTCTGTAAGTGGTAATTTCCTAATCAGCAAAACTGAAGATGGAGCTTATTCTACAAATTCTTTAACGTTTGCTAAAGAAGATTTTGATGCTGCTGCAGCACAAAATATATTTGTACAATTCAATCCTGGAAGCACTTTAGGCGCTCAAAATGGATCATTATCTTTAAGCACAGAAAACTCTTCAGATGATGTTGTAACTCTTTCTGCAGTTTCAATTGATCCTTACAATCAGAACTTTAACAGCTCTGATTATCTAAGCACTTCCGGCTGGTCACAGATCAATGTCAGCGGTGACAAAAATAAATGGGGATATACTACTGCTACTCCAAACTCTGCTCCCGGTTCTGCAATAATGAACGGCTATAGCGACAGTGAAGGAAGTAATGACTGGTTGGTTTCTCCTTCTTTAGATCTATCCGGATTTTTTAACTATTCTATCCTTTCTTTTTTCTCAAGAAAGTTTTTCGCCGGACCGGCACTTAAATTATATGTTTCAACAACTTATAATGATTCAGGCATAATCAATGCTGCTGACTGGACGGAAATTGAAGGTAATTTTCCTTCATTAACAGGAAATTGGCAGTTATCAGATAACCTGGATCTAACATCTTTCAAATCAGCAAATACACATATTGCATTTGTCTATCAGAGTGTCGCTGGTGGTTCTAACAATACATCTGAGTGGAAGGTCGATGATTTCAAAGTAGAAAACCTAACCCAATTTAACTCTATTAAAGCTGCTAATTTTAGCTTTAATGAAACAGTTGCTGGTTCAATTTCAGAATCTCAGCAATATTCATTCAGAGCAGCTGGTTACGATGCTATTTCTTTAACAGCAACAGAAGGATTTGAAGTATCTAAAAACGGAACATCATTCTCGTCATCAATTACGGTTACAGAAGAAGAAGCCTATGCCGGACAAACAGTAAGCATTCGCTTTGCTCCCCAATCACGCAAAGTGAAATTTGAAGGAACAGTTACGTTTACCGGATCTGGTTTAAATATTCCTGCTTTAACCTTATCAGGAAGTTCAATTTTAAAATCAGAAACTTTTGACATTGCTGCATGGAACCTGGAATTTTTCGGTAGTGATGTTAAAAACGCTTCCGGTTTGGAATTTGGTCCAACTAACGATGCCTTGCAAATCAGCAATGTGTCATCAGTAATGAAAAAATTAGGTCTGGATATTTATGCCGTGGAAGAGGTTTCTGACACCGCTGCATTCTCACAATTGGTAGCAAGTCTTCCGGGATATGCACAGATTCTATCAAATCGTTTTTCATATTCCTTCGCTCCTGCTGATCCGAATTTCCCGGCACAGCAAGTTGGTTTTATTTACAACACACAAACTATTTCAAAACTGAGCGAAGAAGTTCTTTTCGAAAGTTTATTCGATTCTTTAAGAGTCGGTACAGCAACTTTACAAAACTATCCGGCCGGAACATCGGGTTCATTCTGGTCATCCGGCCGTTTACCTTATATGGTAACTTTTAACGCAAAAATTGCCGACAAAACTCAAACATATCGTGTAATTGTTCTGCATGCTAAATCCGGTTCTGCAACTGCAGATTACAATCGCAGAAAGTATGACGTGGATTATCTTTACACTTATTTAGCTGCAAACTACAAGAACGATAACATTATCATTTTGGGTGATTATAACGATGATGTGGACAATTCTATTCGCACAGGGTATATTACTTCTTATGAGAAATTTGTAGCGGATGCAGATAACTACAATACTTTAACCAGAGAATTAAGTACACAAGAAGGTATTGGAACATTTGTGGGTGGAAATACGCCCAGCTTTATTGATCATATCATCACTTCTAACGAATTGAATAATCAGTATCTTGAAAATTCAATTACTATAGAAGATGCCCGCAAGTATGTTGCTTCTTACTCAACAACAACTTCAGACCACTTGCCAATTTACGCTCGCTTCTCTTTACCGGAAGTAGCACCGAAGGTAAATTTAACAGCATTTAATGCGGTAGTTTCAGGCAAGTCAGTTCAAATTACATGGACAACTTCCAGTGAATTTAACAATGCTTACTTTACAGTGGAACGAAGTAATAATGGACACAAATTTGAAGAATTAGCTCGTGTTAACGGATCTGTTTACAATGCTAACGAGAAAAGTTATGTTGTATTTGATGACTATCCTTACAACGGAAATTCATACTACAGATTAAAGCAAACAAACCTGGATGGAACTTTTACTTACAGTAATATAGTTCAGGTTAAATTAACCGGTCCCAAAAATCACCAGTTAATTGTTTATCCAAACCCTGTACAAGGAGCTATCCAACTAACATTTGTTGGCGATGCACCGGATAACAAAACCATCTTAAACTTCTCTGTAATGAATGTTGATGGAAGAACTGTATTAACCGGAAAAGGTAACTTAATCAGTTTACACGAGTCATTAAATTCTCGTTTAAAAGAATTGACTCCCGGAGTTTATGTGGTACAAATTAGCACTACAAGCTCAGTTTCTACAGCAAAATTCATTAAACAATAAAATATTCTCATTATCAATTAAGCCCTTGCATAATCTGCAAGGGCTTTTTTCATTTCTGTGACAGGCTTAATCAGTAATATTTGTTACTTTCGGGACTATGGTGAAATCTTTAATAAACCTTAAACCATTTAATGATTTTTTAGAATCAGAAAAAACTGGTGGTATCATTCTGATTGTATGTGTTGTAATATCATTATTAATTGCAAACACATCCTTAAATGGACCGTTCGATGCTTTTTTGGCCCAAAATATTGGCTTTGAAACTTCTGATATTCATTTAAACTATTCTATTTCATTATGGATAAATGATGGCTTGATGGCCATATTTTTCTTACTGGTTGGTTTAGAGATCAAACGTGAAATTGTTGAAGGTGAGCTGTCAACTGCTAAAAAAGCAACTATGCCCATTGCGGCTGCTTTAGGCGGGATGCTTTTCCCGGCTTTAATCTATGCAATATTTAATCACAATACACCAACAGGCCACGGCTGGGGAATACCGATGGCAACAGATATCGCATTCGCATTAGGTGTAATTTCAATATTGGGAGATCGCGTTCCATCTTCTTTAAAAATTTTTCTGGCTGCCTTAGCAATTGTTGATGATTTGGGAGCAATCCTGGTTATTGCCATTTTTTATACTAATGATTTGCATTGGATGCAGTTATTATATTCTGCCGGCATCTTAGCGCTCCTTGTCGGGATGAATTTAATGGGTGTTAAAAAGTTGGTTTTCTATATCATTCCCGGAATTTTTCTTTGGTATTTTATTCATCATTCCGGAATACATGCAACAATTGCCGGAGTTTTACTGGCCTTAACAATTCCAACAAATTTAACATCTGAGGAATCTCCACTTGAAAAGTTGGAGCATATGCTTGTTAAACCTGTTAACTTTTTGATCATGCCTATTTTCGCGATAGCAAATACCAATATTCGTTTTGAAAATAAAATGTTAGACGGATTAGTAAGTCCTTTAGGATTTGGAATTATTTTGGGATTAGTTTTGGGAAAACCCCTTGGAATTACTTTATTCTCCTGGCTATCTGTAAAAATGGGATTGAGTACGCTCCCATCCAAAGCGAACTGGAATCATATTGTTGGCTTAGGATTATTGGCGGGAATTGGCTTTACGATGTCGATTTTTATTGCTCTGCTTTCATTTTCGGATATGGCATCAAAAATCGAAGCTAAGTTTGCAATTCTTGTAGCATCATTAATAGCCGGTGTTCTGGGTTATATTTTCCTGAATTTTCTTAACAAAAAACGCCTGAAACTAAAACAGGAAAAGTTAGCCGCGGATGCCTGATATAAAATCTCCTATTTTATCCATCGCCCCTTCTGTATCTAAAAATTTAACAAATGCACTTCCTACAATTGCTCCTCGGGTATAGGTTGCAGCTTTAGTAAAACTTTTGCTATCCGAAATTCCAAAACCAATCATGGTTGGATTTTCTAATTTCATATTTTGTATGCGACTGAAATAATTTTCAGATGCATCTGACACGGTCAGCGTTTTGCCAGTTGTTGATGAAGAAGAAAGCAGGTAAATAAAACCGTTGCTCAATGAATCAATTTTGCGGATACGTTCTTCTGAGGTTAGCGGAGTTACCAGAAAAATATTGCTGAGATTGTTATCCAGAAAATGATCTTTATACATTTCCTCATATTCGTACATCGGTAAATCCGGAACAATTACGCCATCAATTCCTGCATCGGCGCATGCGTTACAAAAATTTTCCACTCCAAACTGTAAAACCGGATTAGCATAGCCCATTAATAAAACCGGAATAGAAACACGTTTACGCAAATCTTTCAATTGTTCAAAAAGAACTTTCAGATTCATCCCATTTTTTAAAGCAACTTGCGAGCTATTTTGAATTACAGGACCATCTGCAAGCGGATCTGAATATGGAAAACCAATTTCTATAAAATCGGCTCCGCCTTTTTCAAGTGCTTCGGCAATGTCTAAGGTGCTTTCCAGTTTAGGATATCCGGCAGTAAAATATATGGATAATATTGGGCTTTTCTTGGTACTGAAAAGATGATTTAAACGATTCATTTACGAGGATTATATTAGGAATTAAAATTTAGATTTTAGATAAAAGACTCACAATTACAAATCAAAATACTTCATGTAAGTGTCCAGATCTTTATCTCCACGACCGGAGAGGCAAATAACAACTGTTTCATCACCCTTAAATTTCATTTTATCGAGATAAGCAAAAGCATGTGCAGATTCAATTGCCGGAATTATACCTTCCAGTTGTGCACACTCCAGTCCAGCCTGCATTGCTTCATCATCGGTAATGCTAACATACTCCGCACGTTTAATTTTAAACAAATGCGCATGCTGAGGGCCAATTCCCGGATAATCTAAACCTGCCGAAATAGAATATGGTTCCACAACTTGCCCGTCTTCTGTTTGCATTAAAATGGACCGACTTCCATGTAAAATACCTTCTTTACCAAGTAAAGTTGTTGCAGCAGATTCTCCGCTTTCCACACCTTTTCCGGCGGCTTCAATTGCAATTAATTTCACTTTTTCATCGTCCAGAAAATGATAAAACATGCCCATAGCATTACTTCCACCACCCACACAAGCCAAAACATAGTCCGGAGACTCAGATCCTGTTTTTTCTTTTAGCTGCCATTTAGTTTCTTCAGAAATAATGGATTGAAAACGAGCCACCATATCCGGATACGGATGCGGACCAACAACAGAACCTATAATATAATGTGTGTCTTCCGGATTATTGATCCAATCCCGCATGGCTTCATTTGTAGCATCTTTAAGGGTTTTGCTACCAGATATTGCCGGAATAACAGTTGCTCCCATCATTTTCATGCGGGCAACATTTGGCGCCTGACGCTCAATGTCAATTTCTCCCATGTAAACAATGCATTCCAGACCTTTTAAAGCACAAACCGTTGCGGTGGCAACTCCATGCTGCCCGGCACCGGTTTCGGCTATAATTCGCTTTTTACCCAACCTTTCTGCCAGTAAAATCTGCCCAACGGTATTGTTGATCTTATGCGCTCCGGTATGATTCAAATCTTCCCGTTTCAGATAAATTGTAGTTCCGTATTTTTCAGAAAGTCGCTGGGCTAAAAATAATGGCGAAGGCCGCCCAACATAATCTTTTAGCAATTGCTGAAACTCTTCCTGAAATTTTGGCTCATGCATAATTTTCAGGTATTCCTGTCTTAGATGCTCAATATTTGGATACAACATTTCTGGAATGTATGCACCTCCAAAATCGCCATAATAACCTTTTTCGTTTACCTGATAACTCATATTGCCTCCTGCCCCATTTGGGAGCGTATTTTTTTAAATGTTAAACGTAGTTTTTCTATATCTTTCAAACCCGGACTTATTTCAAACCGGCTGTTTAAATCAACGGCGTATAATCGCTTGTCGCGGATTTTTAATACTTCATCTATATTTTCTGGACTAATTCCGCCACTCAAAAAATAAGGTTTATCAAAAGAAAATTTCTCTAGGATTTCCCAATCGAAAGTTAAACCGGAACCACCATGATTACTGGTTTTGGTATCGAAAAGAAAGTAATCAACAGCATCTAAATAATCGGCTGTTGAGTTGAAATCAAAATTTTCATTCACACCAAATGCTTTGATAATTTCAGTTTCAGGAGATTCCGCTTTAAGCGAATTACAAAATCCCGGAGTTTCATTTCCATGCAATTGCACAGCATTTAAATTGTACTCTTTTATATTTTGCAGAATGATTTTTTGATTTTCATCAACAAAAACACCAGTGAGTTTACAATCCTTTTTTAGCTGATGAAGAATTCCCGCAAGGTTATTCTGCACTACAAAACGGCTTGATTTGGCATAAAAAATTAAACCCACATAATCTGGTTCAAGCAGAGCCAGAGAACGAAGATTCAAAGCTTCACGCATTCCACAAACCTTTATTTTCATCTAAGGATTAATTATGAAAGTAATTTATTAAAACTCTCCAGTGCTTTTTTACTTAAAAGAGATTGTTCGGCTTTATAGAAACAATCAGCGAAACTAGCATCCGGTTCAATAGTTTGTATCGCGACAGCGGCATTACTTAAAACCACGTTATTTTGTTCTACACTTCCTGTTCCGGCTAAAACAGATCTGAATATTTTAGCTGACTCTTCAACTGTATTTCCTCCTGCAATTGTTTTTGCATCAATTTTTTCAAAGCCTAAGTTATGAATTGATGTAGTACGTTCACCACTATTACTGTAAGTTTTAAAGTCACAGGTGAGTGAAATTTCATCATAACCTTCCAGCGCATGTAAAATAGTATAATTTATTTCAGATTTCTGGTACAGATAAGCATATAATCGGGCCAGTTCCAAACTGTAAACACCAACCATTTGATATTTTGGTCGGGCCGGATTCACCATTGGCCCCAACATATTAAAAAAGGTTTTTACACCAAGCTCTCTTCTAATAGGTGCAACAGTTTTCATTGCCGGATGAAAAAGTGGCGCATGCAAAAAGCAAATGCCCGCACTTTCTAAACTTTTCTCTAAAGCATCAGCATCTGAAGTAAATTTATAGCCCAGAAATTCCATCACATTAGAAGACCCACAACCCGACGAAACTCCGTAATTCCCGTGTTTGGCAACTTTATAACCTGCACCTGCAACCACAAATGACGCTAAAGTTGAAATATTAAATGTATCCTTACCATCACCGCCTGTTCCACATAGATCAATAACTTCGTAGCCGTTAAAGTTAAGCGGCAAACAGAGCTCAAGCATGGCATCTCTAAAGCCTTCCAGCTCTTCAACAGTAATATTTCGCATGCAATAAACGGAGATAAAAGCCGCCATTTGCGAAACATTGAATTTACCCAAAGCCAGATCTTTTAAAATTTCTTTGGCTTCGGATTTACTAAAGGTTTTTTGTTCAAATAAGTGGTTTAATATTTTTTTCATTGTTAATTATCGAAAGTTGAAAGCTCAAAATAAATAATCTGGTACAAAAAAAAGGGGTTGCCTTAGACAACCCCCTGTAGAATTAATATTATTAAATATTACATACCAATCCGGATTGCCAAACTATTATTTGTCTGCCAGTGCCAAGAGGTATTTAATTTATTTATCTTCATCGAGTTGCAAATATGCTCAAACTTTTGTTGTGCTGCAAACCTTTTGAGTATTTTTAGAGCATGAAGGCTACCAGAAGATCCAGGAATATATTACGATTTAAAATCAGGTTAGGCAGAATTCTGCTGATGTTACTTGGTATTATGTTAGCAGCTTTAGGATTGAAAGGTTTTTTAATTCCAAATCATTTTATTGATGGTGGAATTACTGGTATTTCTCTGTTAATTTTTCATATCACAGGATACCCCGTATCAATCTGGCTGGTTTTGTTCAATATTCCATTTATTATTATGGGAGCAAAACAAATAGGAAAAAACTTTGCCATAAACACTTCCATAGCCATTATTATACTTGCATTAGTTATTTACTTTTTCAGTTTTCCGGTGATAACAAATGATAAGTTACTGATATCCATTTTTGGCGGCTTTTTTCTGGGAGCCGGTATAGGTTTAGCCATAAGGGGCGGCAGCGTAATTGACGGTACAGAAATTTTAGCTGTTTATATTACCAGAAAAAGCTTTTTAAGTATTGGCGATGTAATTTTAATAATCAACGTAGTTATTTTTGGCGTTGCCGCTTTTGTGCTGAATATTGAGACGGCATTATATTCTATTCTAACTTATTTATCTGCATCTAAAACTGTAGATTTCATCATTCAGGGAATTGAAGAATATACCGGCGTTACAATAATTTCTAATAAAAGTAATGCTATCCGCGAAGCGATTACCCAAAATCTTGGTCGTGGTGTTACTTTGTATAAAGGTGAACGCGGACTGGGAGATACTCATTACAAGCAAAAGGAAATTGATATAATTTTCACGGTAGTAACCCGCTTGGAAGTAACAAAGTTGAAAGAAGTAGTGAACGAAATTGATCACAAAGCCTTTATGGTTATGAATACTATAAATGAAACCAAGGGTGGAATTATTAAAAAAAGGCCTTTACACTAGGCATTATAATTATTGTAAATAATGGCTGACAGAAAGAAAAAAGACATCACAGGTAATGACCTTGGTTTTGGAACTAAACCCACAGTCAATAACCAACGAATAATGAACCGGGATGGATCATCGAATATAAAACGCACCGGTCTCCCATATTTCAGAACTACTGACACATACGATAAACTAATTAAATTAAACTGGACCAAATTCGGGTTATTAATTCTAGCAAGTTATATTTTAATAAACATGATTTTTGCCTCGGCATATTTGGGGATTGGTATTGAATATATTGAAGGAGCTCAGGGTAAAACTACTTTTGAACATTTTTGGGATGCCTTCTTTTTCTCGGCACAAACAATTTCTACAGTTGGTTATGGTCATCTAAGTCCAAAGGGAATGCCCACAAGTTTATTAGCAGCATTTGAATCCATGCTGGGATTACTTGCTTTCGCTTTGGCAACCGGTTTACTTTACGGACGTTTTTCTAAACCATCCGCCAAAATAAAATTTAGTAAAAGTATGATTATGGCGCCTTACCAGGATGGAAAAGGGCTAATGTTCAGGCTGGCTAATTATCGAAATAATCAATTGATAGATATTGAAGTTCAGGTTTTACTTTCAATTAATGCCTTGCGGGGTGGAAAAATGGCACGCCAATTTTACAGCCTTGAGTTGGAAAGAAGCAGTATTAACATGTTAACACTCAGCTGGACAGTTGTGCATCCGGTAACGGAAAAAAGTCCGCTATTGGGTTTAACACCTCAGGATCTGGATGATGGCGATGCCGAGTTTCTAATTTTATTAAAAGCATTTGATGATACGTTTTCTCAAACTGTTCATTCACGTACCTCTTACCAATACGAAGAGATAGTGTGGAATGTAAAGTTCAAATCAATTATTGAACCCGATTCAAGAGGAATTTTAACTCTGAATATGGCGGGTTTAAGTGAATATGAAAAAGTAGAAGCAGAAGAAATTTTGGCTTAATAAAAAATCGAAATAAAATTCTATAAACAAAAAAGTACTTCCAGAGTTAATAAATAAACTAAAAAATCTATAAACTATGGAAAATAATAAAACAGTTGAAGTACTTAACGACCTAGTATTAATTAATAACGACAGAATAGTCGGTTATGAAAAAGCTATTGATGAGACTGAAAATGAAGACGCGGATTTGAAAGCTACGTTTTCTACAATGGCTCAGGAAAGCAAAACTTATAAGCAGGAATTAAGTAATGAAATTCGCACCTTAGGTGGCGAAATTGAAGATGGAACTACTAATAGCGGCAAAATTTACAGAGCCTGGATGGATGTTAAAGCCACGTTTACAGGACATAGCCGTAAAGCAGTTTTAGAGAATTGCGAGTTTGGAGAAGATGCAGCTCAGAAAGCTTATAAAGAAGCATTAAACGATGATGACTTAATTGGAAGTAGTCGTGATTTAGTAAGCAGGCAAAAGCAAAGTTTAAGAACATCGCATGATAAGATTAAAATGATGCGAGACGCACAGAATAAAGCATTTTAACCTCATAAAAAAACCGGATCACTTCACACATCCGGTTTTTTTATGTCTTTTAGTTTGAACTCATAAAATTCAGGATGGTTTTATAAACGCCATTCCCAGCAAAAATCAGTTGAGTTATCATTCCAACATGTTTTTTCTTACAGACCATGTGATATACTACAGGTAAAGATTTTTCGCCCATCTTCTCATACAATCTTTTGGATTGAATTTTAATTGCCGGATAGGTTTTTTCTCCTGCCAGAATTAAATAAGGTCTTTTGAAATTCTCAAAGTAGTACAATGGCGAACCTTTTGTCCACATTTCTGGATCTTTACTAAAAGTTCTCAGAAAACTTTTTGTCTGATCATTTTGTTCAGCATTATTTAAATATTCATTCATATCCAAACCGAAACCATCATTTAATATAACCGCGTGGATTGGATTCTCAATTCCCTGAGCTTTAAAAAAACGGGGATCGGAATCTATTAATGCAGCTAAGTGGCCACCAGCCGAATGCCCCATCACAAAAATACGGGAAGAATTTCCTCCATATTCAGCGATATTATTTTTAACCCATTTTAATGCGGCAGCACAATCTGTTGCCATTTGCTCGTAAGTAAATTCTGGTGAAAGACCATAATTGACGTTTACTTCAACTACGTTTTTGCGGGCCATATTTCTGCCGAGCCACCAGTACGTATTTTTTTTACCGCTGTTCCATGCCCCACCATGAATAAAAACCATCACGTCTTTTTTGTCCGATACATTTTCAGGATAATAAATATCAAGCAAATTATGGTTTGCTTTAGAGTTCTCTATATAGCTGATATTTCTATCCTGTTTAACATTTGAAAATACAGTTGCAACGTTTGTCAGAAAAATAAACATTCCTAATACTAATTTTAATTTCATTTAATGCTTTTTTATCTGATCAAAGGATCTTTTTCTTTGGTAAAATGGTTATAAATCAAACCATCCAGCCAGCCTGGTAAAAATTTATTTAGAAGAACAGTTAATTTCCCCTGTCTGGTGATAATTAAGCTTCTTTTTCTGTTATTCACTCCCTGTACAATTATTTCAGCCACTTTTTTGGAAGACATCATTTTGCCTTCATCCATACTACTTTCGCCTTGTGCGCTTCCGTCTTTAACCAAAGCTACGTTACGGATGTTTGAAGAAGTAAAACCCGGAGATGCTATCATTACGTGCAAACCTGTTTTTAAGTTCTCCACTCTAAGTGCTTCCAGAAACCCATTCAAGGCAAATTTGGAAGCTGAATATCCGGTTCTACCGGGCAAACCACGGTAACCTGCAATTGAGGAAACTCCCACAACAGAACCTTTATTTTTGAGCAATTGCGGTAAAGCATATTTTGTGCAATACACCGCTCCCCAAAAATTCACGTCCATTAAATTACGTAATACTACCAGATCCAGATCTTTAAATAAAGCACGCATAGAAATTCCGGCGTTATTTATTAAGATATCTATTCGTTCAAAAGTTAAAAATGCCTGCTTAATTAAGTGCTCGCAATCCTTTTCCTTAGAAACATCGCATTGTACTGCAACAGCTTTAATATTGTAACGTGTTTCCAAATCCTGAGTAATTTCACAAAGTGTTACATATTGTCTGGCACCAAGAACCAGGTTGGCACCTTGTTTAGCAAACTCTTCGGCGCAAGCTTTTCCAATTCCGGAAGATGCACCGGTAATAATTACTGTTTTATTTTTTAAACTCATGGATATATCCTGATGATTATTTAAAGAAAAATATAGGTATTGAAAACGGAATACTCAAATTATCTGATCAGTGAGTTTTCATACGGAACGCGGGTAGCAATAGATCTGCCTAAAGTTACTTCGTCAACATATTCCAGCTCTCCGCCAAAAGCAATACCGCGGGCAATTGCAGTAATTTGCAATGAAGCACCCTTCAATTTTTTGTACAAATAAAAAATGGTTGTATCACCTTCCATTGTTGCGCTTAATGCCAGAATTACCTCTTTTACATCTTCTGTTTTTACCCGTTCAAGTAATTTAACAATATTCAGATCAGACGGACCAATTCCATCCATTGGTGAAATTAAACCACCCAAAACATGATAAACACCATTATATTGATTTGTATTTTCAATCGCCATCACATCCCGGGTATCTTCAACTACACAAATAATAGAATGATCGCGTTTCTTGCCTGCGCAGACCTCACAAACTTTCAAATCAGAAATATTATTGCAGATTTCGCAAAATCGGATCTCATTTCTTAACTGCGTAATTGCTTTGCTAAATTTTTCTACATCAGCCGTAGGCTGATTTAATAAATGCAAAACTAAGCGCAAAGCAGTTTTCTGACCAATTCCCGGTAAAGTGGAAAACTCATTAACCGCATTTTCAAGAAGCTTGGAAGAAAAGTTCATCCTGCAAATTTAATTTTTATACGTTATGTTTATCCATCACATTAAGTTTAATTCATGTCAATTATTTGAGTTAATAAAAATATAAACCCATATAATTCCCTTTTAATTTTTATCTCAAAGGGAATTGATTGTTTAAAAACTTAAATTATTACTTTTAGCCCCTTAACAAAAATTACGATATGGCCCCAGCAGTACTTTTGTCTTTTTTAATTGGTTATTTTATTATTCTACTAAGCATTTCATATTTCACTTCCAGAAATTCATCAGATAATTCAACATTCTTTATTGCCAACAGAAATTCCAAATGGTATCTGGTTGCCTTCGGAATGATCGGAACTGCTTTATCAGGTGTTACTTTTATTTCCGTTCCCGGCGAAGTTGGTTCTCCGGCAGGGAATGAGTTTAAATATTTTCAGTTCGTTTTAGGTAATGCAATAGGTTTTATATTGGTTGCAACCGTTTTGCTGCCGCTTTACTACCGAATGGGTTTAACTTCAATTTACACCTACATCGAGCGAAGACTTGGAACATGGAGCTATAAAACTGCCGCAAGTATCTTTTTATTAAGCCGTACAATTGGTTCATCTTTCAGATTATACCTGGTAGTAATTGTATTGCAGCGTTTCATTTTTGATGCTTATGGCGTTCCTTTCTGGGGAACGGTGCTAATAGCGCTTGCTTTAATTTGGGCATATACTTATAAGGGAGGTTTAAAAACAATTATTATTACAGATACGCTGCAAACTTTATTTCTGGTATCATCAGTATTTTTAACCATCTATTTTATCTGTTCAAGTTTGGGTTTAAATATTCCCGAAGCATTTGAAACCGTTAAGAATAGCGGCTACTCTAAAATATTTTTCTATGAAGATTTTGTAACAAACAAGTTCCATGTAAGTAAACAATTACTGGGCGGAATTTTTGTAACACTGGCCATGGTTGGTTTGGATCAGGATTTAATGCAAAAGAATTTAAGTTGTAAGAATATCGGCGAAGCGCAAAAGAACATGTTTACGTTTACGGCCGTCTTTGTAATTATTAACCTGTTCTTTTTAAGCGTTGGCGCTTTACTTTATGTTTATGCCACTAAAAATGGGATTGCAATTCCAACAGATGCAACAGGAAATACACGGACAGATTTTCTTTTTCCGGAGATCGCTTTAAATCATCTCTCTGTAATACCGGCAATTGTATTTATGCTTGGTTTAACGGCAGCAACATTTGCCACAACAGATTCGGCGTTAACGGCTTTAACAACCTCTTTTTGCGTCGACTTTTTAGGATTTGACAAAAAAGAAAATATCAATAACCCGGCAGATGTAAGAAGCAGACATATTGTACACGTAGGTTTTTCATTACTGATGTTTTTGGTGGTAGTGCTATTTAACGCCGTAAATAATGCCAGTGTAGTAAGCGCTATTTTTACCGTGGCATCTTATACTTATGGCCCCTTACTGGGTTTATATGCGTTTGGATTGTTTATGAAAAACCGAGGTGTAAAAGATAAACTGGTACCTATTATATGCCTTATTTCTCCTGCTCTTTGTCTTTTGCTTAACGCTAATTCAAAAACATTGATGGGCGGATATGTTTTTGACAATGAATTAATCGTGGTAAACGGATTAATTACTTTTATTGGATTACTAATAATTAGTAGTCCGACAACTTCTAAAACTCAATTTTAAAAAATTATAATATTTGTCGAGATTATGACTAGTGAAGAAAAAATAAGAAATGCTTTTGAAAATAAAGACTGGCAGGAAATTAAAGTAACAGATTCCTGGCAGATATTTAAAATTATGGCCGAGTTTGTTGATGGATTTGAGAAGCTGGCCCGAATCGGTCCCTGCGTTTCTATTTTCGGATCTGCCCGAACGCATAATGAAAATAAATATTATAAAATCGCCGAAGATTGCGCCCGTTTATTAACCGAAAGAGGTTATGGCGTTATATCAGGTGGCGGTCCCGGAATTATGGAAGCAGCCAATAAAGGCGCTTATGAAGCCGGCGGTAAATCTGTAGGTTTAAATATCGAATTGCCGTTTGAGCAGTTCCATAATAAATATATCGACAGAGATAAAATTCTGGAATTTGATTATTTCTTCATCCGTAAAGTGATGTTTATGAAATATTCACAAGGTTTTATTGTTCTTCCGGGTGGTTTTGGAACTTTAGATGAAATGTTTGAAGCCTTAACATTGATTCAAACCGGAAAAGTTGCCCGTTTCCCAATTGTACTGGTCGGCAAAGAATATTGGGGCGGATTGATGGACTGGGTAAAAAACACCATGCTGGCAACTGAAAAGAATATTAACGAAGAAGATCTAAACCTTTTCCGTTTAGTTGATACTGCAGACGAAGCCGCAGAACACATCTTTAGATTCTACGATAAATACGTATTGAAACCGAATTTCTAGAAGAGAACAAGAAAAACGGTCAAAGGAAAATGGATCAAAGAACAATGTGCTTTGATCCTTTTTTTATGGGCTAATTGCATTAAAATCTTTACTCTTTGCTCCTTCTACTTTGCTCTTATAAAAAGATTTCTCCTTTTAAATAAGTAACTGCTTTCCCTGCCATCAACACCCGATCGCCTTTTAACTCACAATGCAATTCTCCCAACCGACTGGAAATCTGGAAAGCATGAAGCTTTGTTTTATTTAGTTTATTTGCCCAATATGGAATCAGATTACAATGCGCAGAACCCGTTACCGGATCTTCATTTATTCCGGCAACCGGAGCAAAAAACCGGGAGACAAAATCGCAATTTTCACCTTTTGAGGTAACAATAACTCCCATTGAATCTATTTTATTTAAGGCGTTAAAATCGGGTTTCATATCTCTTATTTGCTGTTCATTCTCATAAACCACTAAATAATCTCGGGAACGCAAAACTTCCAAAGGTTTATGAGCGCCTAAAGCTTCAATCAATCCCTTAGGAATTTCACAAACTTCTGGAACACGTGAAGGAAAATTCAACGTATAAAATTCATTTTCTTTGCTTACGCGAAGAATTCCGGCTTTTTGAGTTGAGAAATTAATCTCCTTTCCGGAGAAATTCAATTCTGTAAAAATAATATGTGCAGAAGCAAGTGTTGCATGGCCGCAAAGGTCGATCTCAAATTCCGGTGTAAACCATCGCAAGTCAAAACCATTTTCCGTTTTTACGAAAAAAGCTGTTTCCGCCAGATTATTTTCTGCAGCAATTTTTTGCATCTGCTCTGCAGGTAGCCATTCATCTAAAGGACAAACCGCCGCCGGATTGCCGCCAAATAATTTATCCGTAAATGCATCAACCTGGTAAATAGGATATTTTTTCATGCTGATTTATTGCTTTACAAAAACGTATGGATCATATTCAAGGAAATCATTCACTTTAATCTCAATAGATTTTACATCGGCACCATCGGTTATAAATTTGGTTTTGAAAATCCCATAACCTAAATTATTGTAGCGCATCAACCATTCGCCATTATCCATATACTGCAAAGAAGCGTTCAAATCACGATGATTCAGGAAATCAATTTCCAGAATTTTGCGCTTGATCTGTCTTATCTTTATATCACCGTAAATTGGATTAGTATAAGTTCCAACAAAAGATGACATCGTCATCGGGTTACGTTCTTTTCCGACGCGTTTAACAAGATCATCAGTTT
>JBBRCI010000035.1:0-28093 GCA_038204935.1 Sphingobacteriales bacterium | reverse complement strand
TTACCTATTATGAAACGCTTTGCTTTACATGCCAGAGAGTTAACGTTTAAGATTGATGAGAATACTTTGATGACATTTGAAGCACCTTATCCAAAAGATTTTGCCACTTTAATAAAGTTGCTGGATAAGTTTGATGCATAAATTCTTCAAAAAATAAAGCATAAAAAAAGGATTGAACAGTTATTCAATCCTTTTTTATGTCTATTTTCAAATTATCAGGTTGAGTAACCCAGAATTTTTAAAACTTGTTTGCTGTTTTGTTCTTCGCCGAAAACTTCAAAATTGAACGTTTCATCGCGGTTACGGCGAATAATTACATGTTTTGGAGAGGGAAGTAAACAATGATGAATACCGCCATATCCACTTAAAACTTCCTGATAAGCTCCCGTATGGAAAAACCCAACATACTGAACTTTACGTGTTTTGGGCATAAATACACTGCTCATATGCGCTTCCTGGTTATAATAATCCTGACCGTCGCAGGTTATGCCGCCAAGGTTAACACGCTCATATTCAGAGTCCCAGTTATTAATTGGAGCCAAAATGTATTTCTGGTTTAAAGCCCAAACATCAGGCAGATTAGTAATGAATGACCCATCAAGCATCAGCCATTTTTCACGATCATTCTGCAATTTTCTCCCCAATACTTTGTATAAAATTCCGGATGCTTCAGCTACAGTGTACTTTCCAAATTCAGTAACAATATCCGGTTCAACCGTATCATTTTCTGCACAAATTTCTTTTATACGTTTCACGATTTCGTTCACCATATATTCGTAATCGAAATCAAAAACCAAAGAATCTTTAAATGGCATTCCGCCGCCAATATCTAAAGTTGTGAGATCCGGGTTTATTTTTTTGAATTTACAGTAAAGTGTTACATACTTTTCTAATTCGTTCCAATAATATGGCGTATCAGAAATTCCGGAATTGATAAAGAAGTGAAGTAATTTTACTTTAAAATTTTCATTCTGGGCAATTTTGTGATTATAGAAATCAATCACATCCTCAATTCTAATTCCTAAACGGGAAGTGTAAAACTGCGAATCCGGTTGTTCTTCGGCTGCTATTCTGATTCCAAGATTACAGGGAATATCTAATTCATCATCATATAAATTAAATTCCTCTTTATTATCTAATACCGGAATGATGTTTTTATAACCGTCATGCAGCATATCTATAATATATTGCTTGTATTGAAAGGTTTTAAAACCGTTACAAATTACCGTGATATCTTTGTTCAAAGCACCTTTTTTCTCCAGCGCATCAATCATAGGCATATCAAAAGCTGATGAAGTTTCCAAATGAATTTCGTTCTTTAATGCTTCTTCAACAATATGTCTGAAGTGAGAACTCTTAGTGCAATAACAGTATTTGTAGCTACCGCGATAATTATTGCGAATGATAGCCGACTGGAAAAGAATTTTAGCCTGTTGAATTTTTTTACTGATGATGGGCAAATAAGTAAATCTTAATGGCGTACCATAAGTTTCAATCATTTCCATCAGGTTCAGATCATGAAAATATAGCTCATCATCAATCACTTCAAAACCTTCCTGAGGAAATCCAACGCTTAAATTTAGAAACTCCGCGTAACTTTGCATTTTTTTATAATTTTGGCAAATATATAAAAAGCAAAGAGCTTAGCGCAAAGTGTTGGCTGTAAAATAATTTAGCCAATAATAATATTAATGTGCCTGCTAATTTGTATTATGCCACTATATGCGAGAAATAAAGATTATTGAGGTTAAATCCGAATTAGGAGCCGGCACACGCGGCGCAAGTTTAGGCGTTGATGCAATTAAAATTGCAGCTCTGGATTTTGGCAGTCGTTATTTTAAGCAATATAAAAGTGTAGAAATTCCCAATGAGAATCACTTGCTTTTAGATTCTACCGGCAACCAGTTTGCTAAAAGAATTTCCGGCGTTTTAACTATGGTAGAAAGAATTGCTGAAGAAGTTTCCAGAACTCTTAAGAATGATGAGTTTCCGATTATTCTCTCCGGAGATCACAGTAATGCTGCGGGAACTATTTCCGGAATTAAAAAAGCATTTCCTAAATCAAAAGTAGGTGTAATCTGGATAGACGCACATGCAGATATTCATTCTCCATATACAACTCCATCCGGAAACATGCACGGAATGCCAATTGCCATGGTTTTAGACGAAGATAATCTGGAATCAAAAATCAATAATCTGGATCAGGAAACTGTAAATTACTGGTACCAGTTAAAAAATATTGGCAACATTGCGCCTAAAATTACGCCAAGGGATATAGCATATATTTCTGTTCGGGATATAGAAGCACCAGAAGAATTTGTTATCCGTAAAAACAACATAAAAAACTTTACGACGGCCGATGTCCGCAAAAGAGGTGTTGAACGTATTGCGATTGATGCTCTCCAATATCTGGATCATTGCGATATGATTTATTTATCCTTTGATGTAGATTCTATGGATTCATCAATTTCTAAAGGTACTGGAACACCGGTACCCAATGGTATTACAGAACGGGAAGCCGGAAACTTGGTTGCCCGATTAATGACCAGCAAAAAAATATGCTGTTTTGAAATTGTTGAAGTTAATCCGACACTGGATAAAGAAAATCTGATGGCCGAGAACGCCTTCGAAATCCTGGTAAGGGCAACTAATTCATTAATGAACGATTAATTTCCAGCAATAAATTATAATAAAAAAGGCCTAAGCTGGCTTTAACATTATCAAATGACTTTAGAAGAAAATATAGTTAAGAATACCAAACAGGCGGTTTTGGATCTGTATAACGCAGAATTACCTGCAGAACAAATAAGTCTGCAGGAAACCAGAAAAGAATTTGAAGGACAAGTTACCATTGTGACTTTTCCGTTGATTAAGTATTCTAAAAAATCTCCGGAGCAAACTGCAAATGAACTTGGTGATTATCTAAAAAATAATATAGATACAGTTATAAATTTTAACGTAGTCAAGGGATTTTTAAATCTGGTTATTTCTGATGCTTACTGGATCAATCAATTAATTAGTTCAATATCTAAAGAAAACTACGGCAAATTTTCTCCTAACGGGAAGAAAGTAATGGTAGAATATTCTTCGCCTAACACCAATAAACCTTTGCATCTTGGTCACGTTAGAAATAATTTGCTGGGTTATTCGGTATCAGAAATTCTTGCTGAAAGCGGATGCGAGGTTGTTAAAGTCAATTTAGTAAACGACCGTGGAATTCATATTTGCAAGTCAATGCTTGCCTGGCAAAAGTTTGGTAATGGAGAAACTCCTGAAAGCAGCGATTTAAAAGGAGATCATTTAGTTGGTAAATACTACGTGATTTTCGATAAAGAATATAAAAAAGAAATAGAGGTATTAATTGCTTCTGGTCAAACTGCTGATGAAGCCAAAAAGAATGCGCCAATTATAAAGCAAGCCCAGGAAATGCTTCTTAAATGGGAAGCAGGAGATGAGGAAGTTTTAGATCTCTGGAAAAAGATGAATCGCTGGGTTTACAGCGGATTTGCAGAAACATATAAAAAGCTGGGTGTTGATTTCGAGAAATTCTATTACGAATCTGATACGTATATTCTGGGTAAGGATATTATAGATGAAGGTTTAGAAAAAAAAGTTTTCTTCAAAAAACCTGATGGATCTGTCTGGATAGATTTAACTGCTGATGGACTTGACGAAAAGCTTGTTTTGCGATCTGATGGAACCTCTGTCTATATGACTCAGGATTTAGGTACTGCGCAATTAAAATACAACGACTTTAAAATGAATGAATCCATTTATGTTGTAGGAAATGAACAGGATTACCACTTCAAAGTTCTGTTTCATATTCTGCAAAAACTTGGGAAAACCTGGGCAACAGGTTTGTACCATCTTTCGTATGGTATGGTAGATCTGCCTTCCGGGAAAATGAAATCCCGGGAAGGAACGGTTGTGGATGCAGATGACCTGATGGATGAAATGGTTGAAACGGCGAAACAACGTACGGAAGAATTAGGTAAAATTCAGGATTTTACAGAGTTAGAGAAGGAAGAGTTGTATAAAATGATAGGAATGGGTGCTTTAAAATACTTCCTTCTGAAAGTAGAACCTAAAAAGCGCTTGTTGTTTGATCCGAATGAATCAATAGATTTTCAGGGAAACACCGGACCTTTTATTCAATATACACATGCCAGAATCAAATCGGTGTTAACTCGAGCTGAATTTAAATCTAATAAGCTAAGCGAATACGGTTTGGATTTAAAGGAAGTGGAAAGAGATCTATTGGTGACATTAAATAAGTATCCTGAAATTATTATAACAGCCGCCAGAGATCATAGTCCGGCATTAATTGCAAATTATACTTATGAACTGGCCAAACTTTACAACAAGTTTTATCACGAAGAAACTATTTTAAAGGCAGAAGATGAAGCCGTGAAAATATTCCGTCTGGAGCTTTCTGCAGCTACTGCATCAGTTATTAAAAAGTCTATGAGATTGTTAGGAATTTCGGTTCCTGATAAGATGTAATAAAACAGAGTAAAACACTATTAGTGTTTTACTCTGAATTTTTCTGATATTTTTGCCTCTTTTACTCCTGCGCTATAGTCGTAAAATCCATTGCCAGATTTTATTCCTTTATGTCCGGCGGTAACCATATTTACCAATAATGGACAAGGCGCATATTTAGGATTCCCAAAACCATCGTGTAAAACATTTAAAATAGCCAGGCAAACATCCAAACCAATAAAATCTGCTAATTGAAGCGGACCCATTGGGTGAGCCATACCTAATTTCATTACTGTATCTATCTCTTCAACACCGGCAATACCTTCAAATAAAGTATAAATAGCTTCGTTGATCATTGGCATTAAAATACGGTTTGCAACAAATCCAGGATAATCATTTACTTCTACAGGAGATTTACCAAGCTTACGCGATAAATCCATGATCTGATTTGTAACCTCATCCGTAGTTGCGTAACCGCGAATGACTTCTACCAGTTTCATAATCGGAACCGGATTCATAAAATGCATTCCAATCACTTTCTCCGGACGATTAGTTACCGAAGCTATTTTAGTAATCGAAATTGAAGAAGTATTAGAAGCCAGAATGGTTTCCGGTTTACAATATTTATCCAGATCCTGGAATATTTTTAATTTCAGATCCACATTTTCTGTAGCAGCTTCCACAACCAGATCGGCGTTTTCAACTCCTGATTTAAAATCGGTGCTGGTACTTATATTTTTTAAAGTCTCGGCTTTTTCAGCTTCAGTAATTAAGCTTTTACTTACCTGTCTGTCAAGGTTTTTCCCAATAGTTTCAACCGCTTTTTTCAATGCATCTTTAGAAATATCAACTAATGAAACTGCAAAACCTTTTTGAGCAAAAGTATGTGCTATACCATTTCCCATTGTACCCGAACCAATTACACTAATATTTTTCATGATAATTAATCTTTATGCTCGCAAATATAACAATGAGGAGTTTAGAATATAAAAAAGTTGAAATTCTAAAGTCAACTTTAAGGCAAGTTTATAGATCAAACTTTAAGGTTCTGACCGAATCTGAATCTATATTATTTAGTTCAGGAATTCGGGCAATAACTTTAATGGGGTAATGCTTCAAGATTATATCTTCAGAATACTTATCGCTTTGGCCGTTAAAAATAATTCCTTCTACAGGAATATTCCTTATTTTTAAAACTTCAAGACTTAAAAGGCTATGATTTATACTTCCCAAATAATGCTGAATGATTAAAATTACTTCTGCATTTAAATGATCAATTAAATCAATCATCAAGTCCTGATTATTTAAAGGAACCATTAAACCACCGGCACCTTCAATAACTAATTGATTTTCCGTTGCCGGAATGGTGAAATTTTCCAAACAAATTTCAATGCCATCCAAAGCTGCTGATTTATGCGGCGAGAAAGGTTGAGTCAATCTATAACATTCTGGGTGAAATTTGGATGTCGGATTAGAAACCAGCCTTCTAACCTTATCCGTATCAGAATTATCTAAATCTCCCGATTGGATAGGTTTCCAATAGTCGGCTTTTAGTTTTTCAACCAAAATGGCCGAAACAATAGTTTTTCCTATGCCTGTTCCAATGCCTGTTACAAATAATGGTTTATTCATCAAAAATAGAATTAATACTAAAACGATGTTAAATAAAACTTTTAATAGCTTCTGTTAGTTCAGAAATTTCTGATAATGTATTATGATTATGCAGGCAAATCCTTAATCTCTCTGAACCAGATTTTACTGTCGGACTCAATATTGCTCTTACATCAAATCCTTTTTTCTGCAGGTTTCCAGCAAGCTCTTTTGCCTCCGAATTACCGGGAATTATTAATGCTTGAATTGCCGACTCAGATTTTATCAATTGTTTAGTATGCTTTAGTTGCTTTTTAAATAAGGTAATTCTTTCCAGTAACGGACTTTGATGGTCTTTACTTTGCAAAAATTTATAAGCCATTTTTGTTGTTAAATGAGTGTGGAAATTTGCAGCAGTGCTATAAATAAAAGCACGTGAAAAATTAATTAAATAGGAGCGAAGTTTGTCGCTTCCGCAAATGGCAGCGCCATGATTACCCAAACCTTTGCTGAATGTAATTATCCTTGCAAAAACTTTATTTTCAATTTTTAGTAAATTAATTAATCCACGGCCTTGTTCGCCGAAATAACCTGTAGCATGAGCTTCATCAACAATTAAAGCTGCATTATACTTTTCAGCCAAAGCGGCAATTTCAACTAGGGGAGCAAAGTCTCCGTCCATAGAATATACACTCTCTACTACAATAAATAATTTTCCACCTAAAGTTTTTGAATATTTCAGCTTTTGTTCGAGACTTTCCAGATCATTGTGCTTAAACACGAAGCGGTTGGCATAATTGAGGCGCATACCGTCAATTACACTTGCGTGAATAAGTTCATCTGATATTATTGAATCGCCTTTTTGAGCGATGCATGAAAATAAACCTATGTTGGCGTCGTAGCCGGAATTATATATTAAAGCTGATTCTGATTCATGAAATTCGGCAATTTCTTTTTCCAGATTTTCTGTAAATGAATTATTCCCGGCTAGTAAGCGTGAACCTGTAGAACCAAGTTTATAATCCGGATATTTTAATAATTCATTTTCAATAAGTTTTTTCAGCTCTTCAGATCTGGAGAATCCTAAATAATCATTAGAGCAAAAATCTATCAAATTGTTCTCAGGCTTTAAAAAGCGATAGGAATTAGCTTCCTGCTTTTCAAGTAATTTCTTTTCAATAAAATTTTCAACTTCTTTCAACTGCTTAATTTTGCCCTAAAATAATAAAAGCGGCCCAAATGGAACCGCTTTTATAAAACTCAAACTAAACCTAACTCAAAACTTAATTTTTTTCATTCATTTTTTTATGATTCATCATTTTCTTATGATCCATCTTACGACCGCCTTTTTTTTCTCTCTCCATTCTCCTTGCTTTTAGCTCATCGTATGTTTTACGTTGCTCGGCAGTTAAAACTTTTTGCATTTTCTTATCACTCTCACTCATCAATTCTTTCCGGTCTTCCATCTTTTTAGCCCTCTCTTTAGAATCGGCTGATCTCATTTTTTCCATTTTACGAGCTCTTTCTAAATTGATCTCATAAATTTTAGATTTCTGATCTGCTGTTAATGAAAGCTTTTTATCCATCATCTCCGTCATCATTTTTGCTCGTTCTTCCGGAGATTTCATTTCATGCTTTTTATCCATTTGTTGTGCAAAACTGGATCCTGCAAATCCAATACAAAAAACTGCTGCAATTAATAACTTTTTCATCTGTTCTTATTTTTAGTATTAAGAGAATTTTAATTTCCCTATTTATAAATTCTTTAAACAGATAGAGTGAAATAATTAAATATGGTTTAATGCTGAAGTGTTAAAATATGTTAAGATTTTTCGTGAAGACTTGAAATAGATTTTTGCATTTGCGAAACCATACTTGTTAAACTCTCTAAGGTTGGCTCTGCTGTTGGTTCTGGGAAATCCGTGCTTATAAAGGCTTTGGCTTTCCAAATCTCTAAAACATCATCCGCAGGAATAGAATAAGGTTCATAAACCGGATTGTCGGAAATAAGCTTCAATGTTTTATTTTCCCTAAATTTATTAGCAACCCGTTTATAAACTACACCATCTCCCTTACTTAATACTACATACGTATCGCCGGGTTTCAAATCATTCCAATTATCAAGATATTCGCCAACCACAATTGTTCCTGACTGAAGCGGAAGCATAGAATCTCCCTTAATTTCAAATGCTCTGTAAGTGCCTTGCTTAAACATAGGTAAATGGAATTTAGGTAGTTCGCCAATAAATTCCGGATCTGAATATCCGTTTAAATACCCTGCGCTGGCTTTTACCGGCACCAATTCAATATTTTCATTATCGTTTGAATCAATAGAAATGCTCAACACACGTATGTTTGCCGGATCGCCTTTTGGCTTTGATTTCCACTTGTCATCAATCTTATCATTTATCAACTCATCCATAGAAAGCTCGTAAAACTCTGCGAATTTTTTTAGCAATTCATATTTGGGTTCTGCTCTTTCTTCTTCATACGCTCCAACTAAGGAACGTTTAATTTCTAAAGAATCAGCGAATTGTTGCTGCGTAAGCCCTTTTTTCTTACGTAGGTATTTCAGGTTTGAAGAAATATTTGCCATTTGAAAATAAATTTGTGAATACTAATATTATTAGTAAATTTATGCTCATAAAATTAGCAAAAATATTTAATACTTCAACCAGAATTTTAAAATCTCCCTTACGGGATTAATTTATACGAGATGAAAAAATATGTTTATTTAGTTACCGACAGAAATCGCAGTTGTATTCACGTAGGGATGAGTACAGATTTAATGAAGACTATGGCTTTTTACCGCCAGATGCCAAACCTGTTTTTTGATTCAGGACAGCAATTAACCAGGCTGGTTTATTTTGAAGAATTGAATTCTGAAAATATAGCTTTGTTACGGTTCAATATTATCAGCAAGTTTACACGTATTCAGAAAGAAAGAATGGTCAGATCTGTAAACCCTGATTGGTTAGACCTGACCATTGGACTAGATATGGAGAAAATTCTTATGAGCGGAATGCAAATGCAGCCTGCTGTCAGAAATCTTTCCTGATTATTTTTTAACAAACTTGAACGCTGCAGAGTTCATGCAATATCTTTGACCGCCTTTAGAAGGAGGGCCATCATTAAACAAATGACCTAAATGCAAACCTGTACTGGTTTCAATAATTTCGTCGCGTTCCATACCGTAACTAGTATCCTTAACAACGGTTACAGCTTTATTATTTAGTGCCTTAGTAAAACTTGGCCATCCAGTTCCAGAATCAAATTTATCTTCCGAGCTGAATAAAGGCTCACCGGTAGCGGCACTTACATAAATTCCCTTTTCATGATTATCATGATAAGGATTTTTAAAAGGCGGTTCTGTTGCGCTATGTACCATTACCTCATAACTAAGCGGGCTAAGAATCTTTTTCCACTCACTATCTGGCTTATATTTCGGGAATCTTTGTTGGGCCGATAATTTATTTTCCTTTGTTGACTTGTTTGCGTTTGAAGCTTGTCCGCAACTGGTGCCAATCATTAAAAGGAAAGCCGCAGAAATACTTAATATCTTTTTCATACTTAACTAACGAAAGAAATAATATTGTGGTTTTGATTAGTCAATTCTTTTTATAAATATGAATTTCTAATAACAATCTGCCTTTTTCGTTTAAGCTATTTGATATTTAAACTGCCTGGAAATTATTGAATTTGCCAATCTGATAAATTCAGACAGGGTTTTGTTAATTTGCCATATTTGGTAATTTAATCTTAATGAATAAAATGATAGAAGTTTATAATGAAAGGATAAGTAATGCCCGGAAGGAAATCAAGAATCACACCAGAAAGTCTAATTTTTATTCTATTCTTAGGCTTTTAACCATTGCGGCCGGATTTATTGCTATCTATCAATCTATTCAGTTTGAAAAAATTTGGTTAACTGAAATCACTTTTCTTTTAATAGTAATACTTTTTGCCTGGCTTGTTAAAATGCAAAGCAAACATGTTCATATTAAAAATTTTCATTCAGATCTTGAAAAAATCAATCAAAATGAAATTGATTGCATTCAAAAAGGTAAAAATATTTATCCGAATGGATCTGATTTTATAGATAATGGACATTTCTATACTTCTGATCTGGATATTTTTGGTGAAGTATCATTGTACAATCTATTGAACCGCTGCGCCACAAAACAAGGGAATAAAAAGCTTTCTGACTGGCTAAGTTCTCCCTACAAACGAAACAAAATTATAGAAAGGCAAAAAGCAGTTCATGAACTTTCTGAGAATATGGATTGGCGACAGAATTTTCAGGCAAAATTGTTATTTGCAAATCATTCTGAACCAGATTCTGTCAAAAAAATATTGCTTTATTTAAAAAATGAAACGACAGAAGTTTCTAAATTTCTCAGCTTATATACCAAATTTATTCCTTTAATATTTGTTATCACTTTAGGGATTTCAATTTTTTACAATCAGTTTTTCATTCTGGTAATTGTTCTGGCTATAATTAATCTTTTTATTATTCAATCGTTCGAATCCAAAATTGATAAGACAGAGACATTAATTGGAAAGGCCGGAAAACTACTGGCTCAATTTTCTGATGCTTTCCATTTAATTGAAAATAAAAACTGGGAATCAGACTTAAATAAAAACCTCGCTGCAAAACTGTCTGATGCTAGTCAAAAAGGGTTTTTTAAAAGATTAAAAGAGTTGTCAGTCCTTATAAGCAGAATGGAACTTCGGTCGGGTATATTAATAGGATTTTTACTGAATGTGTCTTCAGTTTGGGTTGTCAGACAGTATATCGCGATAGAAAAATGGAAGAAATCTAATCTGAAAGTTGTAGAAGCTGCTTTTAATGTTTTAACAGAATTTGAAGCGCTTTTAAGTTTAGCCAATTTAAAGGTTAATAATCTGAATTGGGTTTTCCCCGAAATTTCTGAAGATGAAAATTATACGCTGATTGCAACTCAAATTGGTCATCCTTTAATTTCTGGTAACCAACGTGTCGTAAATGATTTTGATTTGGAAAATGCATTGAAAATAGACATTGTCACCGGATCTAATATGGCCGGGAAAAGTACTTTTCTAAGAACTTTAGGAATAAATTCTGTGCTGGCACTTTCCGGATCTGTAGTATGTGCTACGAAAATGAAAATCACTCCAATGCTGATTTTTAGCTATATGCGAATTAAAGATTCCCTCAATGAAAATACATCGACCTTTAAGGCTGAATTAGACCGTTTAAAGTTATTGTTGGATAAACTTTCTGAAGATTCTAAAATATATTTCTTAATTGATGAGATGTTAAGAGGAACAAATTCGGTAGATAAATACCGTGGGTCAAAAGCGATAATTGAAAAATTAATTCATCAAAAAGCGGTAGGAATGGTAGCTACTCACGATCTTCAGATTGCCCACATGGAAAAGGATCATCCGGATTACATCCGAAATTTTCATTTTGATATAGAAATTATAAAAGGAGAAATGCTCTTTGATTATAAGCTTAGAGGCGGCGAATGCAAAACTTTTAATGCTTCAGTTTTACTGCAAAATTTAGGTATCCATGTCAAAAATAACCCGCAATAAATACATTATTAAAAAATTTTAAACATCAACATAGTTATCATGTTACTCTAATACACTAATTAAAAAATTATTATGGGATATCATGAATGGAAAAAATGTATTGAAGCCTGTTTAAAATGTGCAGCTATATGTAATCATTGCGCATCATCCTGCACTCAGGAAGATAATGTAAAAATGATGGCCCGATGCATTCAGTTAGATATGGAATGTGCTGCCATTTGTTATGCAGCAGCTCAGTTAATGAGTTTAGGAAGTGATAAGGCTGCGGAGATTTGCAAAATATGCGCAGATATGTGCGACGCTTGCAGTAAAGAATGTTCAGGTCACGATAATGAGCATTGTAAAGAATGTGCTCAGGCATGTAAAGAATGTGCAGACGAATGCAGAAAAATGTAATCAGATAATAATCTAATAAAAAGAAAACATGAATACCTCTAAAGAAAACGACAATACTGGAAAAGCAAAAACATCACCGGAAGGTAATACCAAAATGGTTGATGGATTGGAGCAAGCCAAAGAAATTATTGAAGGGGCAAAAGATGATGCTCAGATTGATAGTTTGAAGGCAAAAAACGTGGATGATAAAAATGGCGAAAAAAAATCTTAATCATTCGTAAACAAAAAAGGAGATGCAAAACATCTCCTTTTTTTTATTTAATTGAAGTTCTATTTTATTTAAAGGCATTTAAACCAGTTACATCCATTCCTGTAATTAACAAATGAATATCGTGCGTCCCTTCGTAAGTTACCACAGATTCTAAATTCATCATGTGGCGCATAATTGGAAATTCACCTGTAATACCCATTCCACCAAGCATTTGTCGGGCTTCTCTGGCAATTTTCAAAGCGGTTTCTACGCTGTTTCTTTTTGCCATTGATATTTGCGCCGGAGTTGCACGATTTTCGTTTTTCAAAACTCCCAATCTCCAAACCAATAATTGACCTTTGGTGATCTCAGTGATCATTTCCGCTAATTTTTTCTGTTGAAGCTGGAAACCGCCAATGGGCCTGTCAAACTGCATGCGTTCTTTTGAGTAACGTAAAGCTGTATCATAGCAATCCATTGCAGCACCCAAAGCACCCCAGGCAATTCCGTAACGAGCCTGATTTAAGCATCCCAACGGTCCTTTTAAACCTTTAACATTGGGTAAAATATTTTCTTTCGGGATTTTTACATTATCAAAAACAAGTTCGCCGGTTGATGAAGCTCGCAAACTCCATTTGTTATGAGTTTCCGGAGTTGTGAAACCTTCCATTCCTCTTTCTACAATCATTCCTCTGATGTCGCCATTCTCATCTTTGGCCCAAACAACTGCGATATCCGCAAACGGTGCATTAGAGATCCAAAGCTTTGCGCCATTCAAAAGATAATGATCGCCCTGATCTTTAATTGTGGATGACATTGCGGAAGGATCAGAACCATGATTGGGCTCTGTAAGGCCAAAGCATCCCATAAATTCGCCCGAAGCTAATTTTGGTAAATATTTTTTACGCTGTTCTTCAGATCCGTAAGCAAAAATAGGATACATCACTAATGAACCTTGTACAGAAGCAGTAGAACGTATTCCGGAGTCGCCACGTTCAATTTCCTGCATAATTAATCCATAGGAAATATAATCCAGACCTGCGCCTCCGTATTCTTCCGGAATAGTAGGACCGAAGGCTCCAATTTCTGCAAGCCCTTTTATTAAATGTTTTGGAAATTCTGCTTTTTGAGCAAAATCTTCAATAATAGGGCTCACTTCTTTTTTTACCCAGTCACGTACGCTATCGCGAACTAATTTATGCTCTTCAGAGAGAAGTTCATCCATCAAGTAATAATCCGGTGCTTCGTAAAGATCTTTCTTTGATGATCTATGGATTTCTTTATCGGCAGTTAGAGTTGACATAATTGTGTTTTTTCAAAATTAGCAAAATCAGCTTTCTTAGCTTCATATTCCTTAAAATTTTAAATGCCTATTACAATTTTGTAATCGTAGATGCTTTATTAACCAGAATATGCTGTAAAAATCTAATTTTGTTGTTATGGGAAATCTACACAAAAAAGTGGCATTACACGGAGTAAGATTTTTTTCTTATCATGGATTTTATCCTGAAGAGCGGATTCTTGGTAACGAGTTTATATTAGATATTGAAGCTGAAATGGAGGTTTATTCTGTAGATACAGATGATTTAAGTCATACCGTTAACTATGAAAGATTATTTGAAATCGCGGTGGCGGAAATGAAAATTACCCGAAAATTATTAGAAACTGTAGCGCACAATATTCTGGAACAAATCAGACATGAATTTTTAGCAGTAAAAACTATTCGGGTGTGTATCAGCAAAGTAAATCCGCCCTTAGCCGGTCAGGTTGAAAGTTCATTGGTAGAATTAACATTTAACAGATAAGCATGTATCAGAAAATTACAGAAGATATTTTACAAACGATAAGACAAATTGTTGGTGATGAGAATGTACTTGTTGAAAGGGAATTTATAGAAAAGTATGCTCATGATGAAACAGAAGATCTCAGGTACTTTCCGGAAGTTGTGGTGAAACCACAAAATCCAAAGCAAATTTCAGAATTGTTGCAACTATGTAATGAAAATTCCATTCCAGCTACACCCAGAGGCGGTGGAACAGGCTTGAGCGGCGCAGCTTTGCCAGTACATGGTGGACTTTTAATTTCCATGGAAAAGTTTAATCAGATTATTGACATAGACGAACGAAATTTGCAGGCAACAGTGGAACCAGGTGTTATTACCGAGGTTTTTATGAACGAAGTTGCTTCAAAAAATCTTTTATATCCGGTAGATCCATCAAGTAAAGGTTCTTGTTTTATTGGTGGTAATATTGCTCACGGAAGCGGCGGACCACGTGTTGTAAAATACGGAACTATCAGGGAATATATTTTAAACCTTGAAGTGGTTTTGCCTACCGGCGAAATAATCTGGACTGGCGCAAATACCTTAAAATATGCATCGGGTTATAATCTAACCCAATTAATGATTGGATCTGAAGGGACATTGGGCATCGTGACTAAAATTGTCGTTAAACTGATTTCAAGGCCCACAAATGATATTCTGATGCTAGGTTCATTCACTACAAATGAACAAGCTTGTGCAGCGGTTTCCGCCATTTTCAGAGCGGGAATAACTCCATCTGCGTTAGAGTTTATGGAAAGAAGAGGAGTGGAATGGGTAATAGAATATGATCATATACCATTTAACCTGAAAGATGGAGTAAAAGCATTTTTACTCGTTGAAGTTGATGGGAATAATATGGATACGCTTTTTGCGGATGCTGAGATTATTAACCAGGTGATGGAAGAAAATGGTTGTACAGAGGTTTTGTTTGCGGATTCAGCTGCTCAAAAAGAGGAGTTGTGGAAAATCCGGCGAACAATGGCTGTTTCTGTGAAATCGAATTCTGTTTACAAGGAAGAAGATACAGTTGTACCCCGTGCTGAATTACCTGCATTAATTAATGGTGTTAAAGAAATTGGAAATAAATATGGATTTCAATCAATTTGTTACGGTCATGCCGGAGATGGAAATTTGCACATTAACATAATAAAAGGAGAAATGAGCGATGAAGACTGGAATTTAAAATTGAAATCTGGTATTAAAGAAATTTTTGAACTGACTGTAAAACTTGGAGGTACACTTTCTGGCGAACACGGAATAGGTTTGGTTCAACGTGAATTTATGTCAATAAAATATTCTGAAATCCATTTAGATCTGATGCGCAAAATTAAGTCTGTTTTTGATCCGAATGGAATTCTGAATCCTGGTAAAATAACTCCCGACCTAAGTTAAATTGCCGGAGAAATTATATGTATTTTAGTTTAATAATTTTAACATTAATTGTTAATGAATTTTACCGAAGCCGATCTGATCAAAATAATTTTAGCTGTTTTATGTGGTAGCGTTCTGGGTTTTGAACGAGAATATCATAATAAAACAGCTGGCTTCAGAACCATAATTTTAATTTGCCTGGGTTCTACCGTTTTTACAATTGCATCGCAAAAAATGGGTGGCAGTGATGACCGTATTGCCGCAAACATTATTACTGGTATTGGTTTTATTGGCGCTGGTGTGATTTTCAAAAATGATATTAACGTTAAGGGACTAACAACAGCCGCAGTTATATGGATAACGGCCGCAATTGGAATGGTTATCGGCATAAGCCAATATGTTATGGGTATCGGGCTGTCAATAATTGTTTTAATAATCCTTTCACTCTTTTCAAAAATTGAAGATCTGATAGACAACCTCAATCATAAGATAAACTATTCCATCACTTTTATCAATACAGATTTGGTTAATCTGGAAATTGTTGAGAAGCACATTGATCAATTAGATTTAAAATCCAGAATAAAGCAGATGTCTAAAAAAGACAACCGCTTATTTGTAATTCTGGAAGTTACCGGAAATAAAGATAAAGTGAAGTTGTTAAGTGAAAAGCTAATCGCAACCTATGAAGTTTACCAGGTTTAAGATTCTATAGCTTCAAAATCCATCATTTTGAGTTTAGGTATTTCTGGAATTGGCGCAGGTTTTTGCAAATTATAGTCATAAGAAATACAAACTGTAAGACCCGTTGTACAAACAATCTCCTGCCCGTTTTCAATTTTGACCAGGGCATAGCTTAGATCAAAACTGCTTTTTCCAATGCGAGATGTTTTAACGTAAGCAAAGATCTCATCGTTTAAATTGATGGGCTTTAAATAATTTACTTCGGCCTTGCCAATTATTATTCCCATTTCATTCCAATCCCACTTAATTACGTCATTCCAATAACTGGAGCGGGCAATTTCAAAATATGTTAGATAAACGGCATTATTTACATGTCCGAAAGAATCTATATCCGCGAAGCGAATAGGGATAATAGTTTTGTAATTATAGTCAGAAAAATTTTGCATTGCTGTCAGTAAGTATTGATAAATAAAAGTCGTTAAATAATATGTCTTCTAAAGTTTAATTTATTTAGAATCAACTCCAATAGTATATAGATTGTTTAATTATTAGCAAAATTAGTAATAGGACGATCAAATAATGATACCTGTAAAGTTTAGCATCAGAAACAATATTATTCTAAAATGTCTGCAGAATATAAAGATGGAATTTTAATGAATTTTTACAAAAAAAATAAGATGCTATAATACAATCACTTGAGATTTCAGTAAAATTATTATAAGAAGTTAAGAAATGATTGATTGATAGGTGTTTCGCAAAAGCGGAACACCTTTTTTATTTTATTAATTGAGCAAACACAAATGTTTGTAATTTTACCGCTATGGCCAGAGAAATTTTAGAAACCAAAAGAAAAGCTTTAAAGATAAACCTTGACGATGCTATTTACGGAACCTTTGCAGAAATAGGAGCGGGACAGGAGGTGGCCAGAAATTTCTTTACTGCCGGCGCAGCTTCTGGTACGGTTGCAAAAACAATGTCTGCATACGATATGGTTTTTAGTAACGCCATTTATGGCACTGAAGAATCTGGCAGATATGTTAGCAAATCCAGGCTGATAAAAATGATCAGTTTAGAATTTGATTTGCTTTCTGAACGTTTATGCGAACCTAAATATCATAATAAAACTTTTTTCGCTTTTGCGGATACGGTAACTACGTTAAATTTTAATAAAACAAATGAGCCGCACGGCTGGCTTGGAATTCGTTTTCAGGTAACCCCTGGTGGTGATTATAATGATATTATTTTCCATGTTAGATTGCTGGATAGTGATTCTAATCTGCAACAAAATGTTTTGGGAGTTTTGGGTGTAAACCTGGTTTACGCAGCCTATTATTATAACAATGATATTCAGGCAATGATCGAATCATTGGTTGATAATTTATCTGACGGTTCTGTAGAAATAGATTTGGTAAGTATTACGGGCCCCATTTTTAATAATGCGAATGATAGATTGGTTAATCTTTATTTAATTGCGAAAGGATTTTCGGGTGCTGCAATTTTTGATGAAGAAGGTCGCGTGCGCCAGAATAAAGATTTACTTTACAAAAAAGATGTAATGATTTTGAGGACTAAATTCGGTCAGAAATCTACACCTAATTTTGATTTATTTAATCAAGCTGTTGAACAGTTTAAGCGAACGCAGAATCTGGATGATAAAAACATCATTGTTATTATTGAGGTGTTAATGACCAATTTAATGCAGGATGACAACCCGATTAACACGAAAGATCTGGAAGTTTTTGCAAACAGAGCAAAGGAGTTATGTGCTACCGGAAATCATGTAATTGTATCAAATTTTACTAGAAATCATAAACTTGCACAATATTTAGCACGTTGCAGACCAAAAAGTGTTGGTATTTCTACTAACATTTCTAATCTTAAAAATATATTTAATTCTGATAATTACAATTCAAATTATACAGATGAATTATTAGCTTATATAAGTGATTTATTTAGCAAAAATGTAAAGCTTTATGCATATCCATACTTGAATAAAAAGACAAATGAAATCATTACAACTCGTAATATGCCTGTTTCCGCCCAAGCGAGACCATTATTTGAATTTCTGATTCAAAACGGTTATATAACTGATATTGATAATTATGATACCAAGTTTGTGAAAACAGTTTAGCAACAACATGCTAAACTGTTTTTAATGCGATTATTAATCTCGCATGTTAATATATTGCAACGGCTGACCGAAATCTTCATTTTTGCATAAAGTAATTACACCTTGCAAATCGTCAATTTTTTTGGCTTGAACACGTACCTGATCATCCATAATAGAGGCTTGCACTTTTAGTCCGCTGTCTTTAATTTTCTTTACCACTTTCTTGGCAGTTTCCTTATCCAATCCCTCTTTTATCTTTATTTCTTTCCGGATCATGTTTCCGGAAGCATAATATTCTTTTCCCAAATCCATGCTGTTTGGGTCCAGATGTTGCTTCACCATTCTCGAAATTATTGAATCCTGAATTGCTTTTAAACGCATATCATTTTCAGTAACTATCGTGATCTCGTTTGTTTTTTTATCAAGATCAATGGTGCTTTTTGAATCATTAAAATCATAACGATTTAAAATTTCTTTTTTAGCAGTATTAATGGCGTTGTCTAACGTTTGTCCATCTACTTTACTTACAATATCAAATGTTGGCATAATCTTTAATCTATTGGGAAAGTAAATTATTGTTGATATATTTAATTTTAACGAATTTAGCTCTAATCTTTTAATTTATCATTTCAAATTATGAAAGCAAAAAAAGCAAAAAGCTCTAAGAAAGCTGCAAAGAAACAAACAAAACGTGTAGCAAAAAAACAATTAGAAACTACAATTACAGAAAAATTTGTAGAAGCTATAAGAAGTCTAGGACATGATGCTGGACAGCTGGGAAAAGATATTAAAAAGGTTAGTAAAAATTTGGCGGAAAAGCTTGCCGATAAGGTTGTTGATTTAAAAGATTCTTTTGATTCAAAACCGGAAGTTAAAAAGAAAGCCAAAGTTAAAACGGTTAAAAAACCAGTTACTTCGCCAAAGCAAAAACCTAAACAAATTGTGAAGGCAGAAAAAGAAATAGCTAAAGTTAAAACTAGCGCAAGTGCAGATAAGACGCCTGTTAAAAGAGCATATACTCGCAGAGCTACAACGGTTAATGCAACCTCAACAGATTCTAAACCTGTAAGAAAAAGAACTTCAAATGCCGCGGCTTCTACTTCAACTCCGGCAAATAAAACACGCACAGCCCGCAAAACAACTACTGCAGCTGCAGATAAAACAACAGCAGCAAAGCCGGTTAGAAAAACTGCTGTAAGAAAAGCGCCTGTTAGAAAGACACCGGTAAAAAAAGAATTACCCGCTGTTAAACCTGAAACTACAAATGCTGAACTAAGTTCTGAAGAAAGAACAGGATCTGCGTCAGACAATTCGACAAACCAAAATCAAAACGACAATGTTAATTAATTGATTTTATAAGCATGATGGTAACGTGCTGTTAACATTAAATTAACAAAATAATATACAAATTTGCAGTCCTGACCTTTAAAAGTTAGGACTGTTTAGTTTAAGAAAAATGCCGAAGAATATTCCTCTTATAAATCGTGAAATCAGCTGGTTATCATTTAATGACCGCGTTTTGCAGGAGGCGGCAGATAAAACAGTACCTCTGGTAGAACGTATTCGTTTTCTAGCTATTTTTTCTTCAAATCTGGATGAATTTTATCGGGTTAGAGTTGCTACTTTAAATAGGTTAACTAATATAAATACCAAAGTAAAAGAGTTATTTGGCTACAATCCCAAAAAGATATTAAGCGAAATTAAAAGTATTGTTGTTAGGCAGGAAAGAAAATTTAATCATCTTTTTGAAGATGATATTATAAAGGAACTTGCTGCACAGAAAATTTTCATTATTAATGAAATTCAATTAAATGTTTCCCGGGGACAGTTTGTAAGGAATTATTTCAGAAGTAAAATTCTAAGCACTTTAGTTCCTGTAATGCTGAATGATGATGATGTTTTTCCGGAGCTAAAGGATAGGAGCATTTACTTTTTAGTAAAGCTAACCAAGCATAAAACAAAAGATAAAATCAGCTATGCGCTGATAGAAATCCCAACAGATAATCTGGACAGATTTGTGGTTTTACCCGAAACAAATAATCTGAAATTTATTATTCTGATAGATGATATTATCCGTTACTGTTTGGATGATATATTTTTCATTTTTGATTACGATAGTATCGAAGCTTATTCCATTCAGTTAACACGGGATGCAGAATTGGATCTGGACAAACAGGTGAGTGAAAAGTTTATTGATGCTTTAACTAAAAGTCTGCAAAAAAGGAGCAAAGGTAAACCTATGCGGTTATTGTATGATACAGACATGCCCATGGATATGCTTACCTATCTCGTTGCAAAATTAGATCTCACGGCAGAAGGTTTGATCCCTGGAAACAGGTATCATAATTTTAAAGATTTTATTGATTTTCCTAATGTCGGCGGACCGGATTTAGAATATCCAAAATCTCCGCCTTTGCACATTAAAGATCTAACGGCAGGCAAAAGTATTTTTGCTCAGATTGCACAAAAGGATTATCTCATCAATCTTCCTTATCAGTCATTTGATTACATCATTCACTTCTTAAGAGAGGCTGCTATTGATCCGAAAGTTACCGAGATCAATATTACACTTTACAGATTGGCTGAAAATTCAAGAGTCATAAATGCATTGATTAACGCCGCTAAAAATGGCAAGAAAGTGAATTGTCTTTTAGAGCTTAAAGCCAGGTTTGATGAACAGGCAAATATTTTCTGGACCAACAGATTAGAGGAAGAAGGATTGATTGTTAATTACGGAATTCTGGATTATAAAGTACATTCGAAGATTTGCCTGGTTAAACGGATGGAAAAAGGGAAGAGTGTTTACTACGCCAATTTAGCAACAGGTAATTTTAATGAAAAAACTGCCCAGCTTTATTGTGATTACAGCTTGTTTACCACCCGGAAAGAAATTACCAGCGAACTGGTTAAATTGTTTAATGGCTTGCATAAAAAAGTGTTTTATCGCGGCTATAAACATCTAATTGTTTCTCCGCTGGAGAGCAGAAATAAATTCTATGAATTAATTGATACAGAAATTGCTAACGCGAAAGATGGTAAAGACGCATATATAATTCTGAAAATGAATAGTATAAGTGATGAGGAAGTTATTGCAAAATTGTATGACGCCAGTAATGCCGGCGTAAAAATTAAAATGATCATTAGAGGAATGTGTTGTTTAATTCCAGGTGTAGAAGGTTACAGCGAGAATATTACTGTAATCAGCATTATAGATAAATATTTAGAACATGCCCGCGTTTGGATTTTTGCAAATGGTGGTGATGAAAAAATGTATCTGACCTCTGCAGATCTGATGTCCAGGAATTTAGATCATCGGGTGGAAGTTGGTTTCCCGGTTCTGGATCCAAATATCCGTAAAGAAATTAGAGATGTTATTGATATTCAGTTAAAGGACAATAGTAAAGCTAGAGAGATAAATCAAAGCAATAACAATAAATATATCAGGAACCGAAGTAAAACTATACACCGTTCTCAAAATGATATCTATTCTTATTTAAAATATAAAACAAATTAAATTGAGATACGCCGCTATTGATATTGGTTCGAACGCAGTCAGATTGCTGATTGCGGATATAAATGAAAATGAACTTGAAGTATCATTTAAAAAAAATACGCTTATAAGGGTTCCATTACGTTTGGGTGATGATGCATTTTTAGATCAAAAAATATCTGAACGAAAGTCTGAAGAACTTATTAAAACGATGCAGGCTTTCCGTAACCTGATGGATGTTTACAAAGTTGAAGATTACATGGCCTGTGCAACATCAGCTATGCGTGAAGCAAAAAATGGACAAGATCTGGTAAAACAGATCAAAAAAGTAGCCGGTATTAATCTTGAAATAGTTGAAGGTAAACGCGAAGCAAATATTATTTACTCGAGTCACATAGAACAACATTTGGAGCGTGAAAAAAATTACCTCTATATTGATGTTGGCGGAGGCAGTACAGAACTTTCAGTATTTTCTGATGGTGATTTGATTGATTCCCGATCTTTTAATCTGGGCGGAATCAGGATACTAGATAATCAGGATAAAGAAGAAACCTGGTGTGAAATGAAAGAATGGGTTAAAGAACAAGCTAAAAATCATAAAAATTTATTGGGCATTGGAACTGGCGGAAACATTAATAAACTCTTTAAAATGTCTGATGAGAAAGAGGGTACACCTTTAACCTTTAACAAGTTACGTACGTTGTATTCTCATCTTAATTCCTTTTCGCTTAAAGACCGTATTAATATTCTCGGTTTAAACAATGATCGTGCAGATGTGATCATTCCGGCATGCGAGATCTATTTAACTGTGATGAAGTGGGCAAGTGTCAAAAATATCTTTGTTCCCAAGGTTGGCTTGGTAGATGGCATTATTCAATTACTTATAGAAAAGAACCTAATTACCAAATAAATTATACTCCATTTGAGGAAAATATCTATATAAAAATATTTCGTTAAAGTTTTAAATTACTATTACTTTAAGATAAATTATAATTTTCTGAGGCACATTTGTAACAATTGTAAACAATTTGCACTTCTGTAAACCATTTTGCTTTCTTTATTGTTAACTTATCATTCAACACAGATACCTATCCTGATGTACTCATTGTAACAGTTTCAATATTTATAAAAAAGTTATAAATCAGGTAAAGTTTTTGATCTGTACGGATTATTATAACCTACCTATGAAAAGAAAAATAGCAGTAATTAGCGAGCACGCATCCCCATTGTCCATTTTAGGTGGAAAAGACACAGCCGGTCAGAACGTGTATGTAGCAGAATTATCAAAGATACTGGCAAATTTAGATTACGAAGTTGATATTTATACCCGTTGGGAAGATAAACATCAGCCTCACATCACAAACTGGAGACCCGGAGTAAGAGTTATAAATGTAAAAGCCGGTCCGGTAGAGGAAATTGATACTGTGAAATTATTGCCGCTTATGCCTGAGTTTAGAGAAAGTATGCTTTCTTTTATAAATGCAAGGCAAATTAAATACGATATCATTCATGCTAATTACTGGTTATCTGCCTTGGTTGCCTGCCAGTTGAAGGAAATTTTGGGAGTTCCTTTTGTAGTTACTTTTCATGAATTGGGGCATATAAGCAGAATGCATAATGAATCTCCAGACCCGTCTTTACAGGAAAGGATTGCTATAGAACTTGATGTGATCCGGAAGGCTGATCAGGTAATTGCTGAGTGTCCGCAGGATAAATTAGACCTGATGCGATATTACCAGGTGCCAGCTTTTAAAATAACTACAATTCCGTGTGGTTTTAATCCGGAAGAATTTTATCCGGTTAATAAAACTATGGCCCGGAAAGTTTTAAATCTGGACCAAAATGAATATATATTTCTTCAACTAGGCCGCCTGGATGAGCATAAAGGTGTTGACACGATTATCCGCTCTTTATCCAGATTAAAATCTCTTAAAAAATCATTTAAATTAATTGTTGTTGGCGGTGATACTGTTGAAGATGACATCTATTCTAACGATGAGATTAACCGGTTGCACCGTATCGCAGTTGAAATAGGAGTTGATCAGTGTGTATCTTTTGTAGGAAAGAAAAGCAGAGAAATGCTAAAATATTATTATTCAGCAGCAGACATTTTTATAACTACTCCGTGGTTTGAAACTTTTGGAATCACTCCTTTAGAAGCGATGGCTTGCGGTACACCGGTAATTGGTTCAAACGTAGGTGGAATTAAGTACAGTGTTTCTGACGGTCAGACCGGATTATTAACTCCTTCCCGCGATCCTGAAAGTCTGGCAGAAAAAATAACTTATCTGTTAAATGATGAAAAATTATTGAATCAGATGCGGGAGAATTCGCTTATCCGAGTAAATACCTTGTTCACATGGTCTAACGTGGTTGATCAAATGTCAGTTCTGTACGATAAATTAATGTTATCCAGAAGACAGACCTCAATTAATCAAACTAAAGAATTCCGAAAAAGCATGGTAGCTTAATTTGAAATTAAATGAATATGAAAAAAGGCCCTGTTCAATTATTGAACAAGGCCTTTTTTAAATCACACAATTTCTACTTGTTAAGCAAAAAATGGAGTTACTATAGCAGTAACCTGAGCTTTTGTTAAAGGCTCATCGAAACTTTCTGTAGCCGCTTCAAATGGAATATCCTTACCATTGATATTTGTAATTTGAATTCCAGCCTGAATATCCAGGTCTTCACCATCATAAGATGCTTGAGCTGCCGGACCAATGCCACTCTCGGCTCCAGTAATCCATGGCTTAACCATTGCAAATGAATTTGCTCGGCGCATAGAACGAATATGAGCTGCGTGTCTGGCTTCTGTCGAGTGAATTCGTAATGCAGCCGTAAGAACCGGATTAGATGAAATCAAATTAGCTGCTTGTCCTTTATAAGCTCTTACACCAGTATCTTCAAAAGCTTGCGCCACTGCTAAAAATGTAGCATAGTCAGAAAATACATTTGGAAAAGTTCCTTTAGCAGTGAAATCATAATTTGCAGATTTTACAGGAGTGCCTCCAACACTTGTAATGGCAGTTTGTAAAAACGCTACGTGCGATTTCTCATGGTCTCTAATGGTTTTAATGGCGCCTTTAGCCGCACCTTCTGGGATTGGAGCTAATCTGTATCCTCTTTCATAATAGCAGTACTCTAAATGCTCCAAAGTAAGTGCAAAGTTTAAAACACCAATAATATCATCGGTAGATTGACCGTATGCTTTTTTAAACATTGATCCTAAAGCAAATGGAACTGAAGCTAATGCTATTTTAGTTCCTTTATCAAAAAAGCTTTTCATCGCTTTTCTTCTCGGACTCAGGCGTTCATAAACGTCCCCGTCCACTTTTTCTATTTGTTCTAATAAATTTACAAGATTCATGATTTTTCAATTAAGATGTAGGTAAATTACTTGCGTTAATTGGAGTTTTAATGTAAGTTCCGGCTATTGCTAAAACTTCAGCTGGTGTTCTCACCACATCAAGGCCATTTGCATCAATAACTTCCATATTGGCAAAAGTTCCGTTCTCGATTAAATCGCGGATAGACGCTGCATGTCTGGCTTCAACAGAGACAATTTTGCCTGCTAATAGCAAATAATCAGGAGATTCGATTAACTGACCTGCACCATTGTATGCCGATACACCCAGATCTTCGAAAGCTTTTGCAGTACCCAAAACACTATCTCGACTTGTAAAATCAATAGTTGAAAAATCAACTTCAAGTGCAGGAATTGCATTTGCTCCTAAAGCGCTTTTGAAAAATTCACGGTGGGCAACTTCATGTCTGCATATGTCATGAAAATAATTTTTCTCAAGAGTTGATGCGCCTGCATAAAAGCTTTCAACCACCTTTATGTAAAATGCTGCTTCTAATTGCTCAAGCGCATACGCATAATTTAAAATACCGAAGTCGCCTGACCCAAGATCCACTTCATGATCAAGAGTTTGGTTTCCACCAAATTCTTTCTTACATCCTGCCGCTAATAATGCAACTCCGGCCAAACCAGCGCCGGTAAATTGCAAAAATGAACGTCTGGGAAGATTTGACTTTGCAAACCCATTGATTTCAACAGGTTCATTTTCCATAAGACTAATTTTTTCCATGAGATAAAAGTTTAAAATTTAATACATAAACATTTTGTTGCTTAATAATTTATTAGCTGATTAATATGAAGAACGAAATAGTTTACATGGCAGTTTTTATTTTCTATGATATTGATAGTCAATTGTGTAGAACTGTGAAGTAATTTCACAGTTTTTGATTTTTAAGCATAAAAAAAGCTCCGGCTGAATAAACCGGAGCTTTCAAAGAAAATATTTTTTCTAATGATTCTTAAGTTTTCCTAAAGAAGTAGATAAGGATTTTTTAAGTTTTTCCATTGCTCCACTAACCGCTGCGTGTAACGAATCAGCATAATGAGTAACGGCAATTGGCTTCACATTTTCAACTCTTGCTTCAAGCATGCAACGTTTATCTTCAAGGCCATCTTTATGACTATTTTCGTCGCTTAAATGAACTTCAAGTCGTGTAATGTGCTCTGAAAATCTACTAAGGCCATCAGACAGAACCTCATCATAATGAGCTGTCATTTGCTCACGACCTACAATGTTATTGTCAGTATTTATTTGAATTTTCATGTGTTGATTTGTTTAATTTGTTTTCACTGAAATTCGTTCAACAACTGTGCCTCGCAGGCCATGAAATAGAATTTTATATAATATTTTTATAAGAAAGTAGAAATAAGTAAAATTAAATATCGGTATTAATGAAGTTTGATCATATTATAAATACCACCAATTCTTTTACCCTCCTTTAAGCCTTCTTCCATTCCATCACGATAGTGAATACCTCCATACATTCTGGAAATTGCAGCTTCTTTAGCAAAATCACTGAATTTATCAAAATGCCTGGCCGCCATTCCTTTTATATCATTTGTGTGATCATCAAAAGACGTATTTTCACCAAACATGGATGCCATAATGGTTGCTGATACAGAAGACTCAACAGAGTGTCCTGAAGCATATTCAGGAAATGGTGGAGTAACTAATATAGTTTTCCAGGTTCCGCTCGGATCAATGTATTTATTGATATAAGTTACTGGTCTGATTAAACTGTACTGATATTTTTCTTTCCAGCAGCAAATAAAAGCATCATTTAAAGCTACACCGAGTTTTGCGTAAGCTTCTGCAGCAAGTGCCAGATTTGCATTTTTATTTTTAAGAACCTGCGTCATTATTGAAAAGGAATGACCGGCAGGAGTAGAGCTTGTTCCCGGATCGCAGGACCAGAAATTTGCAATAATGATTTGTTCTGGAGTGGCATTATTTACCATATTATAAACTTCTAAAGCTTGTTTATAAAATTCAGACGATGGGTCTGTTGAAAAAGCTTTTGGAGGATTTAAAGTAGTGCCGGTTATACTTGCTTTTATAAAAGGACGATTATTTCCCCAAAATGGCTGAAGCGCAAGGTTTGCATCTGTTTGAACCCACATTGCATCTCCAACAGGAGGAGTATAGGATGTTGGGAAATTTGATAAATAACCAGTATCTCCGCCATCCGTTCTTGACCATTCATAAATAGCGCTGCCAACACTCTTACCATAAGAATTAGATTGGGCTAAAACCACTGGGTTAACTAAATTCCGGAATTCTAAATTTAAAGCATTTTCTAATGAGTCGATCCTATTTAACTTTACATCAACTGCAGACTTAAATAAACCCCGCATACTTTCTGCAAATGCTGCATTTGCAGAAGCTGGCCAATAATATTCAAGTTGAGTATTCAGTAACGGTAGGTTTGGATGTGAATCTAACTGGTCCGCTAAAGATTTATATCCCGGCATACCTCCTTTAACAGATTCATATAATGCTAAACTTGTATAGCCAAATGCTCTGGCAACCACCGGTGGAGTAAATCCTTTGGTTTTCCAAACCATATCACGTTCCAGATCAAACCACTTATTTGCGATATATGCAGAATAATCACCTGTTTGAGGATTTGGTCCAATTGGCTTAATAGGATCTTTTTTACATGAAGTGGCAATAAATAGCAAAAATACAATTAAAACAAAGTTCTTCTGAATGATTTGTGAGGTCATATTATTGAATATAAGAGGTTAGGTAGAATATGTTTAATCTCAAAAGTAAGTAATTGTTTTGTAAAAAATTATCTCAAAAATTAATCCATTAAATTTTTGATTGAAAAGTGCATCTTTTGTAATAAATACAATATTTTATTAACCTCAATTTTTTATTAAAAGCGTGGTTACACGGTAACCGTTGTTGGGACAAAACTTCAAGTAATTTGATTTTCTAAACTGTTTATATTAGATGTGATCTTTTCTTTTGCGTCTAAATTTCCTTGAATTGCAATTGAAACTTAATCTAA
>JBBRCI010000034.1:0-28741 GCA_038204935.1 Sphingobacteriales bacterium | reverse complement strand
TTTTTTAAAGGATTAATAGAAATATTAATTCTTAGAATTTGACAGAATTTTGGATTGAGAAAAATAAAAAAAAATCCTGTTCAGCTATATTTGGACAATTTAGACGTCAGCTAATTTTAATTAATTAATTAATAATGTTTTAATCAAGATTTGTAATTTAGCGCCATCAAAAAAAACTAAATGGAAAACGTAAATAATACAAATAACACAAGTAATAGCATTGTAGAAGCTAATGATCCTAGCCATTATAAATTAATTGTTGTAGGTATTGTAGTTGGATTAATTGGGATACTGCTTCGTTTTGCTACCGACTGGGTATTTATTGATATTGTTTCTAATATAATTTTCGTTCTCGGAATTTTTATCTGTATCAAAGCGGTATTAAGCATATTGAAATAAACAGGATTAATATTAGAAAGCCTGCTTAAACAGGCTTTTTAGTTGATAATTGATTTTCAGCCTTCATGATCTTGATCAGATCAATTAATTTTTCGTCGGATTTTATTTTTTTCAAAGTAGCTTCATAAGCTCGCCAGTAAATTTCTTCTGCTCTGCCAACTTCAAATAAAGTTATTTCGCCCAAAGCCTCAGGTTCAATCATTACATCTACCAGTTTGCATTTTTCTTCTATATCTGCATTGATAGACATAGTCGCCGCCCTTGCCAGGTAAGCTTTTATGCCCACTAATTCTTTTATGACTGGAAGATTATTGCAGGATGAACCAATTACAAAATCGCAGTCACTCAATAAAGGCTCAACGGGAAAATTGTTCATTACTCCACCATCTACAAATAATTGCGAGTTAATTTTTATAGGTTTAAAAATTCCGGGGATTGTACTTGAAGCCAAAATTGCCGGAATTAATTCCCCTTTTGTAAAATATTCTAATTTGCCGGTGCTGAAATTTGTAGAGGTAATTGTGAGCGGAATTTTTAATCCTTCAAAAGAATTATGCGGCAGATATTCTAAAAATAATTTTTTGGTGTGTTCTAAACTTAATAAACCTGATCTGCCCAAGGCGGGACGAAAATATTTAATTAGCCTTGTTTTTAAGAAAACTTCGAGAATTTGAAAAGGATCATGCCCTTCTGAAAACAGAGCGCCAACAATTGAACCTGCACTTGTCCCGGAGATCATATGAAATTTTACACCGGCATCAGATAAAACTTTTAAAACTCCAAGGTGACCAATTCCTCTTACTCCACCTCCCGACAATACAATTCCAACTTTCATGGTTTAACTAATTAATTCGCTATCTAATTTAAACAACAAAGCTCATGACGCTGAACGCACATGAGCTTTGCCTACAAAGATCAGTTTTTTTAATTGCCTAATGCTTTTTTAAGCTCTGAAGCTGCAAATGCCTGCGCATCTTTAGCCTGAGGTAAAACCGCTGCCATCCCAAAAAATTCATGAGTTACACCATCATATAATTTCCGCGTAACCGGCACACCAGCTGCTTTAAATTTATCTGCCAGATCTGCTCCCTCAGTTTGTAAAGGATCAATTTGCGCATTTATAATAGTTGTTGAAGGCATACCTTTTAAATTTGCACTAACCAATGAAATTAAAGGATTACTGCCGCTAGAGCTTGATGGTAAATATTTTTCGAAGAACCATGCCATTAAAGGTTTGTTTAAAGGTACGGCCGAGGAATATTTTAAATAGGATTCTGTATTCAGGTTATATCCGGCTATCGGATAAACTAATACCTGATGCTTTGGTAAAGCTATGCCTTTATCTCGAGCCATTAAACTTACTGCTGCTGCCAGATTTCCTCCGGCGCTTTCTCCAACTAAAGCAACATTTTTAGGATCTCCTTTAATTGAACCTGCATTATTTAAAACCCATTCATAAGCAGCAAAAGAATCGTTATGTGCTGTGGGGAATTTATATTCGGGAGCTTGTCTGTATGCTACAGAAACCACAACAGCACCAACTTGCTCGGCAAGGGCTTGAGCCGAGGCATTATAGGTATCCAGATTGGCAAGTACCCAACCGCCACCATGGTAATAAACGATAACCGGAAATGGTGCGTTTCCTGTTTTAGGTGTATAAATTCGCATGTGGATTTTACCTCCTGATACAGGAATATCTTTTCCGGTAGTATCAACCTGAGGCTCAGGTACGGAGATATTGTGCTCTTTAATCAGATCCATAACTGCATCTGCCGGCAAATGTTGCTTTCTGGCTTCAGTAGCTGAAAGCTTTACAAAGGGCTCATCACCATAACTCATTAATTTTTCAATTACTGTTTGCATCTGAGGAGTGATGGTTGGCCCCCAGGCTGGTTTTTCGCCAGAAGGTTTTAATTCAGTGCTTTCCATAGTATCCATGTTGTTTTGAGTGGTGCTATCATTCATAGACAGGCTATCAGCATTATCACTTGTTTTAACCTGAGTAGAACATGAGGCAACAAATAAACCTAAAAGGGCAAGAAACATGTAATTGCCAATTAACTTTTTGCCTTGCAAGGCATACTTTTTACTTTTGATGAGTTCCATGTAATTAATTATTAGATAGCCGGAAAAAAGACAGGCATTATTTTAACATGAATAGTTAAAGCTTGTTTGCCCTAATCAAGAATTTATAAAAAGTAATTTGCTAGTCTTCAGATATCTGAGATTTATCTGGGTTTGTATTTAGAGCCGGTCAATATTTTCTGAGAATCAGTTTCCCGCATCAATTCCTGTAAAGTTATTTCAGGATTTTTCTCCATATATTTCTTTACGATTTGCCAGCCTGTGAAAATTCCAAGTTTGGGTGCCGATTCAGAATTTTCGCCAATTCCGGGTGTAAAAGGCGCATCTGCCAAATACTTTTGAATTTTCATGTAATCTGTATCATACAGAAGTTCGTTTTGTAAAAAGTAAGCCCAAATTTCCGGTTCAAACTTTTTGCTCCATCCCATTTGTTTTGCCGAGTAACCAATTTTTAAACTATCTGCAACATTGGGCATCACGGCATCCATAAAGTATAGAATTTTGCCATTGTATACCATTTTTGAGATTAAGGATCTGTCGGCATCTTTTTCGGGGAACAGATCTTCTCTGGCAAAACCTTCAATAACTCGGGGAGTAATATTTTCCTGAGTAAAGCGTCTGGAAATATATTCTGGAATACTTTGGCGTAAAGCCGGATAAAATTTAGAATCTGCACCTAAAAACATATCTAAGCCAATGCCAATATAGTCGTTACCAATGGGTGTTTGTACAGAAAACCCGGAAAAGAATGAAATTATTCTCGGTAGCTTTTGCTGGGGATAATAATATTTTACATGTTTAAATGCATCCGTTAAATCTTCTTCTGTCGATTTTAGATTAGGATATTTTTGTTCAATTGCTTTTTTAAGTTCCAAATAATCCGGGTTGCTTAAAACTGTTTTTAAAGAACTTAGGTAATTATTGTTTGTAGTAGAACCAACTCCAAGCATATTCTCCATATAGTCTTCATAAAAAACGCCATATTTTTTTTGAAGCTGCAAAACCTCTGCATTCAAATTCGCAGGACTTAATTCAGCCAGATCTTTATCAAACCGTTCAATTTGGATATTTAAATTAATTTTGCTTACATCAACTTCTTTTTTGTTGCTACACGCTGATAAAAACAAGCTAATAGAAAAAAACACATAGATTTGCCGGCGGTTGATTATTTTCATATTCATTTAATGGAAAACGAAATTATAAAAAACTATGTTATAGCTACTCGAATTCGAGCGCTTAAAAATTAAAGTAATTATCAAAATGTATAAAAAATTATTTGTTCTGCTGGCTTGTCTGCTTCCAACTTTATTAATGGCTCAAACTTCTGATGAAAAGAAATTTAAACTTGGATTTACAACTTCACCTAACTTAGGCTGGATCAATTTTCAAAATTCGCAATCTTCGGGCGATAGCGCACAAGAAAGTAATGGCTCTAAAACGGGGTTTTCTTATGGCCTTATAGGCGATTTTGGGTTTTCAGACAATTATTACTTTTCAACAGGAATTGTTATCACATCCGTTAACGCAAATGTGATTTCGCCTTCAATATCCGGTGCTTCTGCTGAGGAAAAATACAAGTTACAATACCTTGAAGTTCCGCTTACAGTAAAATTAAAAAGTACTGAAAATAATTTAATGCGGTATTACGGTCAGTTTGGACTCAGTCCGGGTGTAAATATTTCCACAAAAAAATCATTAGGGACTAGCAGCAGTAATATTGATATTGCAAAAGATATCAATTCTTTCAGATTGGGATTACTTTTTGGTGCAGGTGCCGAATGGAAACTTGGACAAAATTTAAACCTGTTAACTGGATTATCCTACAACAATGGTTTTACAGATATTTTAGATTCTGACGGGAAAGCTAAAAATTCATATCTGGCCTTAAACCTGGGAATATTTTTTTAAGATGAATATCGCGTTAGCACAACTAAATTATCATATCGGAAATTTTGAGTCTAACACTCAAAAAATAATTCATGCAATTCATCAGGCTAAAGCCGATGGAGCTGATCTAATAGTTTTTGCTGAACTCGCAGTTTGCGGATATCCTCCGCAAGATTTATTAGAATTTACGGAGTTTATAGATCTGTGTTTAGAGTCTGCAAATAAAATTGCTGCAGAATGTGTAGGAATAGCCTGCATTTTAGGCTTGCCTGTAAAAAATCCAAAAGTAGAAGGTAAAGATCTGTTCAACTCTGCCTATTTTATTGAAGATGGAAAAGTTAAGCAAATAGTTAATAAAGCTTTATTGCCTAATTACGATGTGTTTGACGAAAACCGGTATTTCGAATCGTCGGGTAAATTTAAATGTATTGACTTTAAAGGAGTAAAAATAGCTTTGACGGTTTGTGAAGATCTTTGGAATATTAACGACAATCCAATGTATATTGATTGCCCGATGGATATTTTGATTGAAGAAAATCCGGAGCTGATGATCAATATTGCGGCTTCTCCGTTTTCTTATAATCATGATGAAGAACGCGTTCTGATTTTGGGCGATAATTGCCGCAAGTATAATTTGCCGCTTTTATATGTAAATCAGGTTGGTGCGCAAACGGAAATAATTTTTGACGGAGGTTCTCTCGCATTTGATGCGGAAGGGCAACTATTGGATGAAATGGCGTATTTTAAAGAAGATGTTCGGATCTACGAATTTTCTAAAGGTAAGATCCGGCATTTGAAACCAATTTTGCATAATGCTCAGAATGATATTGAGCAAATTCACAATGCGCTGATTATTGGTATTAAAGATTACTTCGAGAAATCGGGTTTTTCAAAAGCAATTTTAGGATTATCAGGCGGCATTGACTCAGCTTTGGTTTGTGCGCTTGCCGCGGAAGCTTTAGGTCCCGAAAATGTAATGGCGGTTTTAATGCCTTCAGAATTTTCTTCAGATCATTCTATAAAAGATGCACAGGATCTGGTTAGAAACCTGGATTGCAAGTACGAAATTATCCCAATTAGAGAAGCTACTGAAGCTTTTGAAAATATGATGAAACCTGTATTTCAGGATTTGCCTTTTAATGTTGCAGAAGAGAACATTCAGGCCAGAAGCCGGGCAATTATTGTGATGGCGATGTCTAATAAATTCGGATATATTTTATTGAATACCTCAAACAAAAGCGAATGTGCCGTTGGTTATGGAACACTTTACGGCGATATGGCGGGTGCAATTGCAGTTATAGGCGATGTGTACAAAACCCAAGTTTATCAGCTTTGCGAATATATTAACCGGAACGGAGAAATTATCCCACAGAATAGTATTGTAAAACCACCATCTGCAGAATTGCGTCCCGGACAGAAAGATTCTGATTCCTTGCCGGAATATGATGTTCTGGATAAAATCTTGTTTGAATATATTGAATTGAAAAAAAGTTCTGTAGCCATAATAGCTCAGGGATTTAATGAAGCATTGGTCAAACGCATTTTGAAAATGGTGAATTTAGCCGAATTTAAAAGAAAGCAAACTCCGCCTATTTTGCGGGTTTCACCAAAGGCTTTTGGTATGGGCCGAAGAATTCCAATTGTAGGGAAATATTTAAGTTAATTATTTGAGATATTTAGAAGCCGTAAATTGATTAATGGCTTTCATGCTTAAATTACTTCCGTAACATTCGCTTTAACCTTTTTCTGTTTTCTCATATTACTGAATAAAAGAATTATAACAAATATTCCTGAGCCGAAGCAAGCTAAATAAGCAATGTAATCTCCCGTCTCAACATAGAAAGTTAACTCGTCGTTTAGGTTTATATCCTGCTTTAAGGCAGTTGCTGCCCACCATTTAGATTGTTTTACTATATCGCCACGCTGATTTATGAATGCGGAAATTCCCGTATTTGCAGATCTGGCAACCCATCGCCGGGTTTCTATAGCTCTTAATTTTGCATATTCTAAATGCTGATCTTTTCCGGATGTATTTCCCCACCAGGCGTCGTTGGTTACTATGGCTATAAATTGTGCGCCTTTCTTCACATAATCGCCTACATAAGCTCCCCAGATTGATTCATAACAAATTACCGGAGCGGCTCCAATTCCGCTTTGCGAATAGAAAACATTTGGTTCATCCTGCTTTCCATAACCACCCGTAGAACCGCCAAAATTTGCAAATACAGGTTTTAAAAATGAAAGGGCGTTAGAAAATGGAATTTGTTCCACACCCGGAACTAGTTTTGATTTATGATAAAACTGGACTTTCCCGGAATTTTCTAATTGAATTGCCGCGTTAAAATAATCCGAGTACATATTCAAATCCTTTTCGAACCTCGCTGAGGGAGTTTTATCCGTATCATACAAAGCATAACTTTCTATTCCTGAAATGAGATTGGCGTTTTTATATTTTGCCAGAAAAGGTTGTATCTCACGAAAGTGAACACTATTAAGTATATTTTTTTCTTCTGTATAATCTGCAATGGCTGTTTCTGGCCAGATAAAATATTCTGTATTTGGCTGAGCCAGAGAATCTGATAAGTGAATTAATTTTTCTACCTGAGAACTGGAACTCATTGAACCATATTTTGCATACGGATCTATATTTGGTTGGACTACAATTACGTTAGCCGGATTTTCTTTCTCCTCGTAGGTGCTATATATAAAAAGGGAAATGGAAATTGGCAATAAGATAAATATTGCTGTTCCAATAATATACCTTGTTTTCACCTCGTCGGGGGAAGATAATTTAAAAGCCTGATAGGTTTCAAACACAAGAATATTTGAAATTAATATCCATAATGATCCACCAAAAACTCCGGTATATTGATACCATTGAATCAGTTGATGGCTTGATGCAAAGCCATTGCCTAAGGTCATCCATGGGAAAGCCAGATCCCAGGTTTGATGTAGATATTCATACCCAATCCAAAAACAAATTAAAGCGATAAAGCTCAATAAGGGGGTTTGATTTAAACGCATTTTGTAATATAACCAGGTTGCCAGTGTCATTAAAATAGCGGCTAAGCCAAACGGTATAAATGAAATTAAAATGGCCGTCCAGGTTGGCATTACTGCATTTAGAGAATTAAAAACCCAATAAATACTAGCTGTGTTCCATATTAAGAAGGTTACAATAGATACTCGAAAAACGTATTTACTTTTCTTCTCTATATTGGAGTTTAAAATATTTTCAATTGCAATAAGTAGAGGAAGGAAGGCAATTAAAAGTAAAACAGAGGTATAGGGAATTGGCGGCCAGGCAAGCCAAAGTAGAAAAGCGCTGCCCAATGCCAATAAATAATTGTTTTTCATTCCTGTGAAAGTATTGTTGGAAGTGGAGGTTTTTATCATTTATATAATTATTCAGCAATAAATTTTAGATGTTGTGAATTGCTGTCAATTTATAGCTGTGATAAAATATCAGCTTTTTTAGATTCATATTCCTCCTGAGTTATTAATTGCTTTTCAAAAAGAGATTTCAGTTTTTTCAGCTTTAAGGTTAATTCATCTTCTGCTTCCGGTTCAGCCGAAGTAAGAAATGGCGTATTTTCTTCTTCAACTTCGGTATATGCTGTATCCTCATCAGCATTATTTTCTAAAGCGATGTGTACTTTGCGGTCATCAAAATCTTGATTACGTTCCAGCTCTTTTCTTTTTTCCAGTTGCTCGTTACAGAACTGATATAATTTACGAGCCTGAATTTTTGGTATATAATCTATGGCTATGTTTTCGCCTTTTTGCGGTACCGCGATAAATTTTGAACCGAAAAATTCCTCTTTAAAAGAAACTTCTTTAATATCCTGCCAGGTAAATGTGACAAAATTTGTGGTTAAACCCAGATTTTCAGGAAGACAAAAAACAATGCGTTTATTGGTAACGGCAATACAATCCGGAATGAGTGTAACAGCAGGTTTTTTCTGAATAGCAAGATAAATAATCGCTTCGCCCGAAGTAAGCATATCTCTTACTTTGGTCAGAATTTTCTCAGCCGTTTTCGGATCCTGATCATCTGTTAAATATTGTTCAATCCACATTTTGTTTAGTATTAATTTCTAAGTTGAAGTAAGTAATTGTCTTTATTCCTATATCCTTAATCTTTATGCCTATTATCTTTCGACTTTGATTCTTTCACTTTTCCGGAAACACAAATTACAAATTCGCCCTTCAACGTATTGTTGGTAAAATAATCTTTTATCTCTGTAAATGTCCCGCGGACGGTTTCTTCAAATAGTTTGGTCAGCTCCCGCGAAACCGAAGCAGTTCTTTCTTCCCCAAAATACAAATTAAACTCTTCTAAAGTTTTTAATAACCGATGTGGCGATTCGTAGAAGATCATTGTTCTTTCTTCATCAGCTAATTCTTTTAAACGGGTTTGCCTACCTTTTTTAACCGGTAAAAAACCTTCAAAGGTAAACCGGTCGGCAGATAAGCCAGAGTTTACCAGAGCAGGAACAAATGCCGTTGCTCCCGGTAAACATTCAATTTTCAAATCATTTTTCAGAGTTTCACGCACCAGTAAAAAACCCGGATCGGAAATAGCCGGAGTTCCGGCATCAGAGATCAGGGCTACATTTTTCCCTTCTTTTAAAAAGCGGATAACTTCTGTTACAGATTTATGCTCATTATGCTGATGATGAGAGAACACCTTCTTATCAATGCCAAAATGCTTTAATAAAGGGGCGCTGGTGCGGGTATCTTCAGCTAAAATAAAGTCAACTTCTTTAAGTACCCTAATGGCCCTGAAAGTCATATCTTCTAAATTACCAATAGGAGTGGGTACCAGATAGAGTTTTCCGTCCATAGTTTATTTAGGTTTATTTAGTACTGCTCAGAAAAAAAACCAAACAGCAAACAGCAAACTCCAAACTGTTTATATCTTTGTGACAAATTTAAAAAGATGCTGCAAGTTAATTATATCCGCGAAAATAGGGAAGAAGTTTTGAATCGTCTGGCTGTTAAGAATTTTAAGCAACCCGGTTTGCTTGATGAGATTATCAGTTTAGATGAAGAGAGACGTCAGACTCAAAACATTCTGGATAATACTGCAGCAGAATCTAATTCATTAGCTAAACAAGTTGGTGATTTAATGCGCCAGGGCAAAAAAGAAGAAGCAGAAATTGTAAAAGCGAAGACAGGCGGATTAAAAGAGCAGATAAAAACGCTAGGCGATAAGCTGGCCGAAGTGGAGTCTAAACTTCAGACACAACTACTGCAATTACCAAACTTGCCTCACACATCAGTCCCGAAAGGAAAAACGCCCGAAGAAAATGTGACCGTTCTGGAAAATGGAGAAAAGCCTAATTTACCTGAAAATGCTTTACCGCACTGGGAATTGGCAAGCAAATATGATATTATCGACTTTGAGTTAGGTAATAAAATTGCCGGCGCAGGCTTCCCGGTTTATAAAGGAAAAGGAGCCAAATTGCAACGTGCTTTAATTAATTATTTTCTTGATTCTGCCGGCAATGCAGGTTATAGAGAAATTCAGCCGCCGATAGTTGTAAACGAAGCCTCCGGTTTTGGAACAGGCCAGCTTCCTGATAAGGAAGGGCAGATGTACCATATTGGGATAGATAATTTATACCTGATACCAACAGCAGAGGTTCCGGTAACTAATTTATACCGTGACGTAATTGTTAAAGAAGAAGAATTTCCAATAAAAAATTGTGCTTATACACCATGCTTCAGAAGAGAGGCCGGTTCTTACGGTGCGCACGTTCGCGGATTAAACAGGCTTCATCAGTTTGATAAGGTAGAAATTGTACAGATTGTTCATCCGGATAATAGCTACCAGGTTTTAGAAGAAATGAGTACTTACGTACAAAGTTTACTGAAAGAACTGGAGCTTCCATACCGTGTGCTAAGTTTATGTGGCGGAGATATGAGTTTTACATCTGCAAAAACCTACGATATGGAAGTATGGTGTGCTGCCCAGGCAAGATGGTTAGAAGTATCTTCAGTTTCTAACTTTGAAAACTACCAGGCTAACCGCTTAAAACTCAGATTTAAAGGCTCTGAAGGAAAGCCTCAACTCGCTCATACCTTAAATGGAAGTGCTTTGGCTCTTCCCCGTATTTTAGCTTCTTTGCTTGAGAATAATCAAACAGAAGCGGGTATTAAAATTCCCAAAGTTTTAATTCCATATACAGGCTTCGAACTGATTAATTAAGTGTATCTTTAGGTTACCATTCTAGACTAAATAAAAAATATAGAATAGCATAATTTGCTTTTTTATATTGCGAAAAGCATTTTTAATTGCTTTTCTTACTCTCCCTATCTCCTCTCATTTCCCCTTCGGATTATCTGGTTTTAAGAAGAATATTTATCCAGGATTATTTGAATTTATAAGTATTAATAACTTTTAATCAGGTATAAATACGCAATGCATTTTGTTAAACATACCTGATATTTGTTTCAGTAATAAAGTTGTATTAAACAATTTTAACCTGAGGAATGATTAGTTAAACGATTAGTAAAATTTAATCGAAAAATTAAACTTTTAGAAATCAACCCTATCGTGATAAAAGTTTTATTGGCGGAAGACCACAATGTTGTACGGAACGGTATTAAATCTTTATTAGAGCATGAATCTGATATGGAAGTGGTAGGTGATGTGAGCAATGGTGTTGAAGCTTTAGAAGCTATGGACGATGGAATTCATCCGCAAATTGTACTGGTAGATTTATCAATGCCAGAAATGGGCGGAATGGAGCTTATAAGAAACATGAGTTTAAGCTTTCCCTATATTTCTCCTATTGTTTTATCAATGGCAGATCATGAGCAATATGTGATAGAAGCAATGGCTGCGGGTGCCAGGGGTTATCTTCTAAAAAATGTAACACAAAATGAATTGGTTTTTGCCATCAGGCATGTGGCGGGAGGTGGGCAATATGTTTGTAGTGAGCTGGCCATTCGAATGATTTTAAAAAATGCAAGTCTTCCAGATTTAGTGCAACCTGATATTAACGGAAATTTTGATTTTACCAAACGTGAAATGGAAGTTTTAAAACTTATATCAGAAGGTTATACCAATAATCAAATTGCCGACAAGTTATTTACCAGTCGCAGAACAGTTGAAGGTCACCGTCAGAGTCTTATTGAAAAAACCGGAGTTCCCAATTCTGCAGCTTTAATAATGAATTCCGTTCGGGCAGGAATTTTGAAGTAATACTATATTCTATAAAGGGATATCAATATTTATATCAGTTCCGTTTTTATGGGCATTATTTATTACAAACTGGCCTCCTAACACATTAACTCGATTATTGATATTTCTCAAACCAAAGCCTTCGTGTTTATCTTTTAATATTTCGCTGTCAAAGCCAATCCCATCATCGGTTAAATTAATGTGAAGATAATCCACACCCTTACTAATGAATAAATTTATATTCTTTGCCTTTGCATGTTTTATGGAGTTATTGATCAGTTCCTGAACTATTCTAAAAATTATAGTTTCCAAATTGGAGTCTAATCTTTTTTTCAATCCAATCATCCGGACTGTTGAATTGAGGTTAATTTTTTGGAATTTCTTATTTAACAGATCCTTAATTGCTATTTCCAGGCCAAAATCTTTTAGGGTTAAGGGCATCAATTCGAAGGAAATTGTTTTTGTTTCTGCAATAGCTTCCTCTAATAAATCATTTATGATTTTTTTTCCATCAAGACTATTTTTATTTAATTTATTGTTGAGAGTTAACAAACCGAAATTCAGCTTAACACCGTAAAGAATTTGGCCCAGCCCATTATGCAAAGCTTCAGAAATTCTGCTTCTTTCTTCTTCCTGTGTTTTTAATATAGCTTGTGATATTAATTGCTGCTGTTCCAGCTTGAATTTAAGTTTTATTTTTTGAGTTTCTTTGAACTCGGTAACATCTTGGCCAATGCCAAGCAGTTGTACTGCCAGGCCTTCTTCATCTGTTTTGAAAATAGAATGTCTGCAACGGAGAATATGCCTTTCGCCTAGGGCATCTTTTATTCTGAATTCTATATCAGATAAATGATTTTGGGGTTCATCATTAAAAGTTTTAAAATAGTGTTTAATAGTTTCTCTGTCATCAGGATGGAAAAATAATTCGAAGACAGCGTTTCCCATATTTTTAACTTGTTCAGGAGAGTAATGCAGAAGGTCATAAATCGCATTGTTGATATATACAATTTTCTCAAGCTGTAGATCTATTACATACAAAATGTCGGGAGTTGAATCTGCAATGCTTTTGATAAAGTGTTTATTATCCTGTAAAGCATCTATAACTAGTTTTTTGTCGGTAACTTCCTGGATAATTATTAAAACCTGTTTAATATTCCTTTGACTATCTTCATTAAAAATAGAATGCTTGCGGGAAAACCACTTTATTTTTCCTTTTTTATCAACTTTAGAATATTCAACATCAATTTGTTTTTTATTTTGATGTTTTTCAAATAAAGTATTTACATCTTTTTCAGAATTAAAGCTTTCTATTATTGAGATTGGAGCGATATCAAAATCATCATCATCAATTTTTACTTTTTTATATTCAAAATTTTCAATCTCATTCTTTTCATTTCTTATTGCTTCAATAAGAAATACCTTATAAGCCGTAATATTGCATAAGGTAGTTAAAACCCTGCTACCTAAATTCAGCATTTCTATTAATTCATTCTTCTTTTCAAACTCAGAAAGCAGAAGTTTATAGTTCTCCTCAGTAAAAGGCATATTGGCAAATATGTCGTCTGAATTTTTATCTGGATGAAGGGACATAGGCAGATTATAAATATGCGTATGATAAATTTGAGCTAATGCAGCCTATATTAAAACTTAATAATTGAAATTCAGCCTGTTAATTGAGAAGATGTTTTGTTTCTATTGTAAATTTTTTATTTTTATATCATTAAAATTAAAGCACAATTGAAATACCATTAACAATAATGTAAGTTTAAGGAAACTTAATTTTTTGAGGGCTAAAATCTGAAAGTAAATATTATATAAATTAACTTATTGTAAATTAGGTATTAATCTAATATAATACCGTAATTGCCAAAGCTAATTTAAGTATTTACCCTCTTTTAAAGTGAAATAATTTAGGATATATTTATAAAATCTACTGATAAACTAAACACTCTCATCTATGAAAACAATTTTAACGCCTCACCTGCTCGGATTTTTAATTGAACGCGGTTACACGTATTGCCTGGCAAAAACTCAATTAAGTTCAAAATCAAATGCTTTTATAAGCATTACACTTACACCTGTTAAAGTTAAGCCACAATTACAGGAATTACCAGTTGGATACGATACATATTATCGCATTACCCGTGAACCAATGCAAATGGCAGTGGGTATTGATGATACCGAAGTATACATTAGTTTAAACAATAAGTCATCTGATGAATTACATGATGTTTCCAGAACTAGACAGGAAGTGGACAAAAGATCATATGCCTTTGAATAAAAAATTACATTAATATCTGCCTGTAAATATAAAAGCCGCTAATAGCGGCTTTTATGGTTTATATTAGAACAAACCAAAAAACCAGGCTGTTAGTTTATACATCAAGAATGTAATTAAAATAAGAAAAACCAACAGTATTACCACTATCAAAACAATAATTCCTGTCCCTTTTCCCTGATGCTTTCCATCCTGGTAGTGTTCTTTTAAGAGCCTTATATTTTTAGTATTTGATTTATAAGCAAAATCAAAAATATTCCCGATGATTGGTATAGCGCCTATTGTTGTATCAATAATTATATTGATCAGCATTAATATAACAATTTTTCTGCTGGCGCCATTTTTTGCCATGGTGGCCACCAACATTGCAGAAACCGCAAATCCCGAAAGATCGCCAACTATGGGGATCAGATTTAACAGAGGATCTAAACCAAACCGGAAGTTTGTTCCAGGAATTTTGAATTTGTCATCCATTAATACAGAGACATATTCTACCCACTTTAATTTGGAATTATTTTCAACTTTCATATTTCAGAATTAAAAATTTAAAAACACTTCTTCAATTATATATTTTTCATTCAATTATAATTTATAATTTGAACTAATTACTGTGCCACAATATGAAGATCAAGAAAATACTAATTGCAAATCGCGGAGAAATTGCCATCCGAATAGGCAGGGCTTGTAATGAATTAAATATTCAAACAGCCGCTATATATACATATGAGGACAGATATTCCCTTCATCGGTACAAAGCGGATGAAGCTTATCAGATTGGAGAAGATAACGATCCTTTAAAGCCTTATCTGGATATACACGCCATTATTAGTATGGCAAAATATTGTGGAGCTGATGCAATACATCCGGGTTACGGATTTTTATCTGAAAATGATGATTTTGCTGAGGAATGTAATAAAAACGGTATCATTTTTATTGGTCCAAGGCCTGATGTAATGCGTGCGCTTGGGGATAAAGTGACAGCCAAAAAAGTTGCAACCAGCGCAGAAGTTCCAATTATTGAAAGTAATATCCCAGATCTTGATTCGCTGGAAACAGCCATTTCTGAAGCAGAAAGAATTACCTATCCCTTGATATTGAAAGCGGCTTCTGGCGGTGGCGGTCGTGGTATGCGGATTGTAAGAACAGAAGAAGAGCTTAAAAAATCATTTAACGAAGCTAAAAGCGAAGCTTTAAATGCATTCGGCGATGATACTATTTTTCTTGAAAAGTTTATTGAAGGCCCCAGACATATTGAAGTTCAGATTGTAGCGGATAATCACAGAAACGTGATGCATCTTTATGAAAGAGATTGTTCTGTTCAGCGACGGTTTCAGAAAGTAGTAGAAGTTGCGCCCTCCCTTAATTTAAAAGATGAAACGCGAGAGAAGCTTTACGCTTATGCCGTTAAAATTGCCAAATCTGTAAACTATAACAATGTAGGTACAGTAGAATTCCTCCTTGATGCGGATGAACGCATTTATTTTATAGAGGTAAATCCACGTATCCAGGTAGAGCATACGGTTACCGAAATGATTACCGGAATAGATTTGATTAAAACTCAAATTTTTATTGCGGATGGCTATACTTTAAGTGATCCTGAAATTGGTCTTAAAGATCAAAGTATGGTTATGAAAAATGGATTTGCCATGCAATGCCGTATCACCACAGAAGATCCGGGAAATGATTTTAAACCCGATTACGGAACACTGATCACGTATAGAAATGCGACTGGCTTTGGTGTAAGGCTGGACGAGGGAAGCACTTATCCTGGAATGAAGATCAGTCCGTTTTTTGATTCCATGTTAGTGAAAGTTAGTACATGGGGAGCAAATTTACCTGACGCTACACGTAAAATGAATCGGGCGCTGCGGGAATTCAGAATCAGGGGAGTTAAAAATAATATCCAGTTTTTGGAGAATATAATCAATCATCCCACATTTATAGAAGGAAAAGCAACTGTAAATTTCATCCAAAACCATCCGGAACTTTTTGAAATCCAGAAGCGACTGGATCGAGGAACGCGGATTTTATCTTTTTTGGGAGAAATTGCCGTAAACGGAAATCCGGACGTGAAGCATATTGATTATGAAAAAAGATTTGAAAAGCCTGTAGTTCCTCCCTTTGATCATAATTCGGAATTCTCGAAAGGCACAAAAGACCTGTTAAATGAATTGGGGCCGGTTGAGTTTTGTAACTGGCTGAAGAGCGAAAAGAAAATATATTATACAGATACCACTTTGCGTGATGCGCATCAATCATTATTGGCCACGCGTATGCGAACGTATGATATGTTGAAAGTGACGGAAGCTTTCGCCAAAACGCATCCTCAGACCTTTAGTATGGAAGCATGGGGAGGAGCAACTTTTGATGTTTGCCTTCGCTTTTTGCATGAAGATCCCTGGAAAAGGCTTGAAAAACTCCGGGCATCAATGCCTAATATTTTAATACAAATGCTGATAAGAGGATGTAACGGAGTTGGCTATTCTGCTTATCCGGATAATTTAATTGAATCATTTGTTGAGAAAAGCTGGGAAAAAGGTGTTGATGTTTTCCGGATATTTGATTCTTTGAACTGGATGGAAAATATTGCGCCTTGTATTGAAATGGTGCGAAATAAAACCGGCGGAATTGCAGAAGGTGCATTATGTTATACGGGAGATATTTTAAATCCCGAAAGGAAGAAATATGACCTGAAATATTATTTACAAATGGCCAAAGATCTGGAAAATGCGGGATCTCATATTTTGGCCGTAAAAGACATGTCGGGTTTGTTAAAACCTTATGCAGCTAAAATACTAATCGAAGCGCTAAAAGACACCGTGAAAATCCCTATCCATTTACATACTCATGATACTTCGTCATTGCAGCCCGCCACTTATCTGATGGCAATTGAAGCCGGGGTGGATGTAGTTGACTGCGCTCTTGGTTCTTTATCCGGTTTAACTTCGCAGCCAAACTTTAATTCGGTGGTAGAAATGATGCGTTTTAATGAGCGTGAAAATCCCTACGATGTTCAGTCCTTAAATAAATTCAGTAATTATTGGGAGGCTGTTAGAGGATATTACTATCCTTTTGAATCTGGAATGAAAGCAAGTTCTGCCGAAGTTTTTCATCATGAAATTCCGGGAGGCCAGTATTCTAATTTAAAACCCCAAGCAATTGCATTAGGTCTTGGAGATAAATTTGAAGAGATCAAAGAAAGATATGCTGAAGTAAATGACTTGTTTGGCGATATAGTAAAAGTAACTCCCAGCTCTAAAGTAGTGGGAGATATGGCCCAGTATATGGTTGCAAATGATATCAGTAAAGAAGATATTTTTTCTAAAGGTGATCAGATATCTTTCCCCGATTCTGTAGTTTCTTATTTTATGGGAGAAATTGGTCAGCCGGAAGGTGGCTTTCCTCCGGAATTGCAGCGAATAATTCTTAAAGACAAAAAACCTTTCAGTATAAGGCCAAATTCTTTTTTGCCGCATTTAGATCTGGAAAAAGATTTTGCAAAATTTCAGGAAGAATTTGGGGCAGACCTGCCTTATACAACTTACCTGTCGTATAAATTTTATCCGAAAGTTACCGAAGAAGCAATTCGGGTTTTTAGAAACTTCGGAGATGTTTCTGTTGTTCCTACTCAATATTTTTTCTTCGGGATGAAACCCGGTGATGAAACAACTTTAGAAATTGCACGTGGAAAAACATTGCTGATCCGTTTGCTTTCTATCGGTCCGCCGGATGAAAAAGGAATGCGTACCGTATTTTTCAAATTAAATGGCCAAACCAGAAATATTGAAATTCAGGATACTTCCATAAAAGTTATAAAGAAGGAACATCAGAAAGCTGACAAATCAGATCTAAAGCATATTGGTTCGCCATTACAGGGATTGCTCTCAAAAATATTTGTGAAAACTGGAGACAGTGTAAAAAAGAACCAACCTTTATTTATGGTTGAAGCCATGAAAATGGAAACTAATATCGCGGCATCGGCTGACGGAATTATTGAAAAGATTGTGTTAAACCCGGGTACATTGGTTAATACGGACGATTTAATTCTTCAACTTGAATGAAATTAAATATTTCCGGAGGATGCGTAGTAGTTATTAATAAATAATTCATTAACAGCATTGTAACAATTGTTGTAAGATGACGATATTTTTAGCATATTCGGAAACTTATAATTTTTGTAAGCGTATATATTGCCACAACAAAATTTATTTTGGATATTAATATTATATTTTCTTTTCTGATTAAACTTCATAAAGCTATTTTCAAAAAGCCAATTGTATTAATTTTATTTGTAATTTTTTCTTGGCTTAATCCGGCTTTTGCCCAAAATAAGGAATTAGATAGTTTAGTTAATAGTTTAAATACCGCTGAACTTGAAGATACTTCTCGTGTTAATTTATACAACGACATTTCTTTTAAATACTGCTTTATAAATCTGAAAGAGGTTTATAATTATGCTCAGAAAGCTTTAACTCTATCGCAAAAAATAAACTATCCAAATGGGATAGGAGGTGCATATAAAAATATTGGATTGTATTATATGTTCAAGGATGCCAATCCTATGGCCCTTGATTATTTTGATAAGTCTTATAAATTTTTTAGAAACAGCAACAATAAAATCGGAGCTTCAAAAGCGTTAAATAACAGTGGTTATTTTTACTCATTGATAAAAGACTACCAGGAAGGTATTAAATATTACCGGCAGGCAGAGGCGCAGCTAAAGGATTTAAATCAACCTCGTTTAACCGCCTTACTACTTGGAAATATAGGTAATAACTACGAGGCATTAGGCCAGTTGGATACAGCTTATTACTATTATAAAAAAATGCTTGCTTTGGCTCTGTTAAAAGAGAATAGAGATATGTTGAGTAATTCGTATTCAAACCTTGCTTCTTATGAATTAAAAAAAGGTAAATACAAACAAGCTATTCAGCTTGCCCAAAAAGTAATGGAAGTTCATAAAAGAAATGAAAACTATCCTAATCAGGAACTTTCAGATATCAATATGATTCTTGGAAAAGCGTATTTCCAGCTTGGTAATTATGATAAATCTCAAAAATTCTTTGAGATAAGTAATAATATTGCTAAGCGGGTAGAATACTCTGAAATTATTATTGAAAACTATCATAATTTTTATCGCTTAGATTCTCTTAGAGGCGACAACAAATCTGCGTTAAAAAACTTTTTGAAATATTCTGAATTAAGAGATAGTTTAACAAATGCCAATAAAAACAGGAGAATTGCCTTTTATCAGATCAAATTCCAATCGGAAAAAAGCGAAGCTGAAAACCAAAAGCTCCGTAAAGAAGAAGAGAAAAACAAAGCTTATATAAACAGTCAGAAAACCCGTGTAATTACCTTGGTAGTAAGTTTGGTGGTTATTTTAATTGCTGTATTTATTCTGAGCCGTGTTAACAGGCGTATGGAAAGTAAAAATAAGATCATTAAGCAACAGAATAAAAATCTGGAAGAGGCCAATCTTGTTAAAAACACTTTATTCTCTGTAATTGCGCACGATTTGCGAACACCTTTTTCGCATATTATCCCGATGCTGGAAATGATCGAAAATGATCAGATGGATCAGTCAGATTTTAAAGAATTCGTCCCGTTAATTAAAGTGAATTTTCTGGATAATTTATTATTAGTAGACAACCTTTTGCTGTGGGCTAAGAGTCAGCTGGACGGCTTTAAAGTGAAGCCTGTTGTATTTAATGTTCATGAACTTGGGCAGGAACTGGCAGTGTTTTTTAAAGAGTTCTCTTCTCAAAAAAATATTATCATCGAAAATCAAATAGATTCAGAGCTGGAGATCTTCGCCGATAGGGAAACTATTAAAATTGTATTAAGAAATCTAATCTCGAATGCAATAAAGTTTACCCGCGAGGGAGGAATTATTCAGATTAATAATATAGAAAAAGATAAGGAAGCAGCCATTTGCGTTAAAGATTCTGGAATAGGAATAAAACGTGATGATCTTGATAAATTATTCTCTTTTAACAATTATACAACTCTTGGAACATCCAATGAAAAGGGAACAGGTATGGGTTTAAAGATTTGTAAAGATTTTATTGAGCTGAATAAAGGGTCCATTTCTGTGGATAGTACTGAGAATGAAGGAACAACTTTTTCAATTCTTTTACCCTTACCCAAAAACCGCAAAGTGCCAAAAAGAAAAGTGTTGGAAATAGTTTAGCTATTGGCTTACTGATTCATTTTTTTACCCACAACCAGACTTAAGAATTCATAAACCATTTGCCCCATTGTTTGGCAGGTTTTAAAAACCGGGGCATTAAAGCGTTCTGCAAGTTCAATACCTAATTCTTCAATTTTTTCTTTGGGAGAAATATCATCCGTGATCATTACATTAAATAAATCATTTAAACGGTAATGTGCCGAACGGATACGGTGAGAGATCAGTGTCCTTTCTTCTTCCTGATACTGTCGCATTGTTTTCATATTCAGGTGTTTCATGCCTAACTCTACAAGCTTGGTATTTTCTTTAAAAAAGTGAGGTAAATATAATTTTAGCCGGCCTTCGTAAGATTGCTGATCAAAATCAATAGCACGTATTCTGTATTGATTTCCTTCAATATCCGGAGTGATATCTACCACAAAGTTATAAGAGCGCATATCGCCTAAAAGGCGAACAAAACAGCGTTCATTAAATTTAACAAACTCTTTGCAGATCCTTATCTGGTTGAATTTACTTTCCTGGAGATAGTGATCAATAAAAACATCGCCGGGTAAACCGGGAATATGTTCTTCAATCAAAGTGTTGTCATCTGTTAGATAAGTGATTCGATTTGGAGATAAAACGTGTTCTAATTCCAATCCATAAACCCGGGAAGCATCTGCAATCTTCACATAGAAATGATCATAATTATCATTTAACAAATTTATAATCCGCACCCGAAATGGTTTTGAATTCCCGAACGTGCAATAGTCAATGCGGGCAATTTGCAAATGCTCCATAACTTCCACATCGCCGTCTGTATGCAGTAATGCGTAAATACGTGTCAGGCTTGGAAAAAGCTCACGCATTTCTGAAGCGTCGTAGTATACCGTAAGCCAAAGTGTATTTTTGCCGTCTTTATCTAAAAGAGGTGTTTGCAAATTGAACCGCAATAAATCTGTGTATTGAACCGGTAGTTTGGTTTCACGGTCATACTTTAATAGATACTCTTTAAGCTCAGGGCGAATAGTGTAAAATATCTTTTTTTTGGAAGGGACATCACTTCTAACTATTTCTTCTTCCATTCTGATTTATTCGTGTTTTGGATTGATTTTTTGAGATAAATTCCAAGTTAAACAATTATGGATTAGCTCTAAATTAAAAAATCCTCATTGGGAGGATTTTTTAAGAATATTTTTATTGAATTATTTTAATTCAAATACCGTGCGCATCTGGTAATTCAACTTTATTTTTTTAAAATCAATTTCAGGCATCGCGTTAACTTCATTCATGGTGTCAGATTTCATCATCGCATTTGAGCGGTACATAGGTTGAGGATAGTATTCATTATTAATTTCCTGAATATCTATTGCAGATCCGATTTTTTCGCCAATAGATTCTGCCAGATAGCTGGCTTTAGCTTTTGCCGACTGTAATGCTTTTATTTTTAGTTGTGATTTCAAACTTTCAATTTTTGAATAATCATAACTATCAATATTGCTGTATTCTATTCCTCTTGAATCAACAGCGCCCATAATCTGATTAAATTTATTCAGGTCTGTTACTTTAATTCTGTATTGTTTGCTGGCTAAAAAATCAGGATTCTTCTTTTTATTCCAGTAATAATTATAACTGGAAACATTGTTAATCATGAAATTTTCTTTAGGAATACCGGCATTCAGAACTGCCGATTGAAGCTGTTTTTCAAGGTCGTCAATTTCAATTTTTTTCTTGTTATTGCTGTCTTTAAAATATTCTTTTAAAGAAATTGTCATATAAATAATATCCGGAGTAACTTCTTCTTCCGCAGAACCGGTTACCTCAATTTTTCGTCGGTTATCTATATTCTGTGAAAATGCACTTAAAGAGAAAGCTCCTAATAAAATTGCTGTTAATATACTTTTCATAATTTTCTGAATTAAATCTTTTAAAAAGGATGTAATATTCATGCCAATTCCATAACAATTAGAATTTAACGGAATATATATACTTTATTTATTTTCTAATCAAACTTATTGGGTTGTAAAGATAAATGAGATTAAAGCATCTGATTATCAATTTACAGCCTAGGTTATGGAAATGAAATAGACTAAGATAAATTACCTTTTACGTTCTATCAGTTTAATTTTTGTTCTCTTTCATAAAAAAGCCCCCAAATAGTGTCTAACTTTTTGGGGGCATTTTAGAATTGTGTAGTTATTTATTCTTCAACAATTTCACTGTTGGGATAAAATTCTTCTTTTACCTGTTCTTTAAAATATCTTTTCTGATAAACCAGGATCAGAATCACACCAATAGAAATTGCCGCATCTGCAACGTTAAAAACTGGTCTGAAAAAGACAAAATCCTGACCTCCTAAAAATGGAAACCAGGCAGGATAAATTCCCTGCAATAATGGTACGTAAAACATATCTACAACTTTACCATGAAACAGCCCGGCATAACCACCAGCTTCAGGTAAAAACTTTGCCGGCTCATAATAGGTGCTTTCGCTAAAAAGGATCCCGTAAAATGTAGAGTCTATGATATTACCTAACGCACCAGCAAAAATCAAAGCAACGTTAATAATTAAACCTCTATGGTATTTCTTTTTTATAAGATAAACTAATCCGTATCCAATTCCGGCAACGGCTAAAATGCGGAATAAAGTTAGAGCAAGCTTGCCGGCCTCGCCACCAAATTCCATCCCGAAAGCCATTCCGTTGTTTTCGGTAAAATGTATTAAAGCTCTGTCTCCTAATATTTTAAATTCCTGGCCAAGAGCCATATTCAACTTGATCCAGATCTTTAAAAACTGATCAGCTAAAAGGATTAGAAAAACGGCTAAAAATGGTTTTGTATAACCTTTCATTTATGACTGCTTCAATTTTGCTTCCATGCTTAAAGTTGCATGAGGAACAGCACGTAAACGTTCTTTAGGAATTAATTTTCCGGTTTCACGGCAAACTCCATAAGTTTTATTTTCGATGCGAATTAATGCGCTTTCTAAATTTTCAATAAACTTTTTCTGACGTGCCGCCAATTGGTTTATAGATTCTTTTTCTAATGTTGCTGATCCGTCTTCAAGAGTTTTGTAAGTTCCTGCAGTATCATCGGTTCCATTTAAGTTAGGATTGCTTAAAGACTGAGTTAATAAGCCTAACTCTTCTCTGGCCATGCGTAATTTCTCTCGAATTAAATCTTTAAATTCTAGTAGTTCGGAGTCGGCGTATCGAGTTTTTTCTCTTTGATTCTCCTTCATTTCGTTATTATTCTCCATCTTAAGATTTTGTAATTAGTATGGTAAGCTCTTTATTATCAATAATTATTTTTTCTCCTTTGCAGTTTTCATTATCAAGGATAACTGACTCAGCAAGAGTTTCGGCGCAAATATATAATAAATTATTTTTCACAGCTTGCGTAATATACGGGTGGTTTTCTACGCATATATTTATTTTATCTGTTACTTCAAAATTCAATTCTTTTCTCAAGTTCTGTATCCGGTTTACCAGTTCTCTTGATATACCTTCCTGAATTAATTCTTCAGATAAAGTAATATCAAGCGCAACAGTTAATCTACCCATACTTGTAACCTGCCAGCCCGCAACATCCTCTGCCATAATTTCTACATCACTAATATCAATGTTGTAATTTAAATCGGGAATTATAAATTTTTCATCCTGTTCAAAACGACTGATTTCTTCTTGATTAAGCTGAGTTAATATTCCTGCTACAACTTTCATATCCTTACCAACTTTCGGGCCTAATAACTTAAAATTAGGCTTAACCTTTTTGCTGATAAATCCTGATGTGTCTGAAATATACTCTATTTCTTTAATATTGGTTTCAGAAAGAATCAAGTCTTTTACCTTCTCTACTTTAGCCATAAATGTAGTGTCAAGTATCGGTATGAGTGCTTTACCCAAAGGCTGACGTACATTTATTCCTACCTTTTTTCTAAGAGATAAAATCATGGATGAAATATCCTGTGCAAGCGACATTCTTTCTTCAAGTTCTGTATCAACACTGTTTTGGTTATAATCTGGATAATCTGCCAGATGAACTGATTCTACAACTTCTTTTCCGGTTACAGAATTCAGATCTAAAAATAAACGGTCGCTAAAGAATGGCGCAATTGGCGACATTAATTTAGAGATGGTTATTAAGCAGGTGTATAGAGTTTGGTAGGCCGAGATTTTATCTGCAGAATAATCGCCTTTCCAGAAACGTCTGCGACTTAGTCGAACATACCAGTTGCTTAAATTCTCATCAACGAAAGTTTGAATTGCCCGGGCAGCTTTGGTCGGTTCAAAATCTGCATAATATCCGTCAACTTCCAAGGTTAACGAATTTAAAAGAGATAATATCCAACGATCGATTTCCGGTCTGGCCGAAATTTCAATATCAGATTCTTCGTACTTAAACCCATCAATATTTGCATATAATGCGAAGAAAGAATAGGTGTTATATAAAGTGCCAAAAAACTTACGCCGCACTTCATCCAAACCTTCAATATTGAATTTTAAATTATCCCATGGCGATGCATTACTGATCATGTACCATCTGGATGCATCTGCGCTATACTTTTCGATAGTTTCAAACGGATCAATTCCATTGCCCAATCGCTTAGACATTTTATTGCCGTTTTTATCAAGAACCAATCCGTTAGAAACCACATTTTTAAAGGCAACACCTTTATTACCAATTTCCAGATTGATCTCTTTTATTTCGTCGCTGGTTTCGTTCAGCATAACTGCAATCGCGTGAAGCGTAAAAAACCAACCTCTGGTTTGATCTACACCTTCAGCAATAAAATCTGCAGGATATGCATTTTTAAATTCTTCTTTATTTTCAAAAGGGAAATGCCATTGCGCATACGGCATGGCGCCAGAATCAAACCAAACATCAATCAGATCCAGTTCGCGAAACATTTTCTTCCCTTTGGCAGAAACCAAAATCACATCATCAACATACGGGCGATGCATATCTTTGATCACGAAATCCTCATCCATAAAACCTGCTTTAACAGATTTCTTGATGCCTTCATTCAGTTCTTCAATTGAGCCAATGCAGCATTCTTCAGAACCATCTTCGGTACGCCAGATCGGTAAAGGTGTTCCCCAATAGCGTGAACGCGATAAATTCCAGTCAACCAGGTTTTCCAGCCAATTGCCAAAACGACCGGTTCCTGTAGATTCCGGTTTCCAGTTTATGGTTTTATTTAAAGCGACTAATTGCTCTTTAACAGCAGTAGTTTTTATAAACCAACTATCTAAAGGATAATATAAAACCGGCTTATCAGTACGCCAGCAATGCGGGTAACTGTGTTCGTATTTTTTAACGTCAAACGCTTTGTTGTCTTCTTTCAGCTTAATGGCGATGAGAACATCAGTAGGTTTAAAATCCGGATCTTTACGCTCTTCGTCGCTGTAATATTCTTCTTTTACATACCGACCGGCAAAGTCAGTAACTTCATCAACAAATTTTCCCTGTTTATTTACAATCGGAAATTCATTGCCTTTTTCATCTGTCACCATTACGGATGGCACATTATTTTCGCGGCAAGCTTTAAAGTCATCCGCACCAAAAACAGATGCGGTATGAACAATTCCTGTTCCGTCTTCGGTAGTTACAAAATCTGCAGGTATTACACGGAATGCATTTTTCTCCAGATTCTCATTATCTACATAAGGCATCAACTGGTGATAGCGAAGATTCAGTAAATCTGCGCCTTTAAATTCTGCGGCTAAATTCCAGGGAATTAATTTATCACCTTCGTTATAATCCTGAAATGGGGCATTTTCTGCTTCTTTCTTAAAATATTTAGAAACCAAATCCTTTGCCAATATCACACTTACAGGTTGAAAAGTATATTGGTTAAAGGTTTTAACTTTCACATACGTGATATCTTTACCTACGGCTAAAGCACAGTTTGCAGGCAAAGTCCATGGAGTAGTGGTCCAGGCAATTATGGTAGTATCTTCTGCATCACTGTCAAACAAAACAGGAATCAGAGGATGAATCTGATCTTTTTTTAATCTGAACTGAGCGACAATTGATGTATCCTTCAGCATTTTGTAAGTGCCGGGCTGATTCAGTTCATGAGAACTTAAACCTGTTCCAGCGGCTGGAGAATATGGCTGAACCGTATAACCTTTGTATAAAAGATCTTTATTGTAGAATTCTTTTAAGATCCACCAAAGTGTTTCAATATACTCGTTTTCATAGGTAACATACGGATTATTCAGGTCAACCCAATAGCCCATTTTTTCGGTCAGGTCATTCCAGACATCTGTATATTTCATTACCTCGGTGCGACAAGCAGCATTGTAATCTTCAACAGATATTTTTTTGCCAATATCATCTTTGGTGATGCCCAGTTTTTTTTCTACAGCCAATTCAATAGGTAATCCGTGCGTATCCCAGCCACCTTTTCTTTTTACCTGAAAGCCTTTTAATGTTTTATAACGGCAAAAAATATCCTTAATAGATCGCGACATCACATGGTGGATGCCCGGCATTCCGTTTGCAGAAGGCGGACCTTCATAAAATGTATATGGCTTAGAAGCAGGTCGGTTCTGAACACTTTTTTCGAAAATCTGGTTGTTTTTCCAGTATTCAAGAATTTCTTTTCCTGTTTCTGATAAATTAAGTTGCTTATATTCTTTGTACATCAGCGATTTATCCTCGATAATTTAAGGCTGCAAAGTTACGAAATTTCAGTCTAAAATGGTAGAAAAACAGTTATATGATCTTTGTGTTAAAATATTGTTTAATTTATATTCTGGTTGATTATCACAAAAATGAGGGGTAACTTAAAGCATGGCATATATTTGGTTATTCGTAAATTAGGAAACTGATCTTTTTTACCATCCTGCATTATGTTAAATTTGCATTGTTTAGATAAAAAGCCAGACAAATTGATTTCCATTCTAACAGAAATAAATGATGAACAAATACTTAAAACGTGGTATAATATTTTTTATAGCCGGAATTGGTTTAATTCTTTTAGGATATTATCTTAAAGATACCGAACTGATGAAATATGGCTGGGCCATGATTATTGGTTATTTGGCATTTGGAGCTGGCGTACTTTATATCCTTTATAGCCTGATCCGGAAAATTGAAAGAAGGTCTATTTTGGAAGAAAGAGCAGAGGACGCCGATAAAATAGAAAATAAGCAGTCAGGAGAATAAATCAATACAATTCATATTGAAAAAGTTTTTGAATGGTTTTCGGTTTGCTTTTAAAGGTTTAAGCTACGCTTATAAAACACAGATCAACTTTAAAATCCATTTTTTTGCCGGTATATTGGTTTTACTTTTGGGATTATATTTAAAAATTAACCAAAATCAGTGGCTCTGGTTAAGTCTGGCAGTTGCACTTGTTTTGGTTGTTGAACTTGTAAATACAGCCATCGAAGTTCTGGTAGATCTGGTTTCGCCGGGTTATCATATTAAAGCTGGAATAATTAAAGATATCTCTGCTGCCGCCGTTTTAATTTCCGCGGTATTTGCTCTGGTTGTAGGCCTGATCATTTTTGTTCCAATTATCATTAATAATGCTTCATAAAACCCGGGGTATTGTTCTTAAAACTACAGATTTTTCTGAAAGCAGTGTCGTAGTGCAGGTTTTCTCAGAAAAATTTGGCCTGCAATCTTATCTTATTAATGGAGTAAAAAAACCTAAGGCAAAAATCAAATTAAATATATTGCAGCCTTTATCTCTACTTGATATGGTTGTTTACCATAAATCGGCAGCAAATATTCAACGGGTTTCAGAGCTAAGGCATAATCCTGTCTTTTTAAGTATTCCATACAATATAGTAAAGAGTTCGCTCGCCATGTTTATTAATGAATTTCTGTACAAGGCCATTAAACAGCAAACTGCCGATGAAGTGTTATTTGAATTTTTATTTCATGCGATAGAAATTTTAGACCGGCTTGAAAATGGAATTTCAAATTTCCATCTATACTTTTTATTACGCTTAACGCGATTTTTGGGTTTTTATCCGGATGATAGTTTTAAGAATAATGCAGATTTTTTTGACCTCGTAGATGGATGTTTTGTTTCCAGTCAGCCGGCGCACAAAAATATTTTGGTTCAGCCTCAAACTGATCAGTGGCGTGAATTACTGCTTTCTAATTTCGATAATTTACAAAATCTTCATATTTCTAACCAAAGCCGACGTATTTTAGTAGAGAAATTGGTAGAATATTATCAATTACACATCGATGGGTTTGGTCAAATTAAATCGCATCATGTTCTGGAAGAGGTACTTAGTTAAAAAGTAAAAATTTATTTTGCAAAACAGACTTAGAGGTATATATTTGCATTCCCAAAACAAGGGAGATTAGCTCAGCTGGTTTAGAGCATTCCGATTTATATCGGAAGGGTCACAGCAAAAGTTGATAACATAATACAAAAGGGAGATTAGCTCAGCTGGTTCAGAGCATTCCGATTTACATCGGAAGGGTCACAGCAAAAGTTGATTACATAATACAAAAGGGAGATTAGCTCAGCTGGTTCAGAGCACCTGCCTTACAAGCAGGGGGTCACTGGTTCGAACCCAGTATCTCCCACATAACCCCGACGGCTCGGGGTTTTTTTATGCTTATGTATTTCGTTTACATTTTGTATTCCGCAAATCTGGATAAATATTATGTTGGATTTACATCCGATTTATCAGGTCGTATTCGTCGCCATCTTTCCAATCACCAAGGTTTTACAGGTTCCAGTCCGGATTGG
>JBBRCI010000033.1:0-29607 GCA_038204935.1 Sphingobacteriales bacterium | reverse complement strand
TTTTACTCGCTTTTGCAGAATTTTCCGAAAACGCCCAAAGGCAATTTGCATCCAGATCGGGCCTGTAGGTATAGCTCTCCGGTTTCCAGGTTTTGTGCATGAGGATAAGAGGAGCGGATCAGGTTTTCGACAATTACGGATGAGAATCCCAAAGAATAGGTATTCAGAATCAGGAAATGTTCTTCTTCATCTAACAACTGAACAACATCTCGCATCATTTCTTTGATATTGTCTTCCAGTTTCCACTTTTCTCCATTTGGTCCGTGACCATAAGCCGGCGGATCTAATATAATACCATTGTATTTTTTCCCGCGTTTTAATTCGCGTTTAACAAATTTCAAAGCATCTTCAACCATCCAGCGGATATTATCAAGATTCGAAAGTTCCTGATTTTCATTGGCCCAGGTAACAACCTGTTTAATCGAATCAACATGCGTTGTTTCTGCTCCGGCAGCTCTTGCCGCTAAAGATGCTCCGCCTGTATAAGCAAATAAATTTAATACTTTAGGTTGCGGTGTTTTAAATTTCTTAATACACTGTGTAATATAATCCCAGTTTACTGCCTGCTCCGGGAATATTCCCAAATGCTTAAAAGAAGTTAATGCCAACCTGAATTTTATATTAATATCCGGATTGCTGTAATTGATGTGCCAGCGGTCAGGAGTTTTAATGTCTTTTTTTATCCATTCTCCCGAAGTTGCAGATCTGCCTTTAAAGCGGATATGATGAGTTTTTGTCCACTCGTTTTCTGATAGTGCTTTTCCCCAAACGGCTTGAGGTTCTGGTCTGATGAGAACAACATTTCCGAACCGTTCCAGCTTTTCAAAATCACCGCAATCTATTAATTCATAATCTTTCCAGTATTGCGGAGATAGTAATTGGATGCCGGAAGATTCCGTATCCGGGATATTATTTTTCATTCTCAAATTCATTGTAAAATTGTGCGCAATTAGAATTTCGCTTTCGCGGATTCCATAAACTTACTTGCAAACACAAAATCATTTAATTCTTTATTGTCTGTATGGGCAATTTCCTTGTTAGAGCCTTCCCACCATTTCTCTCCATTATGCAGAAAAATAATATTCTCTCCAATTCCCATTACAGAATTCATATCGTGAGTAACAATAATTGTAGTGGTATTATATTCTTCGGTTAATTCCTGTATCAGCTCATCAATTACTATAGATGTTTTTGGGTCAAGCCCCGAATTAGGTTCATCTACAAAAAGGTATTTAGGATTCATTGCGATAGCACGAGCAATACCTACCCGTTTTTTCATTCCACCCGAAAGCTCTGCAGGATATAAATCATTATTGCCTGAAAGATTTACCCTTTCGAGGCAAAAATTAACACGTTCTAACTTTTCTTTTTTATGCTGATCTGTGAACATGTTCAAAGGGAACATGATGTTCTCTTCTACATTCATTGAATCAAATAATGCGGAACCCTGGAATAACATTCCAATTTCCGTTCTGATATCAATCCTCGATTCGAAATTCATACGTGTAAAATCACGCTTGTCGTAAATTACCGAACCAATTTCAGGCTCATGTAAGCCAACCATACATTTTAACAATGTAGTTTTTCCGGAACCGGAACCGCCAATAATCAGGTTACACATTCCATCATTAAAAAGGGCAGAAATACCTTTTAATACATGGTTGTCGCCAAAGGTTTTGTTAATGTTTTTAATCTCGATCATAACAATAGCTGAGCAATTACATAATCAGAAAAAAGGATCATAATACAGCTGATAACAACTGCTTTGGTGCTTGACTGGCCCACTTCTAAAGCTCCACCATCTGTGTAAAAGCCCTGGTAAGCAGAAACTGAAACAATTATAAAAGCAAATATTACTGATTTTACCATTGAAACTGTGAATGTAAAAGGTACAAAATCGGTAGTTAAACCATTGATAAAATCTTGAGAAGTGACCGCTCCCGAAGCTGTTCCGGCAAGGTAACCACCCGCAATACTTAGTCCGATGGAGATAATAACCAGTAAAGGAATAGTTGTAACAGCACCAATTATTTTAGGTAAAATTAAATAGCCCGGAGAATTAATTCCCATAATCTCTAAAGCATCAATCTGCTCGGTTACACGCATGGTTCCAATTTGAGAAGCCACACTTGAACCCACTTTTCCGGCCAACACAATTGCGGAGATTGTAGGACTTAATTCCAGAATTGATGAATCTCTTACAATTCCACCAATAACAGATTTGGGAATAAGATCACTTACCAGCTGAAAAGCAGTCTGAACCGTAGTTACAGCGCCCAGAAACAAAGAAATGATGGCTATGATTCCTAAAGAACCAACACCGATATAATCCATTTCCTTAAAAATTTCTTTGCGGTATATATTCCACTTTTCTGGTTTGCGAAATACTGCTTTTAACAGAAGTATATATTTGCCAAGGGGATGAAAAATCATTAACTAAATTATTTATTGAAGAGATTATGCAATAATAATACAAATTAATCATCTCCCTTCTTTATTGCAGGTAAAAAGAAAATTTTGGAATCTGTAAAAACATCGCTTACAAGCGAAAAGATAGTTGATAATGTACGAATTTGCTAATTTTAAAATATGAATGCTATTGTAACCGGAGCGACAAAAGGAATTGGAAAAGCTGTCTGTTTAAAATTGGCTGCAAATAATTGCAATCTGGCCATATGTTCCAGAAACTGGCCGGATCTGCAGGATTTGAAAAAAGAGATCGGAGATAAATTTCCTGAGATACAGGTTATTTTGTTTAAAGCAGATTTGGAAAAACCGCAAGATGTTTTGGATTTTGCTGAATTTGTTAATTCTGAATTTAATTTTGTTGATGTTTTGGTAAATAATGCAGGCATATTTATTCCTTCCGCATTTTTAGATGAAGATGAAAATGCCTTTGAGAAGCAAATGCAGATAAACCTAAATACACCTGTGGTGCTTTCCCGCATTTTTGGCTCAAAAATGAGAGACCAAAAGAAAGGTCATATTTTTAATATTTGTTCTGTGGCAAGTTTAAACCCTGCAGAAAATGCCGGTTCATACAGCGTAACAAAATTTGCCTTGCTTGGTCTCACTAAAGTATTGCGTATGGAACTTAGGTCTTATGGAGTTAAAGTTACTGCAGTATTGCCGGGTTCTACATTAACAGCTTCCTGGGAAGGAACAAAAATTCCGGCGGATAAATTTGTTCTCCCGGATGATGTAGCAGATGCAATTATTAATTCTTTGAAAATGAGCCCCGGCGCAAATGTTGACGAAATAATTATAACTCCATTGGGTGGCGATGTTTAGGAATAGGTTAAAAATCCCAACATCAGCAATTATCAAAAATATTTACCGACAATTATTGGTTGTTTACCGAGAACTCAATAGCATCTGCCTATTTGATATTGATGACTATGCTTGCAGATGATACATTTGAACTATAATTAAATGAATTACAAAAGCAATAACATAAACAATCTAAACTTAAAATAATGGAAAAGAAACTAAATAGAAACGAACAAGAGAAGATGGTTGCCGGTGTATGTGCCGGCTTAGCAGAATACTTCGAAATTGATGTTACATGGGTACGTATTGCATTTGTAGTATTAACCCTTGCCGGATTTTCGGGTGTATTAGCATATATCGTATTGTGGATTGCCGTTCCGGTTAAACCTTTCGATTACAATTCTTACAGAACAGATTACCGGGTTTACGAAGATGCAAAAACCGGAGCTCCTGAATATGTGGCTGCGGATCAGCCTTACAAGAAAGAAAAAATCAAATCGCAAAAAAGCGGAAACGGAAGAATGATAGTAGGATTAATGCTGTTATTGTTCGGAGGGTTTTTTCTGATGGACGAATTCAACTTTATTCCTTACTGGTTTGATTTTGAAAAACTATGGCCATTGGTATTCATTATCCCGGGTATTTTAATGATCGCAAAAGCGGGGAAAAAACGCTCAGTTGTAACGGAAGAACAAACTGCCTGGGAAGATAATACTACGGCTACTGCAACTCCAGCCACACCGTCAACTACGTCTGATACAAATTCGACAATTATAGAAGATATAAAAACAGACGATTCAAATAACTCAACTACTAACACAGATCAGACTCAATTATAAGATTATGAAAACGGAAAAAATTGTATGGGGACTTTTATTTGTATTTATCGGAAGCATGTTTTTGCTGGATAACTATAACGTGATAGATTTTTACTGGAGATCGGTTTGGAGATTATGGCCTTTAATATTTGTTGTTATCGGCGCAAATATGCTTTTCAACCGTCAGGGAAATAAATCCGGACCGCTGATTGCCGGAGGAATTACATTAATTGCTCTTGCAGTTGTAGCTTTCCAGGGAACCCGCAAAGATATCGGAGATTCAAAATGGTCTTACAGATATGATACTGATGAAAATAATAATGAAGATTTTGAAATGGGTGATGAGAGTTTCGGCAAAGGAAGTATGTTCTCAGAGCCTTTTAATGCAACAACCCAGCGGGCAGAATTAAATATTCAAGGCGGAGCTACTACTTATCTTTTAGAAGATTCCACCAATAATTTGTTTGATGCAAATGTGAAAAATAACGGAGCTAATTTTGGCCTTGAGAAAACTAGCCGCGATTCTATGGAAGTTTTAACCTTCAAAATGCGTGGAAAAAATAAAAACTGGAAAATAGATAGCAAAGGAAATGATGTGGTTATGAAAATGAACTCCGCACCGGTTTGGGATATAAATTTGGAAATGGGAGCAGGTACAGCCGAGTTTGATTTAACTCCATTTAAAGTTCAAAATCTAAACCTAAAAGGTGGTGCAGCTTCCTTTACTGTGAAATTGCCTGAGCCGCAAAATACAATGGATGTAAATGTAGAAACTGGTGTTGCCGAAGTTAATATTCGTCTTCCAAAATCTGTCGGATCTCGGATCAAGGTGGATACAGGTTTATCGTCCAGAGATTTTTCCGGATTTACCAAGCAAGCGGACGGAACCTATACCACAGATAATTACAATTCAGCAGCCAAAAAAATTAATGTAAATTTAAAAGGCGGATTATCCGATTTTAACGTGAGCAGATATTAATATGGCGGAATACTATGTGGTCATAAACGGGAAGCCTGAAGGGCCGTATAGCACAGAAGAATTAAAAGAATTGAAAATCCGGCCGGGAACATTTTTAAAGACTTCCGGCATGGATGATTATAAAGAAGCTCACGAACTTGCAGAAGTTCGTGAGCTTTTAGGTTGGAGTAAAACAGAGGTTGCGCCTCAATATTTTGCCACACTTGATGTTCGTTTGCTGGCCGTAATTATTGATTACTTTATACTTTTTGTAGTTTACCTGATACTGGCTTTTCTGATTGTTGCTTTTTTGTCTGAAAAAGATCTTAAAATAATTGTTTCTGTGGCCGGTTTAGCAATCATTCCTGTTGCTAAATTAATCTATGGTTCCATTATGGAAGCTTCATCCCGGCAGGCAAGTTTTGGTAAAGTTTTAATGTCAGTAAAAGTTACAGATGAAAAAGGCGGCAGAATCTCCATAACTAAATCTCTAATACGCAATTTTTCTAAACTCATTTGTATGGCTACCCTTGGACTTGGTTATCTGATGGGATTTTTTGATAAAAGACAGCAATGTTTGCACGATAAAATTGCCGGAACGCTGGTTGTAAAAGACAGGTTGTTATAAAGTTTATCCTTTTAAAATCATTTAATCCAATCTCTTGTACCCTTAAAATAGTATAAGCTATGAAAATATGTATTTTTGAAAAATTTTGATCCGCAGGAATGAATTCAAAAGCTGTAAAGATATTAAAGGGACGTTATTGCAATTCCATACACACTTATTCGCGTTTTTTAACCCGTGAAGTAAATATTGGTGATATTGCTTTGGGAGGAAACAACCCGATCAGAATTCAGAGCATGACCACAACAGACACCATGGATACAATTGGTACTGTTGAACAAACTATCCGCATGGTCGAGTCGGGATGTGATTATGTACGCATCACCGCACCGAGCGTTAAAGAGGCCAAAAATCTGGCAAATATTAAATCTGAGCTGGCTTTACGCGGACATTCAGTTCCCTTAATTGCAGATATTCATTTTACACCTAATGCTGCAGAAGTTGCTGCCAGGTTGGTAGAAAAAGTTCGTGTTAACCCAGGCAATTACGCCGATAAAAAGAAATTCGAAAATTTTGAATATACAGGCTCTGAATATCAGGCAGAGCTGGATCGCATTTATCAAAAATTTGCGCCACTTGTAAAAATTTGTAAAGAATATGGCACTGCAATGCGTATCGGCACAAATCACGGTTCACTTTCTGACCGGATTATGAGCCATTACGGCGATACGCCAGAAGGTATGGTAGAATCTGCCATGGAATTTATGCGCATTTGCGAAGACCTGAATTACTATAATATGGTCATTTCCATGAAAGCCAGTAATCCACAGGTGATGGTGCAGGCTTACCGTTTGCTGGTAGAAACCATGGTGAAAGAAGGAATGAATTATCCTTTGCATCTGGGTGTAACCGAAGCTGGTGATGGGGAAGATGGCCGTATAAAATCTGCGGTAGGAATTGGCACTTTGCTTGAAGATGGTTTAGGCGATACCATTCGCGTTTCATTAACAGAAGATCCGGAATTTGAAGCTCCTGTTGCTGCCGCATTAGCAAACCGTTATGAGAAAAGGAATTTTATTTCGGAAGAAATCATTTCTGGAAATGCTGAATCTGAAACTTCTTTTCATGCAGATCATTCGCCTTATTCATATACTAAACGCAAAACTTCAGAACTGAATACCTTTATCGGCGGACATCAGGTTCCCAGAGTTATTATTGATATTTCAAAACAAAATTTAAAAGATCCGGCGGTTTTATCTGCTGTGGGCTATCTCTACTCACCAATTCTGGATAAATATAGCATGGGTGAACAAAGCACAGATTTTGTTTATCTGGCAGATCAGTTGCCCTCTTTTTCCCTTCCGGGGAATTTGAAACAACTTTACAATTATAAAACCTGGGAAAAATTAGCAGATAAGAGCAATTGCCATCCGTTATTTAATTTGCATGAATATGTAAATTCAGAATCCAGATGTAATTATTTAAATCTGGTAAAAATATTTAATGAGGATTTAGATACAGACCTTTTTAATCAATTGCCCTTAGACCAAACTTTGGTTTTTGTACTGGAAACAAATTCTATAAATGGTATGGCTGATCAACGGCTTGCATTTTTCAAATTATTAGAAATGGATCTGCAGGTTCCGGTAATCATCAACCGAAAATATGAGATCAGTAATAAAGAAAATTCTAATTCCGGCTCACAAATAACTTTGCTGAATAATCAGGAAGATTTTCAGTTGTACGCAGCTACAGATTTTGGTGGTTTATTAATTGATGGTTTTGGCGACGGAATCTGGGCACAAGCTCCTGAAATTCCTTTGTCAATATTATTGTCTACATCATTTGGAATATTACAAGCTACGCGTTCGCGGATCTCAAAGACAGAATATATTTCCTGTCCGAGTTGTGGCAGAACACTTTTTGATCTGCAAATTACTACGCAAATGATCAGAAGCAGAACAGATCATTTAAAAGGATTGAAAATCGCTATTATGGGCTGTATTGTTAATGGTCCCGGAGAAATGGCCGATGCGGATTATGGATATGTAGGCACAGGTCCCGGTAAAGTAACGCTTTACCGCGGAAAAGAAGTAGTAAAGAAAAGTGTAAATTCTGATAATGCTTTAGATGAATTAATCGGCATAATCCGCGAAGACGGAAACTGGATAGAACTGGAAGAGGTAAATAATTAGTCAGTTCTTTATTTTGTTTATGACTTAATCAGTCGTAAATCTAAATTTAATTTATCTGAGGATAGCACTTTAACAAAATCTGTATATCCTGGAAATAATGGGTTTAATAAGTAATTAAATTCTGCTGTATTTACTGCAGATCTTACTTTAATTGCTAAATATTGCATTTCAGACATCCATTTATCACCCAGATTTTTATTCATAACATGTTCTATTTCTAACCAAAATTTTGGGTATAATTCATCGGGTAAAATATAAATCAGATCGTTTGATATATTTATTTCAAGCTTGCTAATAAATAGGTTCGGAGGAATATTATAGGGGTTAAAATGAACCAGGTTTTCTAAATAGGCCAATGAGCTATTTTCACTTGTATAAAGCATGTATGTTCCGGGATTGTTCCATCTCCCTCCAAAATTGAATGCTCCAGTACCTGAAATATCTTTCGATCGTTTTTCTGATTTAGTTATCCTGTAAACCAGCATTAGGAAAAAACGCCTTCCTCGATACGTCCGAGTATGGAATTAACCATGTGTAAACCGGTTGGAGTGTTAAAAATATCTATTGGCTTTAGATTATTTAAGGAGCTGTTTGGAGTGCTTAACCATAACTGAACTTTTTCCTCTGTTTCAAAAACTCTAAATGCATGTTCTAATACTTTTGCAATTTCAATTATGTGAGAAGATGTCCGTTTGTCAAATTTATGATCAGCCTTCTTTCGTTCAATGGTTTTAACAGAAATGTTTAAAATATCTTCAGCAAAAGCTTTTCTGGATACACCTAAGTGGCTTATTAGGACTTCTAATGAACCTTTAGTAATTCCATCATTACTTAATTTTATTAAATCAAAATCTGAAGTAATAACAAAGTTTAGCATAGAAGTCCCCCCCAGAAAATACTCTAGATTAAAATCAGCTTTATTGAATTCTTTTTTATTAATCAAACTCATGTCAGACATTTGTGCTAAAATAAGGAAAAATTGTCGCAAGATTTCTTAACTTACAAAGCTCCTAAATTATAAATTAGTCTATCTCTTAAAAAACTCCAGAGTTTTATCGCAAACCCTTTGTAAAGCGTCGGGAAGCTCTGTTTCGGAATATGGATGGAAAGCCCCAAATACATGATCTGCTCCGGGTATTATTTCTAATTCAGCATTTATGCATTCATTTTTAAGCATCTGTGCATGTTCTGGTAGAACATTTTCATCTCTTTCACCCTGAATGATCAGCCAGGGTTTACTTATTCGTTTGGCAGCTTTCTTAATATTATATTCGTTTGGATGGTGTTCCAAATCATAAAGTAAATCAACTTTTAAGGGTGTGTTTTGCTTTGTGCGTGTGTTGAAAGTGTAAATTACGCCTTTTTCCCGCCACTCTTTCAATTGATCAGCTTTCCATAAACTATTAAATTCTGCTATCGAGGCCCATGTTGCCAGCTTTTTTATACGGGCATCATTAGCCGTCTGAATGATACTGATTCCGCCGCCGCGACTATGGCCGATCAAATATATTTCTTCAGTTGACCTGAAATCTTTGCCGCTGCAGGCATAGGTTATTATTTGGTCCAGATCATAAAACTCTTTGGTAAATGTATTATCACTAAATGCACCCAAGTCTGTAAAATCAATAGGATGATCTGGCGTAGTTCCGTTATGTGAAAAATTGAATTTTAAAAACCGAAAACCGTTTTCAGCAAAATATTCGGCAACTAAATGATGCGTTCCCCAATCTTTAAAACCTTTAAATCCATGAACAAAAATTATTAACGGAGCTTTCAGGTTATTGCTGTCCGAAGTAAGATCGGCAAGCATGATTTTATTATTTGAACCACTGATTCTGAAGGTTTGTTTAATGATCATAAAAAGCTAACAGTTAGAACTATTTTTTTGTGTGAATATATGCCCAAAGAATTAAAAGTGGTTGCAACGCTAACCTGATCCAGGCCACTGTACTGCTAATCATTAAATTTCCTAAATAGAACGGAGCTTTCTGTATCATTAAAATATGGGCCGGAATAAAAGCAATCATCATAATAAAAACACCCCATGCTGCCATAATTCTGGTTTTATTAAAAAATAATCCTACACCCAAAACTATTTCTGCAATACCACTCAGGTAATTTATTGCTTCAGGAACGGGAATATATTCGGGAATTATTTGCAAATACATTTGAGGATTTCTGAAATGATTTAATCCCGCAAGGATTAAAATTAAGGACAACAAGATGATACTAATTTTCAGAAAAATTCGCATCTTTCAATATCGCAATAATTGCTAACTGACATAGGAAATCATATTATTTATAACCTTTCTAAATACCTCTGTTTTACAGAGAGGTGACACGTGCAAAATGCCTTATTGTTTACTTTTGTTGCACATTTTATACATAGATACAGTACTTGAAAGATTTAAAAGTCATAGCGTTTACTCATAAACACATCGACATTAAAGAGTTAGGAAAATTTGTCATCTGTAATGAGACACTCGAAGGTCGGCTTCAAAATGTTAAGTTAAAGTTCGATATACCTGAAATCTTTTACATAGGTACCTGTAACAGGGTAGAATTTGTATTCACCACTTCATTAATTATTGACCAGGATTTTTTAAAGGCCTTTATCAGAACATTGAATTTTTGTGTTCCGGAGGAAATGCTTGAAGATTTTTCTAAACAGGTTTCTGTTTACGAATCTGAAGAAGCGTTGAACCATTTGCTTCGTATTTCGTGCTCATTAGAAAGTCTGGTAGTTGGCGAAAAGGAAATTTTGGCTCAGGTGCGTAAAGCTTATAGCACCTGTAAAGTGGCCGGATTTACAGGTGATTATTTGCGTTTGATTATGAATCGTGTTGTTAAAACAGCTAAAGAAGTTTATACACATACTAATATTTCCCGCAATCCGATTTCTGTTGTATCATTGGCATACCGGAAGTTAAAAGAGGTAAATATGTGTTCTAAAGCCCGTATTCTTATTGTAGGCGCCGGAGAAACAAACCGTAATATTTCCAAATATCTCCAAAAACATAAGTATTCTAACTTCGCCATTTTTAACCGTACATTTTCCAAGGCACAGCAATTGGCAAAAGATTTGAATGGTGAAGCTTATCATCTGGAAGATTTAAAAACCTATAAAAATGGTTTTGATGTTATTATTACCTGCACAAGTGCAACCGAGCCACTTATAACCAATGAAATTTATACTTCATTGCTTAACGGCGATACAGAAAAGAAAGTAATTGTTGATTTGGCGGTTCCAAATGATACCGCTCCGGAAGTTTTAGAAAACCACCTGGTTCATTTTATAGAAGTTTATAGTTTACAGGAAATTGCGAATAAGAATTTACAGGTTAGATATGAGGAACTTATACACGCCGAAAAAATTATTCAACAAAATATTCTGGAATTCAGACCTATTTTGAAGCAGCGCCGTATAGAAATAGCAATGAGGGAAGTTCCTGAAAAGATTAAGGAAATAAAACAGTTTGCGATGAACTCTATTTTTGCTGACGATCTTCAAGCTCTTGACAGTGATTCTAGAGAGGTTGTAGAAAAGATCATCAACTATATGGAGAAAAAATATATCAGCGTGCCCATGATTATGGCCAAAGATATTCTCGTAAAAAATATTGACGCCTGATCTGTAAGCATCTTTTTTCATAAATATTCTTCAATTACATTGTTTGGTTTAATTTTATCCCAAACTATTTTTTTTATAAGGTGACGAGAAAAATTACGATAGGAACACGTGGAAGCGATTTAGCTCTTTGGCAGGCAAATTTTGTTAAGAGCCAGCTGGCTGAAATCGGCGTTGAAGCAGAATTGAAAATTATTAAAACTCAGGGCGACAGACTGGTTAATTTAAGTTTTGATAAACTGGAAGGTAAAGGTTTTTTTACCAAAGAACTTGAAGAGGAATTATTGGCCGGACATATTGATCTGGCAGTACATTCGCATAAAGATTTACCAACAAATCATCCGGCAGGCCTAAAAATTGCTGCTGTTTCAAAAAGGGAAGACCCATCAGAGCTTTTATTAATTTTAAAAGATTGTATAGATCTGCAGCAGAAATTTGCTGTTAAATACGGTGCAATGGTTGGTACATCTTCCAATCGCCGCAAGGCACAATTGTTAGCTGTTCGTCCGGATTTTGAGATAGAAGAGTTAAGAGGAAATGTTCCAACACGTATTCAGAAATTACGAAATGAAGATTATGATGCCATTATGCTTGCAAAAGCAGGTGTGGAACGTTTAAATATCGATCTTTCAGAATTTCATGTGGTTGAAATTGATCCGACAGAATTAATTCCGGCACCCGCTCAGGGAGTTTTGGCTTTTCAGATCCGCGAAAATGATGACGAACTTTTTGATAAACTTCAGGCATTAAATCATGCGGATGTAGCCGAAGAGATTGCTGTTGAACGTAAGGTTTTAAATATGTTTGATGGTGGTTGCCATATGCCTTTGGGCAGCTTTTGCAGGAAAGAAAATGGTGTTTACCAGGTTTGGACTTCGAAAGCAAACGAGGGAGACCAGTTTCCGGATCGTTTATTTATGCAAAATAGCTGCACAGAAGGTTTGGCAGAAAAGATTGTTGCTAAATTTTCTCCCGACAGGAAATTCCCTTCAACATTATTCATCACCCGGAATTTACCCGAGAGTAGTTATCTGCGTAAAGCGATGGAAAAACATTCCATTGAAATCGAAGACAGATCACTTATTAAAACATTCCCGATAATTAATAAATTAGACCCATTTATTTTAAGAAATGTGGACTGGATATTCTTCAGCAGTAAAAATGCGATTGAGTATTTTTTTCAGTTGAATCCGGGTTTGAGTAAAAAAATAAAATATGCCGTATTAGGTCGTGCTTCAGAAGATATGCTTCGCAGATTTGGTAAAGTTGCAGATTTTAATGGCGAAGGAGAAGGAATTGATACCGACAATATTGCCGAGGAATTCGCCCAGGTTGCCAGAGGTTTAAACGTTCTTTTTCCCGGCGCCAAAGAATCATTGCGCACGATACAAAAGTCATTAAATCAGGATACTAAAATAATTGATCTTCCGGTTTACGAAACTGTGATGGAGAAAAAAGTGGAACCCTCAATGGCTGAGATAATGATTTTCACAAGTCCGTCTAATGTTGAGGCATATTTTGCTGATAACCTTTTAGAACCGGGACAGAAAGTTGTTTGTATCGGAAATTCAACAGGAAAGAAATTTGATGAAATGGGAGTAAAGTATATTCTTCCATTTTCTCCGGATGAGATCGGACTCGCAGAAGCGGTGTTCGGATTGTAATCCCAAAAATAAAATATCCGCAAGGAAAATTATGATTATTCGTCCCAGAAGATTAAGAAAAACGCCTGTTATCAGAGAAATGGTTGCCGAAACACGGTTATCAAAGGATATGTTTGTGTATCCTTATTTTGTAGTTCCGGGTTCTCAGGTTACACACAGCATTGATGCGATGCCGGGAATCAATCATTTTTCTGTCGATACTTTAATTAAAGACGTTGAAAAAGGACTGAAACTTGGAATAAATAAAGTTTTATTGTTTGGCGTGGGCGAGGAAAAATCTGAAGATGCAAGTTCATCTTACTCCCATAATTCTGTTGTCGCGAATGCGGTTAGAGAGTTAAAAAAGGAATTTAAGGATGATCTTTTTGTAATTACTGATGTTTGTGCCTGTGCATATACCACGCATGGTCATTGCGGAATTGTGCACAATGATTATGTGTTGAACGATGAAACCGTAGAAGTGCTTGCTAAAATGGCTTCAAGTCATGCTGCTGCAGGAGCAGATATGGTTGCACCATCTGATATGATGGATGGCCGTATTTCAGGCATTCGTAAAAAGCTGGATCAGGATGGTTTTGAAAACACGTCTATAATGAGTTATAGTATTAAATTTGCTTCAGCATATTATGGTCCGTTTAGAGAAGCCGCAGATTCTGCCCCGGGTAAAGGAGATCGAAAAGCCTATCAAATGGATTTCAGAAATCCGTCTGAAATGATGCGTGAAGCCATTTTAGATGAGCAGGAAGGCGCCGATATTTTGATGGTAAAACCTGCGCTAGCCTATTTAGATGTTATTCATCGCTTAAAGCAAAACACAAATCTACCTGTTGCCTGTTACAATGTTTCCGGCGAATATTCAATGGTTAAAGCGGCCGCAAAAAATGGCTGGATTGATGAGCAAAAAGTCACCATGGAAAACATGTATGCCTTCAGCAGAGCCGGAGCAAATATTATTATTACCTATCATGCCCGCGAAATTTTAGAAAAAAGCTGGATGTAAATCAGATGCTGAAGGGCATCTAAAACGTTAATATATTATTCAATTCAATTTCATAATTAGGATAATAACAACTACCAATATCAAAAATGTTAGACTCATTAAAGAAAATATTTTCAGGATCTGAAGAGGAAAAGGTTATATCGACCACGCAAAGGCCGGATATATCGAGAGAGAAATCCGCGGAGCTTTATCAAAAAGCAAAGAATTATTTTCCCGGTGGAGTTAATTCACCTGTAAGGGCTTTTAAATCTGTTTTCGGAACGCCTTTATTTATTGAAAAAGGCGACGGTTGTTTTATATGGGATGCCGACGGAAATCAGTTCATCGATTTCTGCGCTTCCTGGGGACCGCTGATTTTAGGCCATAACAATCTAAAAATTAGGGAATCTGTTGCAGAGACCATGAAAAATGGGATGAGTTTTGGTGCGCCAACTGCTTTAGAAAATGAACTTGCTGAGCTTATTCTGAAAAATAATAAGATGGTGGAAAAAATCCGTTTCACCAGTTCGGGTACTGAAGCGGTAATGTCTGCCATTCGTTTGGCAAGAGGCTACACGAAGAGAGATAAGATTTTAAAATTTGAAGGTTGCTATCACGGACATGTGGATGCTTTATTGGTTAAAGCAGGCTCTGGTCTTGTCACCTTTGGTGAAACCTCTTCGGCTGGCATTCCTCAATCATTTGCCGCAGAAACTATTGTGGTTTCATTAAATGATAAAAATGCGGTAGAGCAAGCCTTTGAGCAATTTAAAGATCAGATTGCTGCGGTTATCATCGAAGGAGTTCCGGCAAATAATGGTTTACTAATTCAGGATAAAGATTTTGTTCATTTCCTGAGAGAAATCTGTACTCAGCAAGGATCTTTGTTAATTTTTGATGAGGTAATTACTGGTTTCAGATTAGGGTTTGAAGGAGCTGCTAAACATTATGATATTAAACCGGATATTCTAACCTATGGTAAAATAATTGGTGGAGGTTTGCCGGTTGGTATGTATGGTGCTTCGGCAGAAATTATGAGCAATATTTCTCCGGAAGGCCCGGTTTATCAAGCAGGTACATTATCCGGAAACCCGGTTGCTATGGCCGCAGGAATTGCACAATTAACCGAATTGTCTAAATCTGGTTTCTACAAGGATCTGAACAACAAAACTTCAGAATTTGTAGAATCTATACAGCGTTTTGCTACCGCGAGAAGTTATAAGTTTAAAGTATTCTCTGTTGGATCTATTTTTTGGTTTGCGTTTACGGATAAAGAAAACATTCAGACTTCCGAACAAATTGATGCAGGAAGTATGGAAAAATTCAAACAGATGCATCGCGAGCTATTGAACCGCGGCGTTTATTTAGGTCCCTCAGGTTATGAAGTTGGATTTGTATCGGCGGCGCATACCAAAATAGAACTTGAGAAAGCTAAAAGAGCTATTTTTGATAGTCTGGATATAGTATTCCGTTCTGCCAGATCTACCGAAGGCGGAACCCGCGGAATAAAGCAGAGCGAACCTGAAACTAATTGATCATGAAAAAGCCACTTGTAATATTTAATTTCCTAATCATATATGCTGTTGCCCAGCTATTATGGTGGGGATTATTACTCGTTAAAGCTGAGCCGGAACGTTTGGCTATGATTTTAGGTGAGTCGGCTGTTTTCTTTATGATTTTTATGGTTGGTGCTTTTTACCTGCACAGATCTTTGCATAAAGAGCGCAAACTTCACAATCAGCAGCGTAATTTTCTATTATCAGTTACTCACGAATTAAAATCGCCTCTGGCTTCAATTAAATTATATCTTCAAACAATTTTAAAACGTGATCTGGATGCTACTCAACAGCAATACTTTATCAACAATTCGTTGAAAGATATCGAACGGCTGGACGATCTGGTTGAAAATATGCTGATGGCTACTAAAATTGATAACAAGTCTTACAGCTTCCCTAAAGAGCCGTTTAACTTTTCAGATCTGGTAGAAAAAGTTGCAGACCGGTTGCAGGTTCATACCTGTAGCTCTCAAATTATATCAACAGACATTCAGGATGATATCACTATTTCGGGAGATAAGTTTGCCCTCACATCGGTGGTAACTAATTTAATTGAAAATGCAGTAAAGTATTCTCCGCCTTGTGCTGAAGTAAAAGTTAAGCTTTGCGCAAACAATGGCCAAGTTTCATTATTGGTTGAAGATCAGGGTATCGGAATTTCTGATATCGAAAAAACACGTATTTTTGAAAAGTTTTACAGAGTGGGCAGTGAAGATACCCGGAAAACCAAAGGAACAGGTTTAGGTTTATTTATTGTAAAACAGATTCTTGATAAACATCAGGCTAATATTAAAGTAAAAAACAACCAACCTTCGGGAACAGTTTTCGAAGTCTTATTCAACGCAAATGGCAAGTAAACAACGTATTTTATTGGTTGAAGATGAAGATCATCTTTTAGAAGCCATCAAATTGAACCTTGAATTAGAAGGTTACAAAGTATCTACAGCCCAGGATGGGAAAAAAGCACTTAAAATTTTTAAGGAAGAAAGGTTCAATCTGATTATTCTGGATGTTATGTTGCCGGAAATTGATGGTTTTCAAGTTGCTGAAACTATCAGGCTAGAGAATAGCGAAGTGCCCATTATGTTTCTGACAGCTAAAAATACCAGCGAAGACCGCGTTCAGGGATTAAAAAAAGGCGCCGATGATTATCTTGTAAAACCTTTTAATTTAGAAGAGCTGATTTTAAGAGTTGGCAATCTGGTTAAAAGAGGTTTAAAAGGCGACGACCTGAAAGAATTAAATTCCTATAAGATTGGTGATAAAACCATTTATTTTAATTCTTTCGAACTGAAAAATGATGATGGTACTATTACTCCATTAACTAAAAAGGAAACAATGTTGCTAAAGTTGCTGGTTGAGCGCCGCAATGAAGCTGTATCGCGTGAGCAAATTCTGGAAACGGTTTGGAATTACGATGTATATCCTTCAACCAGAACCATTGATAACTTTATTCTGACGTTTAGAAAATACTTCGAACCTGATCAGAAAAACCCAACCTATTTTCATTCAATTCGCGGTGTGGGTTACAAGTTTATTGATAATTCTCAGGCGTAAATGTTAACCAAAAATGCCCGGTTTGGGGTAATTGCTATTGCTGTCTTACTTGTAATCTGGACGCTTTTTCAGCAAGCGTATGAGATTTCTGCGATTGTGGCTCTCGGATTAGGTTTTCTTATCTGGGGATATTTCAGAGAAGGAACTGTTATCATGGCTGCCAGAGAATTTCACGCTAAAAATTACGACAGAGCCGAGGAATTATTAAACGAGATTGCTGATCCCGATAGGTTAAGCCGGCACAGAAGAGGATTTTATGAATTTATATATGGAAATGTAGAGTTGCATCGGCTTAATTATGATGAAGCAGAAAAGCATTTTCAGATTGCCAGTAAATTCCCGCTAAGAAATCAGAATGATAAAGCCATCGTTTTTGTGCATCTGGCAAATTTAAATCTTCGCAAAAAAGAAAGTGAAAGAGCCAGAGCCTATGTAGATAAAGCGAAATCACTTAAAACTACGGCGAGGGTAAAAAATATCATACAAAAAATAGAACAGGAAATTAAAATTTAAAACATTGAGTCACCAAAACATTCAGGACAGCCTTTTTATGCGGGCTGCCTTTTCTAAACAAACTGAACGTCCGCCAGTATGGATGATGAGACAAGCCGGAAGATTTATGCCGGAATACTGGGAAATAAAAAATAAATATTCCTTTCTGGAAATGTGCAAAACGCCCGAACTTGCGGCGGATGTAACTATGCTTCCGGTAAATCTTCTGGATATTGATGCCGCCATTTTATTTTCGGATATCCTGGTAACGGCTGAGGCAATGGGTGGAGATTTAAGCTTTACGCAAGGAATTGGTCCGCGTTTTGCAAACCCGGTTCGCAATCAGAATGATGTTGATAATTTACTGACTGAAGTAGATGATAAACTGCAATATGTTGCTGATGCGATAAAAGTTATTCAGCAGCGTTTGGATGGTAAAATTCCATTAATAGGCTTCGCGGGAGCACCTTTTACGGTAATGAGTTATTTGGTTGAAGGAGGATCTTCTAAAGATTTTAAATTAACCAAACTGATGTTGCATAATCACCCGGAAATGGCTCATCAGCTTTTGTCTAAAATTGCCAAAGTAACAGCAGATTATTTAAATCTACAGATTGAAGCAGGCGTTAATGCTGTTCAGATTTTTGATAGCTGGGCGATGGCTTTAAGCTGGGATGATTATACAGAGTTTTCTCATCGATACATCAATGAAATTATTTCAAAGCTAAACCGAAAAGATATTCCTGTAATTTCTTTCTGTAAAGGAAGTTCGGTTTTTGCCCCGTTAATGGCGCAAACCAAGCCGGACGTTATCTCGGTAGACTGGAATGCTGATCTTTTAAATATTAAACAATCGCTTCCGCAGGGAATTGCAGTTCAGGGAAACTTGGATCCGCATATTTTGTACGCCGATAAAGCGGTAATTAAGAAACAGATCCATAAATTATTTGAGCGTATGCGTGGCCAAAACGGATTTATTTTTAATCTGGGTCATGGTATTATGCCGGATATACCTTTCGACAATGTTAAATATGCGGTGGATTTAATTAAGGAATTCAGGTATTAATCAAACCAAATAGCTAATTTTATTTATGAGAAAAAGCAAAGCGATGGATATTGTAAAGCAGATGCCGGAAAATTTTCAGGTTGACGATCTCATAGAAAAGTTAATTTTTATGGAGAAAGTAGAGGAAGGTTTAAAGGATATCGAAGAAGGGAAACTGATTGATCATACCGAAATAATCAAACAGGTTTCGGAATGGTCGAAAAAATAATTTGGACCAGAAAATCTTTTGCCGATCTAAAGATTGTTTATGATTATATAAGTAAAGACTCTCTTTTTTACGCCAGTCAAACCGTTCAGCAGATTATTAATAAAACAGAGCTTATCAAAACTTCACCCATGTCAGGAAGAATGGTTCCTGAATTTGCGGATAAAAACCTCAGGGAATTTCTCCTGAAGGATTTCAGAATCATTTATCGTATTCATAATTCTATAGCCTATATTGTGAGAATATATCATACATCTAGGTTATTGTGAAATTTATAGTATGGCATATTTATACCTAAAAGCAATACATATTATTTTTGTTGTAAGCTGGATGGCTGGACTATTTTACATTGTTCGGCTGTTTGTTTATCATATTGAGGCTAACGAAAAACCGGCTGCCGAAAGAGATATTTTGCAGTCGCAATTTGTAATGATGCAACACAAGCTTTGGTATTACATCACTACTCCGGCAATGATTTTAACAGTTTTGGCTGGCGCCGGTATGCTTTATCTAAATGTTGGGCTGTTACAGGCAAACTGGATGCTTGTAAAACTGGCATTCGTTGCGGGTTTGCTGATATATCATTTTATTTGCCAGAAAATAATGAACCAGTTAAAAGCCGGGATTTATAAATGGACATCCACACAATTAAGATTGTGGAACGAAGTGGCAACAATATTTTTAGTGGCAATTGTGTTTACGGTAATTCTTAAAAGTGCCGTCGACTGGATTTATGGATTAACTGGATTGATTTTGTTTGCCATATTAATTATGTCTGCCGTAAAAATTGTGAAGCGGTTTAGATCCAGATAACTAAATCTTGATTGTTTTTAATCCGCTAAATTCTTCAATAAATTTAAAATCTCTGTCGTCGTGTAAAATGGAAATGTCAAATAACTTCCATTAATCTTCAGCAGTTTCAAAAAATTTTACTTCCCCGCACAACTCAAGTAATTTTTTTTGGTTTTCTAATTGAACAAATAGTTGCAGAGCTTTTTCAACCACAGCTTTTTTAGTTTTAACATTCGCTAATTTTTGAGCTTTGGCGATTAGTTTTTCATCAATTTCAATATTAGTTCTCATACAGAATTAATTTAAAATTTCTACTCGTACAACTTTAGTTTATTTTTCAATTGCGTCATCTCTTCCTGCATCGAATTTATTTTTTGAAGTAAATGGGTTATCGTGTCAATTCCTTCTACATTAATTTCTAGCTCATTATGCAGGCGCAAAATCCGCTCCAGTTTCACCAGCTGATCTTCGTGTATGCATGGTTTGTCTTCAATGGTTTTAACTTCTATCAAGCCAAAATCTTCCAGATTCCGGATAAAGGAAAACTCAATATTATGATATGTGCAAAAATCATCTGTTGATATAAAATGTTCTGTCTGCATGATCCTATTATTAAATTATAATTTTGATAATTCTTCGAATAAACTCTTTTGTTTTTCAGTCAGATTCTCTGGTATTTCCACCTGGTAACTCACATATAGATCTCCAAACTGTCCGTCTTTTTTGTAAATCGGGAAGCCTTTTCCTTTTAATTTGACTTTACTTCCGTTCTGTGTACCCGGAGTCACTTTCAGCTTTACTTTCCCTGTCATGGTGCTGATGGTTTTTTCGCCACCTAAAACTGCGGTATATAGATCGAGAGGAACCGTACTGTATAAATTATTTCCTTCACGCTTAAAATCCGGATCGTTGGCAATTACAAAATTGATATATAAATCGCCGTTCGGGCCATTATTAACTCCCGGTCCACCGTGACCCTTAATTTTAATAGTTTGTCCATTCTCAATTCCTGCCGGGATAGTCATGCGGATATTTTTACCGTTAACGGTCAAGGTTTTTTGGTGTGTTTCATACGCATCACGCAAGTTTAAATGCAGTTCGGCATTAAAATCCTGACCTCTGTATTTCACCTGTTGTCTTGATTTGCGTGAACCGCCGCCGCCAAACATGGATGAGAAAAAATCTGAAAAATCAGAATCTCCAGATCCGCCTGAATATGAACCACCATCTCCCTGATATTGATATTGTTGCTGTCCGGCAGATTGTTTAGCTTTTTCAAACTGATCGGCATGTTTCCAATCCTTGCCATATTCGTCATATTTTTTACGCTTTACGGCATCGCTTAATACTTCATTCGCTTCATTTATTTCCTGAAATTTCTGATGTGCTGTTTTATCATTTGGATTTACATCCGGATGGTATTTCCGTGCAAGCTTACGGTATGCGTTTTTAATATCTTTCTCCGACGCCTTTTTATCTATTCCTAAAACTTTATAATAATCTACAAATTCCATTAATTTCTTTTTATTGCTGATCTGTGTGAAATGATCAATCCGTACAATTTAGGTATTAATAAAATTAAAAAACGCCTGCTTTGTTTTTAGCCAGTAGAATTTATTCGCGTAAGCAAACTATCTAGCCTAAACATTTAAATCATCTATAATTTGAAGCGTTTTTGAATCTGGCTCTGCTTCAAAATATTTATTCAGAACTTTCTGAAATAGCTTTTCATTGCCGGATACATAATTAAACAAAGTCATGCTTGATCTTAACTTTTTGTTATCCGGAGAACCCAATATATCCAATGCAGATTTACCCTGAATATTTAACAGCTCAGAACTGATCTCAATTAACCTTTTTCCCAAAACCGGATGTTTTAAATAGGAGCGGGCTTCATTCACACTTTTAATTGAATATTTTATAGAATAATCTGTACTGCCCAATCCGGTAATTTGCGGAAATATAAACCACATCCAATGCGAAGTTTTCCTGCCGGATTTAATTTCGCGTAAAGCGGATGAATAAGTGTTTTCCTGAGCTTCTAAAAATCTGAATAAATGCATTGAACTTTCCATAATTATGCTGACATAAATCCTTTCAGATAAAATATACAATTAATAAATAATTTTGGTCGAAAAAAAACCTCTTCTCAGAGGCCTTTAAATTATTCAGCTTGTTCTGCCAAAATTTCTTTCTGATTATATTCATATTCCCAGAAATCTGCATCCCGAATACCTAGTTTTACAGGATCAAATACCGGATCTTTTCCTTCGGCTTTTTGTTTTTCGTAATCTTTAAAAGCCAGTAAAGCAGGTTTTTGAAGTATAATAATGGCTATAACATTTAGCCAAGCCATAATTCCCACACCTAAATCTCCCAGATCCCAGGCAATTTTGGCTGTTCGAACGCAACCAAAATAAACTGCGGCGACTATTCCCAATTTCAATAAGAGCATGAGCAAGGGGCCGCCCCGTTTTTGGGTGAGATACGCAACATTGGTTTCCGCGATATAATAATAAGCCATCAAGGTTGTAAATGCGAAGAAGAATAAGGCAATGGCCACAAAATAGCTTCCGGTTCCTACATAATCTACATTAAACGTTTCTTGTCCGCTAAAAGCTTTATCAATTGCCGCCTGCGTATATGTCGGACTTCCGTCGATATGCTTTACGCCATCCTGGATATAATAAATGCCGTTATCTACTAATAGCTCTCCTTCGGCGGGTCCTTTAACATTATACATTCCGGTGATCAGAATCATAAATGCGGTAGCAGAACATACAAATAAAGTATCTACATATACAGAAAATGCCTGAACCAAACCCTGCTTTGCAGGATGAGAAACTTCTGCCGCTGCCGCGGGATGTGGTCCGGTTCCCTGTCCGGCTTCATTGCTGTAAATACCACGTTTTACTCCAATGGATATCATCGCCCCGATAATTCCGGCAAAGGTTGCTTTGGCACCGAAAGCACTTGAAATTATCAACATAAATACGTCGGGAATCTTGTCGTAGTTCATAAACAAAATAACAACGGCCATTAAAATATAAACCAGGGCCATAACCGGAACCACATATTCTGCAACCCGGGCAATTACTTTAATACCTCCAAAAATTATCATGCCTAATAGTAATGCTAGCAAAGCGCCGGTCCATACATAATTTATCGCGAAAGCGCTTTTTACAGCAGAAGCAATACTATTAGATTGAACTCCCGGCAATAATAATCCGGTTGCTAATATGGTAGACACAGCAAATACAATTGCGTAATACTTACCTATTTTTTTATTTTTAAAGCCTTTCTCAATGTAAAAAGCAGGTCCGCCACGATATTGCCCATTTTCTGTACGTTTATAGATTTGGCCCAATGCTGATTCAATAAAAGCAGATCCTGAACCTAAAAAGGCTACCATCCACATCCAGAATATAGCACCGGGACCTCCAATATAAATCGCAGTAGCTACGCCGGCAATATTTCCGGTACCTACACGTCCGGATAATGAAACAGCTAATGCCTGGAAAGATGAAATTCCCGCCTTTGATTTATCGCCCTGAAAAATGAGTTTAACCATATCTCCAATAAGCCTAACCTGGAAAAATCGCATTCTAAAGGAAAAGTAAACCCCGACAAAAAGCAGTAAATAAATCAACGCATTACTCCAGATAATAGAGTTAGCTGTATTAACAAAGTTTTCAAAATTACCCATATACTAACATCAGTTTGAGGCAATATAACATTTTACAATTTGTGCTTAAATTTAAAACAGGTTTTTTAGTTATCAAAACAAGCTTTATAAACCTGTTTCATAGAATTAATTAATAATAAATTTACAGGCTGATGCAACCTATGTACGCATATCTGCATCTACATATTAAACCAGCAGAAATTTGGAACGGAAATTTACAATAGAAGATTTTTTGGAAGGCTGTAAAAGTGGCGATAGAAAGGCGCAGGAGAATTTGTACCGAGCATTAGCCAGTAAAATGCTTGCCGTTTGCCAACGATACGCCAAAGATAGTTTTGAGGCTGAAGATATGCTTCAAACAGGATTTGTAAAAGTATTTCGTAAAATTTCTGAATTCAGAAGTGAAGGTTCTTTGGAAGGTTGGATCAGACGAATTATGGTAAATACATCTATAGAGGTTTACCGCAAAAATCTGAGGACACTAAATGTTGTTGATCTGGATGAAGTTTATGATCTGCCACAAAGCACTTTTGATATGAATATTCTGGAAACGAAAGATCTGCTGAAATTGATACAGCAATTATCTAACGGATACAGAATGGTGTTTAACATGTATGTGATAGAAGGGTTTTCTCATCGGGAAATTAGCGAAAGTCTTGGAATTACAGAGGGCGCTTCAAAATCACAATTATCCCGGGCACGGGCAATTTTAAAAGAAAAAATATTAAAAATGGAGGGCTTAAACTATGCAACCCATCTCGGATAAAAACCTTGATAAATTATTTCAGTCTCGCTTTGAGAATTTAGAGGCAGAACCTTCAAAAGATCTGTGGTTTAAAATTGATGCTGAACTGGAAGGAACCAACAAAAAGAAATCTTCGAAATCTGTTATTTGGATGTCGGCAGCCAGTGTTTTGATTCTTCTATCGGCTACTTTATATCTGTATAAACCTACGGAAGTGATCAGACTTAAAGTTCAGTCTGATAAACTGGAAGTTGTAGCTAAAACTGAAAATCCCGTAAAGGAAAACGTGAAGACAGAAAACCAGGATGCGGATCTTAATTATTCTAAACCGGAAAAGTCATATAAAAATACGGTATATCAGGTTGCAAATTATAAACCTGAAGTGGAGAAATCGTATTCCCAAAACATTGGTAAAGTTGCTACTAAAGAAGTTGTTACTGCGGAAAAATCGGTTCCGGTAAAAATTGCTGAACCGGTTTTAAGCCAGCCATTGATTGTAGAAAACACCATGATTGCGCAAGTTGATCCTGAAAAAGTTGTTGAAACTGAAGATGAATCTCCAAAACAAAAAGTTAGAGGAATTGGAGGTTTGGTAAACTTTGTAATTGCCCAGGTGGATAAAAGAGATGATAAACTGATAGAGTTTAAAAATAGTGATGAAGGAGCAGAAATATCAGGGATCAATTTAGGACTAGTAAAATTTAAAAGCAGAAATAAATAAATATGAAAACGTTAATAATCAGCACGCTACTTTGTACGCTATTTGCCGGAAGTTATGCGCAGGAAAAATCTAAAAATGATACGGTTGTTGTTAAAACTCGACGCGATACCGTTTTGGTAATCACAAGAGACTCAACAACTTCAAAAAAGAAAACCCGTGTAACTTTTGAATTTGGTAAACGGGATTCAGTTAAAAAAGATACGGCAGAAGTGAAAGAGTTCAAGCCAAAAACTAAGTTTTCTGCTCAGTTTGTTTTTTCAAGAATTGATCTGGGTCTAAGTACTTATCTGGATAATGGAAGCTTTACGCTGAGTCCTGAAAATTCATACCTGGAGCATGAAACATGGAAATCAAGCAACTTTGGCTTTGAAGTTTTCCAGATGGGATATCGTTTCAACAGTTATTTTAAGGTTTATCTGGCAGCAGGTCTTGACTGGAATCATATTCGGTTAAAAGAAAACATAACCTTGCAAAAGAAGGAACCTACCTTAACGTACATTAATGAGCCAATTGAATTTGATAAAAATCGCTTTTCCAGTCAATATTTAAGAATTCCCCTTTCTTTTCAGCTTAGATCAAAAGATGATGATAATGGCAAGAAATTCAATTTTGTATTCGGACCTGAAGTTGGTTTCCTGTTGAATGGAAAAGTTAAGCAGATTAGCGGCGAACGTGGAAAAGAGAAATTTAAAGATGATTATAATCTGAATCCATTTCGTTACGGAGCTGTTGGGCGATTGGGTTATGGAGGTTTAGGTTTATATGCAAAATATTATTTCAATGATGTATTTGCCGACGGACAAGGACCAACAGACTTTAAAAATCTATCTTTTGGAGTGATGTTAGGTTTCTAAATTAAAATATTATTATCACATAAAGACTTGCAGCAATGCGGGTCTTTTTTGTTTTAAAACTGTTTGTTGGAACATTTTATGCCTCACCCTTTTTGCTATATTTGACCATGATCTCTACTCCTCTGATCCGTTTGCAAAACGTTGAAAAACATTATTCTGTTGGAAATATTGCTGCGGTTTCTGAAGTAAATATTTCTATCAATAAAGGTGATTTTGTGGCCATAATCGGCGAAAGCGGAAGCGGGAAAAGTACTTTACTTAAACTGATATTCGGTTTACTATCTCCAAATTCCGGTGAAGTTTTTTATGCTGATGACCATGTTCCCGGTCCGCATGAAAAGTTAATTCCGGGCCATGAGAAAATGAAAATGGTTACTCAGGATTTTAATCTGAATTTATACGCCAAGGTCTACGATAATATAGCTGGAATGCTTTCTAACGAAGAAGTTATAGGTAAAAAGCAAAAAACCTGGGAAATGATGGAGTTTCTGGGCATTGATCATCTTTCTGAAAAACGAATTGTAGAATTAAGCGGTGGCGAGCAGCAGCGTGTAGCTATAGCCAGAGCAATTATAACCGAACCGGAAGTGCTGCTTCTGGACGAACCATTCAGTCAGATTGATGCTATTCTCAAAAACCAATTGAGAGCAGACTTGAAGCGGCTTTGCACTTTTTTGGGGATTACTATTATTCTGGTTTCCCATGATCCGCAGGACGGACTTTCGCTTTCAAATCATTTAATACTCATTAAAAACGGAAAGATCATTCAGCAGGGCGCTCCAGCAGAAATTGCAAATAATCCTGTATCTGCATACGTTGGAAAAATTTTAGGAAATGCTAACGTAATTCCCGCAAACCAGGCAGAAAAGCTTGGGATTTCATCAAACGGAAACTCTAAACTTTTGATCTATCCGCATCATATCCAAATTACTGAATATGGAATTGAGGCTCAGGTAACCAGGGTAAATTTTAAAATGTTCTATGATGAACTCGAGTTAAATATTAAGGGCTTATCTCTGCATGCACATGTTCCAAGTGGAAAGTTTAACAAAGGTGATGACGTATATTTTACTATCGAAAAGTATAGCCAGGTTAACTTTTAAATTTAAATTTCCTTTTCTGTCTTCTACGATAGAATGTCATGATACCTACAAATAAATACAGCCAGAAAAAAGCGTAATACTTGGTAGACTCAGTCAGTAAATATTTATAGGTTAGATAGGCAAAGAAACCCGATGTGATAAAACCGATAATGTTAAACTGCATCATTTTCAAATTTAAAAGCTCTTTGCTTATATCCACATCTCTGCGTAATTCGGGCCGCATCTTAAATACATAATATCCAAGATTAAAAAGAGATATTAGGCATAGAATAATAACAGAAAAATAAACTGCATAAGGACCTGCAATTCCCCGGTATTGAGTTAATAGCGAAGCTGAAAAGGGGAAAAGTCCAACGCTGAAAAGTAATATGAGGTTCCTGATGATCAAACCCTTATCGTAGTCTTTTAAATATTTAAACAGATTTAAATGCCGTGACCAAATTACTCCGATAAAAAAGAAACTGATGCAATAGGCAAATATGGTCGGTAGAATATGGAACATCCCTTCCTCAAACCCCTCAACGCCTTTTCTATGCGGTTCAGGAATGCGTATTTCAATGGCCATCAGAGTAATCACAATTGCAAAAACAGCATCGCTGAACAAAATCATGCGTTCTAACTGAAATTCTCTTTTAATCTCATTTTGTAGTGATTCTTCTTTCATGAGGCTGGTTTAGTATTTGAAAATTACAAATATTTACCAGAATTTCAATTAAACTAAAAATTCAAAAAGAGCCTGATCTCCGTTGATAGGTTTGTGATCAAAGCCATGCAAATCCATTCTGTGAACTAAGGGGAGATAATCGGATGGTGAACCCAATTCTATTCCAACTAAGGCCGGACCGCGTTCGCGATTGGTTTTTTTGATGAATTCAAAGCGGGTAATATCATCATTCCGGCCTAAAACCAAATTGACAAATTCTTTTAAAGCGCCCGGTCTTTGCGGAAAACTAATGATAAAATAATGCTTCAGACCTTCGAAAAGTAAAGATCTCTCTTTTATTTCCTGCATTCGTTCGATATCATTATTGCCTCCGCTGATTATACAAACTACATTTTTGCCTTTTATTTCTTCCCTCAACTGGCCTAATGCTGCCACAGAAAGTGCTCCTGCAGGTTCGGCAACAATGGCATTTTCATTATATAGCTTCAAAATTAAAGAGCAAATTTTACCTTCCGGGACAACCAGCATCTTATCCAAAACTTGCTGACAAATTGGGAAAGTATAATTTCCGGCACGTTTAACGGCAGCACCATCAACAAAGCGGTCAATTTCATTTAATGTTACAGGCTGTCCGGCTTCTATCGCTTTTGACATGGATGGCGCACCTAAAGGTTCCACTCCAACTAATAAACAGTTTGCAGCTTTTTCTTTTATATATGATCCAATTCCGGCGGCTAAACCTCCTCCGCCAACAGGCATTACAATAACTTCTGTTTCTGGCAAATCATTCAGTATTTCAAAGCCAACGGTAGCCTGACCTTCGATAATTGCCGGATGGTCAAAAGGAGAAATAAAAACCTGGGAATTTTTAGCGCTGAACTTCAATGCTTCTTTTAAACAATCATCAAATGTATCTCCAACCAAAACAATATCAATCCATTCCGCACCAAACATTTGCGTTTGTTTTATCTTTTGCCGGGGAGTAATTTCGGGCATAAAAATGGTTGCCCTGATCCCTAATGTTTTGCAACTGAATGCAACTCCTTGCGCATGATTTCCGGCACTGGCACAAACCACACCTTTCTGTGCTTCTTCTGTACTTAAGCTAGAAATTAGGTTATATGCTCCTCTTAATTTATATGAACGAACAACCTGCAAATCTTCCCGTTTAAGGTAAATATTGCAATCAAATTCAGCGGACAATCCGGCGTGAAATTCTAAAGGCGTATGTTTTACAATATCTTTTAATCTTTCGGCTGCAGCCTGAACATCAAAAAGCAAAGTGTCATTTTCCATTATCAGGTAATTTTATTTAATGCATCCAGGTATGCATTTGCCGATGCTTTTACAATATCTGTACTAAAACCATACCCGTCGTAACTTCGGTTTTTGAAACTTACACGCATATTTACACGACTAATATCATCACTTCCGCCGTGCATGGCCAGAATTTCGAATTCATTCAATGAGATATCTTTCCCAATAATCTGATGGATGGCCTTTATAGTCGCATCAACCGGTCCGTTTCCCGACGCCTGAGCTTCATGATCTTCTCCGTTCACATCCAGTTTGATGGATGCCACCGGGTTGAAAGGATCTCCGCAAAGAACCTGCAGATATTTGATTTTCACTCCGCTGCTGTAATTCCGTTCCGTTCCGTCGCCCATCATCAACAAAATATCATCATCAAAAACAGATTTTTTAATGTCTGCCATCTCCAGGAAACGCTGATAAACTTCATCTAAATCAATTCGTTCCAAAATATATCCAAGCCGCTCCAAGTGGTGTTTTAAAGCATGGCGCCCGCTTCTGGCAGTTAGAATTATATCTGAACGGGGGATACCAACATCTTCCGGATTAATTATTTCATAGTTTTCACGATGTTTTAGAACTCCATCCTGATGAATACCTGAACTATGGGCGAAAGCATTTTTGCCCACAATTGCTTTATTGGGCTGAACCGGCATATTCATCATTCTGCTCACCATCCGGCTGATATCATAAAACTTTTGCGTGTTTATTTGTGAGTGAAAACCTAAAGTTTGATGAGTTTTTAAGATCATTGCCACTTCTTCCAATGACGTGTTTCC